>CAVHNN010000008.1:0-55575 GCA_963637465.1 Paludibacteraceae bacterium
GAAAGGCCGTTTCCCCGGACAAAGTGCGGGAAAGACACGGTCTCTCCGGCGGAACCCCTCTTCGGTCGGACAGAATTGTTCGCAGCGACGGCACAGGACTTTCCGAGGAAGAGGTAAAGAGCTTACGGCGCAGCTGAACCCCAAATATCGCAGGCGGCGCCTCCCCCGGAGTCACCGCCGTCCTCAGGCAGAACCGGAGCAGCTTCATATTTCATGAACAATTCGTATATTTGTCAGCGGTCACCCCGGTCTCGGGGAGAAGAGGAAGAGAGAAAAACACTGAAACTTGTGACAAAAATATGAAACGTATACTTTTCATCTGCCACGGCAATATATGCAGAAGCCCGATGGCGGAGTCCATACTCAAGGCCCTGCTCAGGGCGAGGGGCGACGAAGACCAGTACTTCATCGATTCGGCGGCCGTGTCCGACGAAGAATACGGCAACCCCATCTATCCGCCCGCAAAACGCTGCCTCAAGCAGCACGGTATCCAGTTCGACCAGTCCAAGACGGCACGCAGCGTCACCCCGGAGGACTACGGAAAATTCGACCGCATCATCTGCATGGACACCAGCAATCAGCGCTGGCTCGAAAAAGTGATGGGTCCGGACCCGGAGGGAAAAGTCCACCTGCTGATGTCATACACCGGGCACAGCCGCGACGTGGTGGACCCGTGGTACACCGGCGACTTCGAACAGGCCTTTCAGGATATTCTCGAAGGTTGCGAGGCGATGCTAAGGGCCGGGATATAGAGAAATCAGGAAGCCTGACTGACAAGGACTTTCCGGTACCCGAGACGCCCAAGTTCCATAGCCGCCCCGATACGGAACATCACCGTATAGGCGCGCACCAGCACATAGAAACCCAGATCCGTCTGCGCTTCGATACTCTCATGCCTTATCAGACCGAGAGTCGCGAGAGCGCAGCTGAGGAGCGTGTCGTTGATTTTCCGCCTCAGCGGATCACCATCCCCAAGCCCCAGAACGTCCTGAAGGACATGCTCGTCCATATTGTCCCAGCCACGGGAGCCGTAGTAGGACTTGTAAGGGTCGTCCTTATGCGCCTCCCAGTCCGTGTCCCAATTGTGCGCGAGGGCCATACCGAGAAATGCGGCCCAGGACAGGGCGGCTTCGGGGTAAGAATTGAAGTTCTCAACGGCGTCGGCCGTGTAATCTCTGATATAGGAGTCATCCCATTTCTCATCGAGGTCGGGACTCCTCAAGACCTCCTCTCCGAGCAGGCCCGCCCCCCGGCAGACCTTGAGCAGGCCGTCCTCGAGAATCTTTTCAAATCTGTCAAGATATTCAGTATCCATAAGAAGCTGTTTTGAAATGGTTCTAAAACTCTACACTCTGTGAACCTTGATGACGTTCTTGACGTTCGACACGAGCGACATCACCTTGTCAAGCTCGGTGTTGGACGGTACAAGCAGACGGACGCTTATCTCGTAGGTGCCGTTCCTGCGGTTCTCCTTGACATTGAAGGAGCGCATCGACACCTTGAACTTGCCGATCACGTCCATCACGGCCCCGAGCACCGAATGCTCCATCCCCGCCGTAACGGAGAGGTCGCAGACGAAATCCCCTCCCCCGGCGGCATTCTGCCATACGACCTTCTGAATCCTGTATGGATAGCGCTCGATGAGTCTTGCGGCGTTGGGGCATGAAATCCTGTGGATCTTGATGCCCTCAGTCCTCGTGACAAAACCGAACACGTCGTCCCCGAACACCGGATTGCAGCACTTGGACAATTTGTAGTCCATTCCGCGCACGTTCTTGGCGTTGATGACCAGAATGTTGTCGGACGAGCTGCCGGCATACTCCCCTTTCGGAAGCTCCTTCTCCTCCGCGACGGGCAAATCCCTCTCCGCCTGCTTCTGAAGGATGAACGACTTGATGTCATTGACATCCACCTCCTCCCGGGAGATCGCGGCGAGGAACGGCATCACGGAGCTGAACTTGCGCAACTTCATGAACTCGGACTGCAGCTCGTCGCCGAATTCGAGCTTCCAGTTCTTGAGCCTGCGCTCCAGAATCTCGCGCCCGTCGGCTGCGGCACGCCGCTCATCGGCATCCAGCTCCTGCTTTATCTTGCTCCTGGCCTTGGAGGTGACCACCCATCCGAGCCAGTCCCGGTTCGGACGCTGATTGCGGCTCGTCATGATTTCCACCACGTCCCCCGTCTTGAGCTTCTCCCTGATCTGCACGGGTTTTCCGTTGACCTTCCCTCCCGTGCAGCGGCAGCCGATATTGGAGTGAATGTTGAATGCGAAATCCAGCACCGAAGAGCCGGCGGAGAGAATCCGCAGCTCCCCCGTAGGGGTGAACACGAAAATCTCCTTGTCCGGCGGAGCCGGCATGTCCTCGGGAGCGGCCTCGTAAGGGTTGGCGAGCGACTCGCGCACGGACTGCATCCACCTGTCGAGCGAAGCCTCGTGACGGATGCCCTTGTAGGCCCAGTGGGCGGCGTTGCCGCTCTCGGCCTCGATGTCCATACGTTTCGTTCGGATCTGAACCTCAAGGGATTTGCCCTGCTTGTTCTTCACGGTGATGTGCAGCGACTCGTATCCGTTGGGACGCGGAGTGGTGAGCCAGTCGCGCAGACGCCTGACATCCGGCTCGTACTCCTCGGTCACATAGGAATAAACTTTCCAGCAAAGATCCTTCTCCAGCTTCGGATCGTCCTCGCAATCAATGATGAAGCGAATCGCGAACACATCATATACCCCCTCGAACGGCACCTTCTGAACCTGCATCTTGCGGTAGATGGAATACGCGCTCTTGGTACGCGCCTTGAGCTTGTAGCGTATGCCGGCGTCGGAGAGTTTCTTTTCGAGCGGGCGGATGAACTCGGAGGTGAGCTGCTCCCGATCCTTTTCCGTGGCCTTGAGCTTGTTGGTCACGGCCCGGTATTGCTCCGGCTCGGAGTAGCGGAAGTAGATGTTGCCGAATTCGTTGTTGATATTGTACAAGCCGAGCTGGTGAGCCAGAGGCATATACAGCATCAGGGTCTCCAGCAGCTTCTGCTCGCGCGAGGTTTTCGGGAAGATGCCCAGGTTGCGCATCACCTCCAGACGGTCGGCGATTTTCAGCACCACGACCCTCGGGTCGGATGAGTACTGGACGATGAGCTTCTTGTAGTTCTCGGCTTCGAGACGGGTATCCTTCGGCTTGATGGTCGAAATCTTGTTCAGCCCCTCGGTGATTATCCTCACCTCTTTGGGGAAAGAGCTGATATCCACGTCTTTATGTGTCCTCGTAGCCTCATGCAGATAGACTGCGGCGACACACTCGGCAGGCAGCCCGATCTCGTCGGCCACGATGCGGGCCACGTTGTCGGGATGCTGTATGAAGGGGGATCCGTCGTAACGGGTCTCGTCCCTGAGGGCGGATAGAGCCACCGCGCGGGCTTGTTCAATAAGTGCATCCATCGGATGCAAATATACCAAATATCGTGCTTGATTACGCTTGCAGGACGAATCTCAGTGAAGCTGTCCGCAGGAATTTCCGCCGCTCTAAGAAAGAGAAGCATTCTGCGGGGCCGCCTTGCTCTTGTTGACGAAGCCCACTCCGGCGAAAATGAGAATCATGGCCGCCACCTTCTGCCAGGTCAGGACATCCATGCCGATGATTATGCTGACTACGGTGGCGATCATCGGCTGAAGGTAGGTGTACATGCTGATGACCGTAGGGCGTATCCTCTTCTGCGCCACCGGGATAAGGAAATAGGCGACGAACGTCGCGAATATCACGAGGAACGCCACCTCCCTCGCCACGGCGGGAGTTACGGCGGAGAAGTCCGTTGCGGAGAGTCCGGCGGCGGCGAACGGGAGCGAAATCAGCAGGGAGAAAAGAAACATCCACTTCATGAACGTCACCACGCTGTAGCGCGAGATCAGCGGGCGGAAGATTCCCAGATAGGCGCCGAAGCTCAATCCGTTCATCAGCATCAGCACGATGCCGAGGGGCTGTGTATGGTCTATGCCGTTGTGGCTCGAGACGGAGTTGAAAATCAGCATCAGCACCCCGACGAGACTGAGCGCCACTCCTCCCGCCTTCTTGACGGTTATCGGCTCCTTGAGGAAGATGGCCGCAAAGAACATCGTGAAAATCGGAGGCAGCGAACCGAGCACCGAAAGGTCTATGGAGGTGGTCATCGTCGTCGCCACGAGGAAAGAGAACTGAGGGACGAAGAGTCCCAGCACCGAAGCGAGAGCCGCCTTCATGATGTCCCTGAGAGGCATCTTCTCCTTCGGAAGAAAAAGGGACAGAAGCCAGAACAGCGCCGAAGCCCCGATGGCCCTTATCGTGAAGAGCACGGACGGAGCAATGGCATGGGAGTTGGCTATGTCCTTGCAAAAAATGATGTTGAATCCGAAAATCGTGTACGCGGCGGCCACTGCGAGATGGCCGACAAGTTTGCTTTTGTCCATCATTGCTTTACGTCAATAAGTACACTACAACTTCTGCGACTCCGGACCCTTCCGGAATCCGCCGCAAAATTAGACATAATTTCAAGTTCCTCAAAATTTTCAGAAATTCTTTTACCCGGATCGCGCCGGCGATAATTCTTGCAAATGCTAAAATCAAAACTTAAATTTGCAAAAAAATGATATGATTGCACGAGACTTGACCAGTAAGGCAATAGCCCTCTCCAGACAATACCCCTTCGTGGTGATAACAGGCCCGAGACAATCGGGGAAAACGACTTTGGCCAAAGCCGCATTCCCGGACTACAAAAAAGTGTCGCTTGAAGACATCGACATTCGGGAATTCGCCAGTCAGGATCCGAGAGGATTCATCGCCACATATCCGGACAAAACGATAATCGATGAGGTTCAAAGGGTTCCGTCACTGCTTTCGTATTTGCAAACCCACTGCGATGATGCAGGAAAAGAGGGGATGTACATCCTCACCGGCTCACAGAACCTGCAACTGATGCAAGCGGTGGATCAGAGCCTCGCGGGCAGGGTCGGCCTTCTCCACCTCCTGCCGTTCTCCAAATCCGAGATGGAAGATGGGGGAATACTGCCGCAGAGCACGGATGAGAAATTGTTATATGGCTGCTACCCAAGACTATTTGACAAGGGGATAGCGCCGGAGGACTATTACCCCGCTTACATAAACACCTACATAGAAAGGGATCTGCGCAGCATAAAAGACGTCAGCAAGCTGAGCAATTTTATCAGATTTCTGAAACTCTGCGCGGCAAGGGTCGGACAGATTCTCAACAAGTCGTCCCTCGCCAATGACTGCGGCATTTCAGTGATGACCGTGGACTCATGGCTCTCGATTCTCGAATCAAGCTATATCCTGTTCCTTCTGAGACCGGATCACAAAAACTACTCAAAAAGGCTCATCAAGGCCCCGAAGCTGTATTTTTATGATACCGGACTCGTCTGTTCGCTTCTCGAAATAAAGACCGCGACACAGATGAACACACACTATCTCCGAGGCAACCTGTTTGAGAATATGGTAATCTCGGACTTTATCAAGAATGACTTCAACAATGGAATCATAGAGCCGGGAGTGTCATTCTGGAGGGACAGCACGGGCAATGAAGTTGACCTTATCCACAGGAGCGGAGACAAAGAGGACGCGTATGAAATCAAATCGGCGGAGACGTTCAACGAATCCTTTCTAAAAGGCCTCAAGTTCTGGTCAAAACTCTCCGGAGCAGACGCGTCCAAACTTCATATAATCTACGGCGGAGCCACGCCTATGCGAAGATCCGAAGCCTCCGTGGAGACCTTTTGACAGGTTGTCAGCCCTTCTTCGCACGGGCGCGGCGGGAAAGTTCCGCCCGGAAGGCCCGGGCGTTGGCGTTGTGCTCGCTCAGGGTGCGGGCGAAGACATGCTTGCCGGAGAAGTCCGGGGCGGCGCAGAAGTAGAAGTTCCCCTTACCCCATTCTCCCCCGAAATCCGGGTTCAGCACCGCTTCGAGCGCAGCACGCGTAGGGACGCATATGGGCCCCGGAGGAAGCCCCGGATGGCGGTAGGTATTGTAGGGGGAGTCAACTTCAAGATGCTTGTGCAGAAGGCGTTGCGGCTTGTAGTCGAAGCAGAAGGCGACGGTCGGGTCAGCCTGCAGCAGCATCCCCGTTTTAAGGCGGTTGAGATAGACTCCGGCGATGAGCGGCATCTCCGGCTCACAGTTGGATTCAGCCTTGACGATGGAGGCGAGAATCGACACCTCCTCCCTGGTCAATCCGAGAGCGGAAGCCTTGGCGTCGTTCTGCGCAGTCCAGAACTTGTCGTACGAGTCCTTCATCCTGTCAAGCACGTCGGTCATCGAAGCCGTCCAATAAATCTCGTAGGTCGAGGGCATGAGCAGGGAGAAGACATTTTTCGAGCTGAACCCGTAGCGGGAGAGAAGAGTGTCGGAATCGAGCGCATGCCTGACCGAAGCCGAATCGAGAAGCAGCTGACTGCTTATCTTCGAGGCGATGTTGCCCCTGATGCGGAGGTTCCCCGAAAGCGTCAGCCGGACGGGGGTCTGCCAGCCGTTATTGAGCATGCGCGCCACATAGACGCTGGAATTGTCCGGGCTGACCGTGTAGTGCCCCGGACTCAGATATTTCTCCACCTGCTTGGATTTGAAACTGCGCTCAAGACTGCCCCTGTCCTTGACCCCCGCCCTTTCGGCGATGAGTTCAAGTGCCTCGGAAGCGGAGGTTCCGGGATAGATGCATATCTCCGCCGTGCGGGTGAAATTGGGCATGCGATTGTCCCGATACCAGCTCCGGCCCAGCCAAGCGCAGAGCAGCAGAAGCAGGACAAACAGGAGTTTTACCAAAGACTTCCCCATCACCTCTTCCGGAGGTTTATGGAATCCCCTTCCTCAAGATCGCGTCCGATAAGCACCGGATTCATCCTCTGGAGAGCGGCCAGCCTTATGCCGAAGCGCTGAGAAATCTCCCAAAGCGTCTCCCCGTCCGAGCCCACGACATACCTGCTCACCCCGGACTGGGCCTGAGACTTCTTGCGGGCGAGGTACACCTTTGCCCCGGGCTCCAGAGGGCACTCCTCGGAAAGGTCGTTGAATTTCAGGATTTCCCTCAGGAACAGACCGTTGGACGAGGCTATCGAACGCCAGCTCTCCCCTTCCACGGCATAGACGAAAGGAATCCCGTTCTGCTCATAGACCTTCCTTCCCAGAGAGAAGCGGACCGACTCCCGGTATTTGCGGTCGATGGTCTGAGGCGTGACCTGAACCGGAGCCTCGACCTCCAGAGGCGGGGTCACGCTCACCTTTATGCCCTTGTCGTACTCGTACAGAGAGTAATCCTCTATGATGGTGATGAGCTTCTGAGCATACGAGGGGTCCGTGGCATAACCGGCCTTCTTCAGTCCCCGGGCCCAGCCCTTGTAGTCCGTGCTCCCGAGTTCGAAGAGAGCCTTGTAGCGGTCCCTGCCCCGCAGAAAGTCCGAATGGTCGCGGAACGAATTCTCCGCGCTCGGATAGACGCGAAAGCACTCGCCCGGGGCGTTGTCGTCGTAGGCCATCCGCTTGCCGGTCCAGTCGTTGTGGCACTTGATGCCGAAGTGATTGTTGCCCTTGACGGCGAGGGCGGACATCCCGGCATTGGATTCCAGCAGACCCTGGGCAAGAGTGATGCTTGCAGGAACTCCCGTACGCTCCATCTCGCTGACCGCGATGGAGGCATATTTCTCAATATATGCAAGGCGGGGATTCTTCTCGACCCCGAGAGCGAGGAATGCCGCCAGAAGGATAAGAGCAAATCTTTTCATTGTCCGCGAAGATACGAAGAATTGCTATATTTCGAAGACGTCACCGTCCCGCGCGGCGACCGTATTCGGGAAAATGTCAGTACATTCCTTGAGATACGCATCGAAATCCACAATCCGGGAAGAATAGTGCCCCACTATGAGCCTCCCGGCTCCGGAGAGCAGAGCGCAGCGCGAGGCCTGCTCGGTGGTGGAATGGAAGCGGAGTGCCGCCTTGTCCGCCATCTCCTTCTGATAGGTGGCCTCATGATAGAGGCAGTCCACCCCCTTCACCCATTCCGGCAGAGCCTCGAAAGGGGCCGTGTCCGAGCAATAGGCGTAGGACTTCGGGACAATGGAGGGATTCGCGGCGGCGGCCAGCAGGCCCTTGGGGGTCAGAACCTCGTCGAAGCGATAGCCGTAGCATTCAATTCTGTGATTGAGCGGGAAAGCACTGACTTTCACCGACTTCGACTCGTGCACCAGCTGCAGCCCGCTACACTTCACTGCGGTGAATGCAATCGGGAAAGAGCCTTCAGTGCCGAAAAACGACTCGTAGAACTTGATTATGGAGCCGAGAGCCTGAGGGCCATACACGTACAGGGGGGCCGTCCGCCCGTACATCGCCATGGAGTTCAGCAGGCCGAAGAGCCCGAAGACGTGATCCCCGTGAATATGCGAGATGAATATCGCCTCGACCTTGGTGAATGAGACGTGCATGCGCCGCATTTGGCTCTGCGCCCCCTCGCCGCAGTCAATGAGAAACAAGCGCCCGTGCACGATGAGTGCCTGAGCGCTTGGATTCCTATCAGAAATGGGCATGGCCGAAGCCGTGCCCATTATCTTAAGTGTGAAGTTCATACCGGAGGATTACTCGCTTTTCTCGAGCTTCTCCTTGAGTGCGGCCAGAGCGTCGATGTCGCCGAGAGTGGCTCTCTCAACGTTGGCGTTGACCTTCTTGACAGCCTTCTTGGTGTTCTCGGCCTCAGTTGCGGCAGCCTTCTCCTTGACCTCGGCGTAGGTGCGCAGGTGAGAGAGGAGGATGCGGCGGGTTGAGCGGCGAAGCTCGATCACCTTGAAAGGCAGAGTCTCCCCTGCTACGGCCTGCTTGCCGTCTTCCTTGACGAGCTCACGGCTGAACGCGAAGCCCTCGGCCTTGCCGTCGAGCGTGATGTTGGCGCCCTTGTCGGTCAGAGAAGCCACCGTGCCCTCGACTACGGAGCCTACCGGATACTTGGACTCGATCTCGTCCCAAGGATTAGGGGTGAGCTGCTTCATGCCCAGAGAAAGCTTGTGGTTGGCCTCATCGAAGTCGAGAATCTGCACGTCGATGCTGTCTCCCGGAGTGACCACCTCTGAAGGATGCTTGATCTTGTTCCAGCTGAGGTCGCTGATGTGCACGAGTCCCTCTACGCCGTCCTCAAGCTCGGCGAACACGCCGAAGTTGGTGATATTGCGAACAATGGCCTTGTGCTTGCTGCCCACAGGATACTTCTCGCGGATGCTCTCCCAAGGGTTGGGGGTGAGCTGCTTGAGTCCGAGGGAAATCTTGCGCGCCTCGCGGTCGATGGAGAGAATCTGAGCCTCAACTTCGTCGCCCGCCTTGAGGAACTCCTGTGCGGAGTGGAGGCGAGGAGACCATGACATCTCGGAAACGTGTACGAGACCCTCGACACCCGGCTCAATCTCGACGAATGCGCCGTAATCGGCGATGAGAATCACCTTGCCCTTGACCTTGTCACCGACCTTGAGGTCAGGATTGAGGTTGTCCCAAGGATGCGGGGTGAGCTGCTTGAGTCCGAGAGCGATACGCTTCTGCTGCTCGTTGAAGTCGAGTACGACGACCTTGATCTTCTCATCGAGGGAAACGACTTCCTCAGGATGGTTGACACGGCCCCATGAGAGGTCGGTGATATGGATGAGACCGTCCACTCCGCCGAGGTCCACGAACACGCCGTAGTTGGTAATGTTCTTGACCACACCCTCGAGAACCTGGCCTTTCTCCAGCTTCCCGATGAGTTCGGCCCTCTTCTGCTCCTGCTCCGCCTCGAGAAGCGCCTTGTGGGATACCACCACGTTGCGGAATTCCTGGTTTATCTTGACAATCTTGCAGTCGATGTTCTGGTTGACGAACTGGTCGTAGTCACGGATAGGCTTGATGTCGATCTGGGAGCCCGGGAGGAACGCCTCGATTCCGAACACGTCCACGATCATACCGCCCTTGGTGCGGGTCTTGACGAAGCCCTTGACAATCTCGTCGTTCTCGAACGCCTCGTTGATTCTGTCCCAGGACTTGAGGGTGCGGGCCTTGCGGTGAGAGAGCACGAGCTGGCCCTTCTTGTCCTCTGCGGACTCGACATAGACCTCAACCTTGTCGCCCACCTTGATATCAGGATTGTAGCGGAATTCCGACACAGGGATGACTCCCTCGCTCTTGCCGCCGATGGTGATGACGATCTCACGCTTGTTGAGTCCGGTCACCTCTCCCTCGACGACTTCGTTCTCCACTACCTTGGAGAGAGTCTTGCCGTATGCTTCTTCGATGGCCTTGCGGTCAGTGTCGCCATAGACGTCACCGCCCTCAAAGGCATCCCAATCGAAGTCCTCGGGCTTTACGGAAGCATTGAGCACAGTGCTCTTCTTCTCCGGCTTTGGAGCTTCTTCCTTGACGGTTTCCACCGCTTTGTTTTCAATTTCACTCATTTTTGTAAGAAAAAACAAACTATTAGTTGAACTTTATGTAACATGCTCTCCCGGGCACGCCCGGAAACGAAGCGCGCAAAGGTAGCAAAAAAATCTGATAATCAAAGCATTTTCTTGCGTTTGAAAACGTACCACACCGCAAGCACGAGCACGACCATCAGCAGGAGTATGAACAGCCACGCGAGAGGGCTGGCGGACAACGGCAGCGCCACGTTCATCCCGTAGAAACTCGCCACCAGCGTGGCAGGCATCAGCAGCAGGGAGACGAAGGTGAAGGTCTTCATTATCCGGTTCTGGTCAAGGTTGATGATTCCGACCACGGTGTCCTGCATATACTCGAGCCTCTCGAAGGTGAAGGTGATATGGTTTATGAGCGAGGCGATATCTTGGAGGATGACGCCGAGATCCTGACGGAAATCCGGATCTTTGGGACAGAGGCGGCTCTTGAGCACGTTGGAGATGAGCCTCTGCTTGTCCACTATGTTCTCGCGGACGTTCATCGCATTCTGCTGCAGCTGGTTGATGTCCAGCAGAAACTTCTCGTTGATGTCCTCCATCTGGTTGATGCGGCGGCTGAAGCGCGACACGTCCTTGGAAATCAGCTCGACGATGTCGGCATCCAGGTCGACACGCCTGTCCATGATGGACAGAAATACGGAAAAACCGTCCGGAAACTGCTCCGGAAGGGCCTGAACCTTCAGCTGGAGGGTGTCCAGCGACCGGAGAGGTATCTCCCTGACTGTGGTGAGGATGCCTCCCGATATGATAAAGGACACGGGATCCATCAACATCTGGTCGTCCGCAGGGGAAAGGAAGTTGGTGTTGGCGAAGATGACCCCGTCCTCTTCCGAAAAACGGGACGAGCTTTCGATTTCCTCGGCTTCGGCCCGGCTCTGGATTTCAGTGCCGATATACGCCTCGACGGCCCTCTTCTGATCTCCCGACGGCTGCAGAAGATCTATCCAGAGGACAGCATCCTTGCTGATGGCAGCAAGCTCCGTTTCAGATTGGCAAAATTCAATCTTGCCGCCCTGTCTGTAGAAAATCTTGATCATAAGCTTTCCGGTTTTGGGGTTCGGCGTCCACGTCACGGAGAAGCGGGCGCGCAAATATAGGAATATTTTGACAAAATGCCTATATTCGCGGCCCTCTAAAGCGAAGGAAATGGGAATGCTCGAATCGATACTTACAGCCGTCTCGCTGTGCGCGGACTGCTTTGCCGTGGCTCTATGTTCCAGCGTGACACTCAAGAAGATAGACTGGAAGGACGCAGGCAGGGTGGCGCTGTCGTTCGCCCTCATCCAGACCGCTCTCCTGCTCGCCGGATGGCTGTTCGGCAGCCTCTTCGCCGGGATGGTGCACACCGTCTCCCACGTCATAGGCTGCGTCCTGCTCCTCTATGTCGGAGGCTCGATGCTGCTTGAAGGCATACGCGGGGAAGGCGAGGAGCGCAACCTCAACGGAATGAAAAACATAATCATAGGAGGCGTGGCCACGAGCATCGACGCCCTCGCCGTAGGAGTGGCGCAGTCGATGGGAGGAAAAGAGGGCAAGGAAGGCTCCATCGCAGTGCTGGCGGTATCGGTCGCGGTGGTGACGGTGATTTCGGTGATTGCCGGGATTCTGGGCGGCAGGGCGATAGGGCGGAAATGCGGCAGCGTGGCGGAAATCGCCGGAGGTGCTGTCCTTATCGGCATCGGGATCAGCTTCCTGTTCTGATTCCCCATAATAAAATTCGGGGACCATTTCAAAACAGCTTCTAAGTCGGGGCGGCCCGGACCCGGCAGGTCAAGGTTTGAAAATCTGGCGGTTGAGAATCGAGCGCCCGAGCGTCAGCGAGTCGGCGTACTCGAGGTCAGTTCCGAAGCCCAGGCCACGTGCAAGGGTGGAGACTTTGACCCCGAGCCCCTCAATCTGACGGTAGATATAGAATGATGTCGTCTCCCCCTCCACGTCTCCGCTCAGGGCGAATATGACTTCCACGGGCCCCTGCGCCGCCTTGAGCCTCTCTACGAGCTGACGGATGTTCAGATCGGAAGGTCCGACCCCGTTGATCGGGGATATGATCCCCCCGAGCACATGATAGACCCCCCGGTATTGTCCCGTCTCTTCGATGCTCATCACGTCCCGGACACTCTCCACCACGCAGATGGTGCCGTGGTCGCGCGTCTTGTCCGCGCAGATGCCGCAGGTGTCGGTGTCTGAAATCATCATGCAGGTGCTGCAATAGTGCACGTCGTCGGCAAGACGCTCGATTGCGGACGCGAAACGGCGGATGTTCTCCGGCGGCTGACGCAGCAGGTGCAGGGCCAAGCGCAAAGCGCTGCGGGAGCCGACCCCCGGAAGGGAGCTGATGGCTTCCACAGCGTCTTTCAGCAACTTGGATGGATAACGCTCAGTCAATTACCTGGCTTTTCCGTTGGAACCGAGCACATTCATGATCTTGTGAATGTACATCTTCTTCATCTCTTCACGGGCCGGCTTGAGGTACTGGCGAGGATCGAAATGCTCAGGATGCTCGGCGAAGTGCTCACGGATGGCGGCGGTCATCGCAAGACGTGAATCGGAGTCGATGTTGATCTTGCATACCGCGCTCTTCGCGGCCTTGCGCAGCTGCTCTTCCGGAATGCCTACGGCATCAGGGAGCTTGCCGCCGAACTTGTTGATGGTGTCCACATATTCCTGAGGCACTGAAGATGAACCGTGAAGCACGATAGGGAAACCCGGGAGCTTCTTCTCGATGGCCTTGAGAACGTCGAACGCGAGCGGCGGAGGTACGAGACGGCCGGTCTGCGGGTCACGGGTGCACTGCTCCGGCTTGAACTTGTATGCGCCGTGGGAGGTGCCGATGGAGATGGCCAAAGAATCGCATCCGGTCTTCTTTACGAAGTCGATGACCTCTTCCGGCTTGGTGTAGTGGGACTCTTCTGAAGAGACCTCATCTTCAACGCCGGCGAGCACGCCGAGCTCGGCCTCTACGGTGACGTCATACTTGTGGGCGTACTTCACGACTTTCTTGGTCAGGGCCACGTTCTCATCGTAAGGGAGAGCGGAGCCGTCAATCATGACAGAGGAGAATCCGAAGTCAACGCAGCTCTTGCAGAGTTCGTAGCTGTCGCCGTGGTCGAGGTGAAGCACGATCTGAGGCTTTTTCCAGCCGAGCTCCTTGGCATACTCCACGGCACCCTGCGCCATATAGCGGAGAAGGGTCTGGTTGGCGTAGTTGCGCGCGCCCTTTGACACCTGGAGAATCACCGGAGACTTGGTCTCAGCCGAAGCCTGGATGATGGCCTGGAGCTGCTCCATATTGTTGAAGTTGAAAGCAGGAACGGCGTATCCGCCCTTTACGGCCTTGGCGAACATCGCACGGGTGTTCACAAGTCCGAGATCCTTATAAGAAACCTTCATAAGACAAATAATTTATTATAACAAATATCTCGTTTCCGAAAAAATCGCGTAAAATTAACTATTTTTGCGGAAATTCCACATATAAATGACAGGGAAAGTACTCATATTTTCAGCACCTTCCGGAGCCGGGAAAAGCACGGTCGTAGGCCATCTGCTCAAATCCCATCCGGAGTTCGAGTTTTCCATATCAGCCACTTCAAGAGCCCCGCGCGGCAACGAACGGGACGGGGTCGAGTATTACTTCATCTCCGCCGGGCGCTTCAGGGAGCTGATTGCCCGGGACGAGTTCGTCGAGCACGAGGAAGTCTATCACGACCGCTTCTACGGCACCCTCAAGAGCGAAGTGGAGCGCATCTGGAGCAAGGGGCACGTGATCATCTTCGACGTGGACGTCAAGGGCGGGGTAAACCTCAAAAAATATTTCGGCTCCGCCGCCCTCTCGATTCTGATACTGCCGCCGAGCATGGAAGTTCTGGAGAGCAGGCTGAGGGGGAGAGGCACCGACTGCGAGGCCGACATAAGGGAAAGGCTCGCGAAGGCCGGGTCCGAAATCGCGTTCGCCAAGGGCCGCTTCGACCGCGAGATAGTCAACGACACTCTGGAAGACACCCTCGCCGAGGCGGACAGGGCAGTGGATGAATTCCTATGCGGATAGCCGTCTATTCGGGATCGTTCGACCCCCTGCACATAGGGCATCAGGCGATAATGGAGTATCTCACCGATGTCCGGGAGTTCGACTGGGTCTATCTGGTCATCTCCCCACAGAACCCGCTCAAGGGCCCCGACAAGGCGCTCAACGCCGAGCAGCGCTACCGTGCCGCAATCGACGCCGTGCTGAGGCATCCCGGACTGCACGTCTGGGTGGACAATATCGAACTTCAGATGCCCGCCCCCCACTACACCATCAGGACGCTCGACGCGCTCAAGAAGCGTGAACCGCAGAACGAATTCACGCTCGTGATAGGGGCCGACAACCTCCAGAACATACACAGATGGCGCGACGCGCCCCGCCTGCTGAGCGAATACGGGGTGGTGGTGTATCCCAGGACCGGCTTCGACATGGCCCGCACGCGGCAGCTGCTTCTGGAAGAATGCCGGCAGTTCCCCGCCCCCTACGTGCTGGACTCATGGACAAGCCCCGACACGGCCAGCCTCGAAAGCCTCGACAGACTGTATAACATCAGCCTCATCGACGCTCCGATAATCGACATTTCTTCCACGGAGATCCGGGAGCGGGAAGCTCTCGGCGAAGACATGTCCAAATTCCTCATGTAACACATAAACACACTGCAATGAAAACCAATATCATCCTTGCGCTCATGCTTTGCGCGGCACAGCTTTGCGCGGCACAGAGCCTGAAGTTCAATTTATACACGGACAAAACCTCCGACGGCTACGTGCAGGTGGCACGGGATGCCGCCTACTCCGACAGCCTGGGATACGGCTATGAAGAAAACCGGAACGGAGCCCCGGCGAGCTTCTCGGTGAAGCTTCCGGAAGGCAGCTACAAGGTCAGCGTGACGCTCGGCGACCCCGAAGGCACGTCCAAGACGAGCATCCGGGCGGAACAGCGCCGGCTCGTGCTGGAAGGATGCACCACGGCCAAGGGGGAAATCGTCCGCAAGAGCTTCAGTGTGAACGTGCGCAGCAACACCCTCTCCCCGGGCAACACGATGAAGCTTGACTCCAGGGAATGGGACTACGGCAGCGGCAGACCTCTGGCCTTCAACTGGGACGACAAGCTCACGCTGACGTTCTGCGATGAGAATCCGAAAGTGCGGACAGTGGAGATAGAGCCTCTGGAAAGCCCCCTGACGGTCTATCTCATCGGAGACTCCACCGTCACCGACCAGGCCGGAAGCTACTACGGCACCTGGGGGCAGGTGCTGCCGCTCTGGTTCAAGCTGCCGGTGGTGGTGGCCAACCACGCCGAATCCGGCCAGACACTCAAGGCTTTCCGCTTCCAGAGAAGATGGGACAAGGTCTATGAGAAACTCAAGACAGGAGACTACGTGCTGATACAGCTCGGCACGAACGACAGCAAGGCCAAAGGGCACGACGGGATGTGGCCGAAGGACGACATGGCCGGGGAATGGGAATTCACCCACTCCGACGCCGGGACGGACTACATTTGGCAGCTCGCCACTTACGCCGTAGAGATAATGAGGAAGGGAGCGATTCCGGTGATAGTCTCTCCGATGACCAAGGTGGACCTCAACAGCTGCGCACCGGATGCGTCCGGGCTGATTGACAGATATGCCGAAGGGGCGAAAAAAGCTGCGGAGCTTGCCGGATGCACGTACATCGACCTTTTCTCCATGAGCAAGGACATCGTGAAGGCTCTGGGGCCTGACACGGCCAAGGCCTATCAGGACGGCACGCACTCCGGGAACTTCGGAGGATATCTGTTCTCAAGGTGCATAGCAAAAGGGATAAAGGACTCCGGTCTCGGACTTGCGGACCATCTCATCGACGGTGCCGCTGACTTCAACCCGGCAGCTCCTCTACCCCTTCTGAAAGATTTCAATACGGCGGCGGACAATTCTCTGCCGCGTCCGCGACCGTCAAGATAGGATTATTCCTTGATGCACCTGACGGACATTGCGTCGGCGCGGGCCGCAGTGGCGGCAGGAGAGACGGTCATCTGAGATTTATCGAACGAAAGCACGCAGAAAGCCACTCCAGGATTGCCGTAGCTGGGCTCGGCTGCGGCATTTCCCCAATAATTGCCCCAAATTCCGCTCACGGAACCATACAGCATGCCATAGATGCCATAATAGCGGGCGGCGGCAGGGAAGAAGAGGCTTTTGCCGTTGTCAGCGTTGAAGAACCATCCGTAGTTGAAATCATCTGCGGTTATGGCTCCATCACCGTTGGAATCAGCCACGTCGAAAGAATCCAGGGTCCAGGCATATCCGCCGGTCGAGGTGAAAGAGCGGAACACGTCAGCAGGCGGAACACGATAGCCCACAGGACACGGGTCATAGTAGGACTTGGCCCCCTTGTTGGGATAGGTGTTGGTGGTCTTGTCGCGCTCGGATCCGTCAGGGTTGCCCCAAAGAGCGTCATTGGACGTGGCAAGCCAATCCTGGGAAGTCGTATAAAGAGCATAGCTCGATATGCATACGGTAGGATTTGCAATGGCATACTCGAGAGTGTTGTTCGCCGAGGAAGTCCATGACGAATAGCTGATGCTCACCTCCTTGCCCGAAGCATCGTAGAGAGGAGCGCCCACGGTCTGTGTGTCACCGGTAAGGGTCGGAGAGGCAGGGAACGGATCCTTGCGTCCCCACTGATAGAGCATTCCGTAAGGTTTCACATCAGGCTCGCCGGAGAACTTGGAAGTGAGGGCGCCGAGATTCATGTTCATCGCGCTATAGCCGGACTTGAGTACAAAGTTCTGCACTTCCTCCTCCGGATACCAAATATGCCAGCTCCAGAGAATTTTCCCGGCCGCATCCGTGGCGGCGATAAGAGCATTGCCCGCCTTGCCGGACGCAGTGAAACTGATTTTCCCGTCAGCGAACGCGACTCCGCTCACAAGTCCCTTCTCCGTCTCCCAGACGAGTTTCGCGCCGGCCGGAGAAATTGCCGCAGGCTTGGAAAGCCCCTCGGTCCCGGCCCCGTTTCCTTTCACGGTGGCGTTGAATGAGTAATCACCAGCCGCTGACAGCAGATAGCAGTTCGCCGTGCCGTCGGCACTGAGGTTCACGGTCGTGTCTTCCGGCTCCGGAACCGGGTCGGTGTTTTCCTTGTTGCAGGATGCGGCGAGCACGAGGGCAAGGCCGCAGGAAAGATAAAATAACTTTTTCATGACTATAAAGTTTTTTCACTACTGGAGACAAATATAGTTAAAATCCGCAACAATTCAACACCCTATCACACAACGCAATAAAGGCGAAAACCACATAATTTTCGCCTTTTACGTTACAAATAAGAATAAACAGCCCCCTTACGCCGACAATTCAAAAGCAATACACGGCGAGAACGGCAATTCTGTAAGAAAAAAATTTATTTATCCCGAACAATTACGATCACCTGTCCCGGAACCGTTTCCATATCATAGAGATATCCATAAGGCACCTCGGGCCCGTGAAGATTGGCAGCGGGACTGACAACGGGACGCAGTATCTGCTGCGCGGCAAAAAGCGGATTAGGATTTTCCGTACCGTCGGAAACCTCCTTCAGCCCCTCTCCCTGCAACTTGACATAGGAACGTATGCGCAGATTGCCACCTATGGTAGAACGGATGACGGCCTTGCCGAGGCTGTTGTCCGACCATTCCATGTCTTCAATCTCAAAACCGCCGCGGGCCCTCAGACCCTTGATGGAACCCTCGTGCCAGTCGTCGGGGAGTGCCGGAAGGAGATGCACGGCCCCGTCGTGGCTCTGCATCAGCATTTCCGCGATTCCGGCGGTGCAGCCGAAATTGCCGTCAATCTGAAAAGGAGGATGAGCGTCGAAGAGATTGGGATATGTGCCGCCCGCCTGCCCTTTCTGAACCTGCGGATCGACATAGTTCAACTGCTCCCTTATCATCTTGAATGCGTGGTTGCCGTCCAGCATGCGGGCCCAGCAGCAGACTTTCCAGCCCATGGACCAGCCTGTCGAAGCATCGGTGCGCTGCACAAGCGTGTTCCGCACGGCATCGAAGAGCACCGGAGTGCGGTACGGAGAAATCTGATATCCCGGGAAGAACCCCCAGAGATGGGAGATGTGGCGGTGATGGTCATCCGGCGAATCCCAATCCTCGGCCCATTCCTGCAGCTGCCCGTAGCGGCCCACCTGCATCGGGGTCAGCCGATGGCGCAAGGTCTTCAGAGTATCGCGGAACGCGGTGTCGGCGCCGAGAATCTCCGAAGCCCTCTCGACATTCGAGAAGAGGTCGGTGACCAGCTGGTTGTCCATCGTCACTCCGGATTGAAGGTTGCCGCTCTGCGAACGCGGCCTGTTCTCCGGGGAACTGGACGGAACGACAACCATATAGCCGGTATTCGGATCCTCCACGAGGAAATCCACGAAAAATTCGGCGGCGCCCTTCATTATCGGATAAACCTCGGCGAGGTATTCCCTATCCCCGCTATAGAGATAGCGGTCCCAGAGATGCTGACATACCCAAGCTCCCCCTGTAGGCCACAGGCCGCAATAGGCATAGTCGAGAGCCCCGGTGCAGCGCCAGAGATCGGAATTGTGGTGAAGCACCCAGCCGCGGCAGCCGTATTGTATGCGAGCCGTCTCGGAACCCGATTCGGAAAGCTCCCCGGCCATTCTCAAGAACGGCTCGTGAAGTTCGGCGAGATTTGTCACCTCCGCCGGCCAATAGTTCATCTCGGCGTTGATATTGGTCGTATAGTTGCAGCTCCATGGCGGCGAGACGTGCCTGTTCCACTTGCCCTGCAGGTTGGCGGCCTGCCCTCCCGGCTGCGAGGACGAAATCAGCAGATAGCGGCCATAATTGAAATAGAGGCTCACAAGCTGATTGTCAGCAGTCGTGGAAATCGTCTTCGTTCGCTCCGTCGTGGTATGCGCGTCTCCGTCATAGTCGGACGCGAGCTCAAACTTAACCCTGTCATACTGTTTTCTGTACGCCGCGATATGGGCCTCCTTCGCCTTGGCGTAGCTGCGTGACGAATTTTTCATATACGCCTCACAACGCTTCTCCGGGTCGGCGGAGATGTCACGATAATTGACGAAATTGGTGGCAATCGACACGTAAATCAGAAGTTCAGTGGCCTTCTCGACCTTGAGGGAATCGCCCTGCGCGAGCAAACGGCCGCCCTTGTTGACCGCCTTGACATCCGTACAGTAGCGCACCGCTCCGGGGATGAAGTCATTGCCGGAAGTGACACCTTCCATTCTGAGCATCCTGCCCGCCGCCTTCGTGACGGGGGACGGCATCGGCGTGCTCAGCGAAAGGGAGCAGTTCAGGCTCCCCTTTTTCGACGAACTGATGCGGATGACAATCAGTCCATCGGTCATTGAAGCGAACGCCTCATGGACGTACTCGACATCCCCCACCTTGTAGCGGGTGAGCGTCAGAGCGTTGTCTATGTCCAGTTCGCGGTAATATCCTCTGTATCCTTCGTGATCGGGAAAGTCGATGTTGAGCGAGCCCGCCGTCTGATACTGAAGTTCGCGCCCCACCGGGGAAAGAAGTTTCTTGTCCGCTATTTCCTGCGCTTCTTTGGATTTTCCCGCCCAGATGAGATTCCGCACCTGCTGGAGATACTCGGGCCCCTCGGGATTGTAATTGTTGTACGGAGACCCGGCGGAGATTGTCTCCTCGTTGAGCTGAATCTCCTCTTTTTCCGGCCCCCCATAGACCATGGCGGCCAGACGGCCGTTGCCTATCGGCAGAGCCTCCTCCCAATAGGCGGCGGGGGTATCGTACCAGAGACGGTTCTTCTGTTGCCCACAGACCGGCACGGTGACCTGAAGCAGGACTGCCGCGGTAATTAAAGTAAAGACGTGTTTCATTAAAAATGCAGTAAAGTAAACGTACGAAGATACTGATTTTTTCACTTACCTTCGCAGCATGATTTACAGACAGCTGACAGAAGAAGAGTACAGCGACTTCGCGGGGAGGATTCTCTATGAGGACAACCACCTGCTGATAGTCAACAAAAAAGTCGGGGAGATAACTCAGGGCGACAAGACGGGTGACGAGTGCCTGGCGGAGTCATACAAGGCGTTCATCGCGCAGCGCGACGCAAAGCCCGGGCAGGTGTTTCTCGGCGTCCCGCACAGACTGGACCGTCCGGTGAGCGGAATCTGCGTCCTCGCCAAGACCTCCAAAGCGCTCGAAAGGATGACAGCGATGTTCCGCGACGGAGAAATCCACAAAAAATATCTGGCGCTCTGCTGCAAGAGGCCGCACCCCGACGAGGGGCATCTGGAGGACTGGCTCTGCCGCAACGAGAAACAGAACAAGACCTACGCCGTGGCCTCCGGAGACAGGCCCAAGCCGCGCGCCGACGCCAAACTTGCGAAACTCAACTACAGATACGTCGCCAGCACGGACAGATACCACCTCGTGGAGGTCGAGCTGCTTACGGGGCGGCATCATCAGATACGCTGCCAGCTGAGCAACGCCGGCTGCGTGATCAAGGGGGATCTCAAATACGGCGCTCCGCGCTCGAACCCCGATGGGGGAATCTGCCTGCTCTCGCACGAAATCAGCTTCCTCCACCCCGTCAAGAAGACTCCGCTGAAAGTCAGCGCACCCCTGCCATCCGGATGGAAAGGCATCAGACAAGCCCTGAGCGGTGCCGGATCAGATACTCCCCCGGAGTCTCTCCCATATTGAGCTTGAACGCCATTGTGAAGGTGACGCTCGAATTGAAGCCCGACTTGTCTGCGAGCTGTCCTACTGTCAGACGGGGATTCTGCTGCAGGAGTTCCACGGAATACTGCACCCTGTAGCCATTGACGAACTGCCGGAAATTCTTGCCGCTGACGGTATTGACGGTTTTCGACACATACGTCTTGTTGGTAAAGGCGGCGTTAGCCATGTCCTGCAGGGAATAAGTCGCATTGAGAAACGGCCTGTCCTTCTCCATGATCCGGCTGATGCGGTCGAAGAGATCCTGCATCTTCTCCATCTCGTCCTGATCCTCCCCCTTGACGGCCTCGGACGAGATGTCGGACGCGCAACGTATCATCTGCTTCAGAACCCGCTCCCTGTCCGGGCTTATGACCAGGCAACGTCCGGTGACGGAGCGGTAATACATCAGCACATAGAAGACCACCGACATCAGAGCCAGCGGCGCGGTCGCCCAGATAATCCCCTTGAAAGCGACCGCAGGCAGCACCATCAGGCATGCGCAGGAGCAGAACATCGACCTGGAACCGGCTTCGAGTGAATGCCACACGGACTGAGGGACAAAGAGTGTCCGCAGGATTGAAAGGCGCCTGAGCAGCCTGAGAATATCGCAGGTCAGCGCGAGGGACATGCAGACCGCCAGATAAAGCGCCGGACGGAAGAGCGTCACGAAGAACAGGGCTTCGACCGACACCAGCAAGCCGGAGCTTATCAGCCACAGTCCCGTCCCCTCTCCGGCGACAGGCTGCATTATCAGAATGAGGGACGCGGCGAGGCCGGAGTAAACCGCCGCATCGGCTGACGGCATCTCCCCGGGCCACAACAAAGATGCAACCACCGGCACCAGCAGGCAGGCGACAGACAGCGCACGCATCACTTGATGTTTCGAATAGACTCCGGACATTCCCTTCGTTTTGAGATGGACTAATATAGACGAAAACACCCGCCCTGACAATCGTCAGAGCGGGTTACAGCTTAGGTTTTTAAGTTTTATGATATCTTTTTATCTTTTTTATCACCCTTTATCGTGTCGAATCCCTGTCCATAGACTCCCGTCACCGAGTTGACGGAAATGAAGGCGTTGGAATCTATCCTGTTGATATACTTCAAGAGGATGTTGAGGTCCGTCTTGCGCGTGATTATCATCAGGACCTGGACGCTGTGCTTGGTGTACCAGCCCTTGCCGTCCAGCACCGTCACGCCCCTGTGGAGATCCTTCACGACAGCATCCGCAATCTGCTCATACTTCGGAGAGAGCACGAAGAGCTGGACGGACTGTCTGGAGCCGGACAGATACAGATCGACCACGGTTCCGTTGGTGAGCACGAGGATGAAACCATACACGATGGTCGTGATCTTGTCAGCCCACGGCATAGGCGTTCCGTCAGGCATGTAGGACGGGACAAAAATGGAGGAGGTGATGATCACGACATCCATCATGAGAATCATCCTGCCCGGAGAGACATTGCGATACTTATTGACTATCAATGCTATGATATCAGTTCCACCCGTGCTTCCCCCCTGGGACATCGTCATTCCGATGCCGACTCCGGCCATCATTCCGCCCATTATGGTGCACATCAGCTTCCCGTTGCCGAGAGCCAGAATCTCAACGATGTCCTCCGGAATCGCGGTCTGGAAGAAGTTCAGACAGGCCGACGCGAACACGATGGCGTAGATCGTCTTGCCGCCGAAACTCTTCCCGAGTATGAAGAACGACGTGATGAGCAGCACGGCGTTGATGACGAAGTAGCTGTAACCGATTTTGATGCCCGTCGCATATTGGATGATGGACGCGATACCGGTCACTCCGCCGCCGATGAGATTGTGCGGCACCAGGAAGAGCGACCAGCCGACAGTATATGCGAGCAGACCGATGGTGATCAGGACATATTCCTTGACACCTGTCCAGAATGTTCTATTTATCAATGGCATATCCTATTTCTTTTTCACTAGTTTGACCCCCGTCTTGATTTCCTCGAAGCCCTCCCCATAGACGTTGTTCGTAGGGGAGATGGACATGAAGGCGCGGGGGTCCAGCTCCTTGATGACCCTGGTGAGGGAAGGAAGCTCCTTCTGGCTGATAAGAATATAGAGCACGTTTCTGTCCTGCTTCGTGAACCAGCCCTGTGCCTTGAGCAGAGTCACTCCCCTGTCCATGTTGTAGATGATATGATCCGCTATCTCGGAATACTTTTCGGAGAACACCATCAGCTGGTAGGAAGACCTCTTTCCTCCGACCACCGTGTCTATCATCATCGAGAACACCACGACCTCTTCAAGTCCATAGCACATGTCCGAGAAGTTCTTCTCCGGGAGGAGGAGCAGCATGGAGCAGATTACAAGGTCAGCCACCAGAAAGGCCGTGCTGAGCGACACTGGCCAGTACTTGTTGACCATCAACGCGATGATGTCCGTACCTCCGGTACTGCCGCCGTAGCGGAGCACCAGTCCTATGCCCACGGCCTCGAAAGCGCCGGCGACAATCGGGATGAGCACCCTCTCCTGAATGAAGAAAAAGCTGCCCGGAGTGCAGTGCAGCCCGGTCAGACTTGACATTATGCCCATCGCGACCGTGGACATGATGATGCAGTATATCGTCTTGAAGCCGAAACCTATGCCCATCGCCAGCACCGCAATTATGATGAGGACCGCATTGATGGCAACATAGGAATACTGTGCCGGAATCATCCCGACCGTGGCATACTGTATGATGGTGCAGAGCCCCATCATTCCGCCCGCCGCCATCCCGTTGGGAATCATGAAACATTCCCAGCAAGTGGCGAAGAAGAAGCAGGCTATGGTGAGCACCAGATAGTCCCGCAAGAGCTTCCGGAAATCTATCTTCCCCATTTTCAGATTCATTTGAGCACTATGTTTATTATTCTGCCGGGCACTACAATCACCTTGACGATGTTCATCCCCGCAGCCCATTTTGAAGTCTGCTCCATTTCCCTGACGCGGGCTTCCACCTCGGAAGGGGACGCGCTCTTGGGCATGTCCACCGTGAAACGCAGCTTGCCGTTGAACTGCACCGGATAGGTGACGTTGTCCTCGGCCGCATAAGACGCGACATATTCCGGGAAAGAGGCCTTCGAAACGCTCTCCGAGTGACCGAGGGCGTGATAGAGCTCCTCGCAGATATGAGGGGCGAACGGACTCAGGAGCACTGTCATGCTCTCGAGAATCTCACGCTTGCAGCACTTCATCGAAGTAAGCTCGTTGACGGCTATCATGAAGGCGCTCACCGTGGTGTTGTATGAGAAATTCTCGATATCCTCCTGCTCCTTGGCGATGAGCTTGTGAAGCACCTTGAGTTCGGCGGCAGTCGGCTTCTCGTCCGTGACTATCCAGCGGTCGCGGTCGTAGAACAGCCTCCAGAACTTCTTGAGAAATCTGTTCACGCCGTCGATGCCCTTGGTGTCCCACGGCTTGCTCTGCTCCACAGGGCCGAGGAACATCTCATAGAGACGGAGCGTATCCGCGCCGTAGGTGTCGCATATCACGTCCGGGTTCACCACGTTGTACATCGACTTGCTCATCTTCTCCACAGCCCATCCGCAGACATACTCCCCGTTCTCGAGCACGAACTCGGCATCGGCGAACTCCGGTCTCCACGCCTTGAACGCCTCAAGGTTCAGCCTGTCGTTGTGGACAAGACTGATATCGACGTGTATCTCGGTGGTGTCGTAGGCATCCTTGAGGCCGCACGAAACGAACTTGTTGGTCCCGACTATCCTATATACAAAACTTGAACGGCCCTGGATCATGCCCTGATTGACCAGCTTGCGGAAAGGCTCGTCCTCACAGACATATCCGAGGTCATAGAGGAACTTGTTCCAGAAGCGGGAATAAATCAGATGCCCCGTGGCGTGCTCAGTACCTCCCACATAGAGATCGACGTTCCTCCAGTATTCATCAGCCTCCCGGCTCACGAGGGCCTTGTCGTTGTGCGGATCCATGTAGCGCAGATAATACGCGCTCGACCCGGCAAAGCCGGGCATGGTGCTCTTCTCGAGCGGATAGCCCATGTATGTCCAGTCCTTGGCCCTGGACAGAGGCGGCTGCCCGTCCGGAGAAGGCTTGAACGAACTGATTTCCGGAAGCCTGAGCGGGAGTTCGGACTCCGGAAGCGGAGTGGCGATGCCATCCTTATAATATATCGGGAACGGCTCGCCCCAATAGCGCTGACGGGAGAAGATGGCATCGCGCAGACGGAAATTGGTCTTCCTGCGGCCCAGCCCGTGAGCCTCGACATAGTCCTTGGCAGCCTCGATGGCCTTCTTGACCGGCATTCCGTTGAGGAAGCCGGAGTTGCACATTATCCCGTCCTTGGCATCGAAACTCTCCTCGGACACGTCACATCCTTCGATAAGCGGGATGATCGGGAGACCGAACTTCTTGGCGAAGGCATAGTCGCGGCTGTCGTGGGCAGGCACGGCCATGATGGCCCCGGTGCCGTAGCCGGCAAGCACGTATTCGGAAATCCATATCGGGACTTTCTCGCCTGTAAGAGGATTGATTCCGTAGGAGCCGGAGAAAACGCCCGTCACGGTCTTCGTCTCAGCAATGCGCTCGCGCTCAGTCTTTTTCTTGACGGAGGCGACATATTTGTCCACCTCGTCGCGGCACTGCGGAGCAGTCAGCTTCTCCACAAGCTCGCTTTCCGGAGCAAGCACCATGAAAGTCACGCCGAAGACGGTGTCCGCCCTCGTCGTGAAAATCGTCACCGGAAGATGCTTCCCGTCGCAGACGGTGTCAAACACCATCTCCGTTCCCTCGGACTTGCCTATCCAATTGCGCTGCATCTCCTTGAGGGAATCTGTCCAGTCGAGCGAGTCGAGCGAATCGAGGAGCCTTTCCGCGTATGCGGACACGCGCAGCTGCCACTGTGTCATCTTCTTCTGCTCTACCGGGAAGCCGCCGCGCACGCTCAGTCCGTCCTTGACCTCATCGTTGGCAAGCACCGTCCCGAGCCCCTCGCACCAGTTGACGGAAGTCTCGCCCTGATATGCGATACGGTATCTCATGAGGATGTCCGACTTTTCCTTCTCGGAGGCGGAGCTCCACTTCTGCGGCGTCACGTCCTCATATCCGGAAGTTTCGAAACGGCTTATCAGCTCCGAAATCGGCCGCGCCTTGTCCTGCTCCGGGTCATACCAGCTGCCGAACATCTTGAGGAACGCCCACTGCGTCCACTTGTAGTAGTCCGGAGAGCAGGTGCGCACCTCCCTGTCCCAGTCATACGAGAAGCCTATGCGGTCAAGCTGCTGGCGGTAGCGGGCGATGTTGCGCTCCGTGGTCACCTCCGGGTGCTGCCCGGTCTGTATCGCGTACTGCTCGGCGGGAAGTCCGAAAGCGTCATACCCCATAGGGTGAAGGACATTGAAGCCCTTGAGCCGCTTGTATCTCGAATAGATGTCGCTGGCGATATATCCCAGCGGATGCCCGACATGCAGTCCGGCCCCGGAAGGATAGGGGAACATGTCAAGCACATAACATTTCGGCTTCGACTTGTCCTCAGTCACACTGTATTCCTTTTCGGCGGCCCATCTGGCCTGCCACTTGCTCTCGATTGACTTGAAATCGTAATCCATCTCTTTCCAGCTCTTTATTTTCTTTTTTCCAGTTTGAAATCCACATAAAGCGACATCTCGCACTTCACTTTCTTGCCCCGCACCCGCGCCGGCTTCCAGTCCGGAGACGCACTTATCACTCTTATCGCCTCAGCATCAAGGAGTTCGCTGACGCCCTTGATTACCTTCACGTCCGTCACCCTGCCGCGCGTGTCTATCACGAAGTCCACAAGCACCCTCCCCTGCACACCGGCGCGGACAGCCTCGGGCGGATAGCGCAGATAGACGTACACCCACTTGCTCATGAACACGGACGGATCCGACGAACCGAGAAACATAGGCTTCACGTCACATTCGGAATACGACACCACATCGTTGCCCTTGACATACTTCCTGCCGCTTTCGTCCTTCCGGCGGAACTCCGGAGCCGCCCCGTTGCATAGCTCAAGGGAGAAATTGTATATATACTCCAGCTCCCTTTCCATATCATCATATTCGAGCACCGAAGCCGTATCCTTGTCCGAATTGTACTCCGGATACATCCCGGTGGTGAAGAATATCGACGGTATCTGCTTGTCATAGAAGACCCTGTGATCGGAATTGACCGGCTCAAGGGAGACAAGCTCGGGCTTCATCGGCTGCAAGGTGTCCGACAGGCGGGAGACTATCTCGTTGAGATCCTGATTGGATGCCGTGTAGGCATAGAATCCCGACGAGCCCGTGCCGAGCATGTCGAGATTTATCATCGCGTCTATCTTGTCCGCCCCGGCGAAGGATCTGTTGAGAAAATACCACGCTCCGGCTCCTGTCTGGAGGGACGAGCCGAAAGCGGCTATGATTACGGACCTGCGCAGCAGGACGCTGTTTGTCTTGAGTTTCCGGGCGAGCTGCATCAGAATGGAGAGCCCGGAGGCGTTGCCGTTGGCTCCATAATAGATTGTCCGGCGTTTCTCGCCGTTCACCGTCATCTCGGAACTGCCGAGATTGTCGAGTCTCGCTCCTATTACTATATAATGTTCACGCAGCTGCGGATCGTAACCGGGGATGTAGCCTATGACATTGCGGGAGCGCAATGTATCCCCGTTCTCCTGACGCAGCCCGAAAAGATCCCCCTCGGAGCCGTAGAGAAGGTCGATTCCATAGGAGGCGAGCACCTCCGAAACATACTCCGCGGCCTCCTTCTCCCCTTGCGAACCTGCCTTGCGGCCTTCAAGCATGGCGGAAGACAGGTACTCGACCTGTTCCTTCATCGCGCTGACGACCTCGCTGTCGTCAAGGTCACGCAGATTGACCTCGGCGAACTGGGCCGATGCGGCCAAAGGCAGCAGAAAAAAAATAACAAAACAGAGTCGTCTCATCATTTGACGGAATTTTCAAGTATCCACGCATCAGGGCAGAATCCGCCGTCACGAATCCCGCGCAGAGAGGCGAAGACATCGGACAGAGAATCCGAAGGGCGTACGCCGACTGCGGTGAAGCCGTTACGATATCTGATTTTCACGGCGGAATATCCGGCCTGTTCGGCACTTTTCATACGTTTTTCGGCATTGTCCGCGTTGCCGAAAGTGCCCACAATCACATAGTAGCGATACTTTAGGGACGAGCGTGTCTCATCCGAGAGCTGCCTCACTTCTACTATTGAACTCTTGATTGCACGGACGGAATCCAGAAGCGCCAGAGAGTCGGAAATCTGTTTCTGCATGACCTGCAGCGAATCCAGACGATTGCGGTGACCCCTCTCCTGCTGTTCGATATAGATTCTCTTGGCTTCTATCTCCTCCGACGTAGGACGGCCCGCCATCTTCCGAAAAAGGTCGCAACCATTCAGCAACGGCAGTGCAAGCACAAAAAGAACTATCACGAAGAGTCTATTCATAAACTGCAAATTTAGCAAAACTTTCAGAAGTTGTCTTAGATGCTGTTTTGAAATGGTTCCAGAATTTTATTATGCGGAATTTTTCAAAACAGCTTCTTATATTTGTCTCCGTATGATAAAGAGACTTTCACTGTCAGCCGCCTCAGTATTCATCTGCCTCGCTTCGTCCGGACAGATTACTGATTTCAGGGTTCCATTCCCCCGGCCTCTCGGACACGGAACGGACACGGTGAGCGTTGTAATCATCGGAGACGTGATGATGCACAGCAGGCAGCTGGAGTACGACTGCCGCCATTTTCTCAAGGGTATAAGCCCGACCCTCCGGCAGGCGGACATAGCCGTCGCCAACATGGAATTTTCGCTCGGAGGCCCGCCATACAGCGGCTACCCTGCTTTCTCGGCCCCGGACAAGTACGCAGAATATGTGGCGGAGGACTGCGGGGTGGATGTTTTTCTGACAGCCAACAACCACATCCTCGACAAGGGGAGGGCGGGGCTCAGAAGGACGCTCTCCGTATATGACACGTTGTGCGTGAGCCACACCGGAGCCGCCGCCGACAGCCTTTCGCGTTCAAAGACCTATCCTCTGATGCTTGTCAGCGGAGGGGTGAGGCTCGCGATAGTGAACTTCACCTACGGCACCAACAACGCGATCGGTAGTTCTCCAGGGTGGCCGGCGGTCAACTTGATGCGGAAGGACGAAGTCCGCACCGCAATCGAGCGGGCCCGCTCGCGCGGAGCCGACTTCGTCATAGCCGTCCCGCACTGGGGAACCGAGTACAGGCTCAGGCACGACTCCGTCCAGGAGGAATGGGCCGGATGGCTTGTCAGTGAAGGGGCAGATGTAATCGTCGGAGCGCATCCGCACGTAGTCCAGGATACGACACATATCGAAGGCGTCCCGGTCATCTATTCTCTCGGCAACGCCATATCCAACATGAGCGCTCGCAACACCAGGCTCGGCCTTGCGGTCTGTCTGAAATTCACTTTCGACGCGGCCTCGGGCGAAAAGAAAATGCTCGAACCGGAACTGAGATTCCTCTGGTGCACGCTTCCCGGAACTCTCACCGGAGGCTACCGCACGATTTTCACCGATGAATACCTCTCCCGCCGCTCCGAATGGCTCAATCCTTCCGACTATGACGAGATGACCTCCACCCTGGCCCGCGTCAGACAGGCTACGGGCATAGGGCGGAAGTAAAAACCGTACAGCGCGTCCTAAAAAGACGGACGGGATCTAATTTGAAAGCGTAATGAGCACGATGGCAAGTATGAAACAGAGAAACATCGCGGCCACATACTTGCCAGTCCCCTTTGGAGCGCCCTTGAATTCCTTCCAGATGAACACGCCCCAGATCATCGCGACAAGCGGGGAGGCGTTGCTCAAAGCATAGGCGACAGCCTTGTTGACCCCGGCCCCCGAAGACATAAAGCTGATGACCATTCCGCTCATCCAGATGAAGCCCCCGAGCATACCTATGAGGTGCGTGCAGGCGTCTCCCTTCTTGAAATAGTCCGCCATCGTCGCCTCCCCTTCCACGGACCGCTTCATCACGACAGGATTGAGGATGAGAGTCGAGACAAGTACGGCGAGAGCAAAGAAGAACACGGCCTGATACGGGGAAATGGTTCCCGTGCCGCCGAATTCCGGGGCCGTTGCCTTGACCACCAGACCATAGAAGAACGCAAAGCCGAAGCCGGAGATGAATGCCATTATGATTCCGATGAACGGACTCTTGGCCTGGGCCGAAACGCGCTTCTTGTAGGAAACTGCGCAGAGCACCATCGCCGCCACAGCCAGCGCGACCCCGACCCGGAGGAGAGCCTCATTGCCGGTGAATCCCGCGACAAAATAGTTGAAAATAATGCCGCCTACCCATCCGAAGCCTCCCCCGATAGGGAAGGCCACGGACATTCCGGCAATACCTATGGCGGAGGTCAGGAAAATATTGGCCACATTCCATACAAGACCGCCGAGCAAAGCCCAACCCACGCTGGACCAGGTCAGGTTGTCAAATATGCCGCCCCCGTTGAACGCCAGCAGGCCAAGCAGCGCCGTCAGGAAGAACCCGGCTATGTAGTCCCAGTAGAACAGGCTGGTCTTCCAGTCCTTCTTCTGGACAAGTTTCTGGGTGTTGCTCCACGAACCCCAGCATATGCAGCAGTATATGCAGCATATTATCGCAAGAGAAACATTCGTTACGAGTACCATAGGATAGCAGGCTTATTCGTGACGGTAGAGTTCCCAGCCCAGGTAATTGTCGACGGCCTCACCGACGATATCGGCGATATGACCGCGAACCAGCGCCACATGGTGCTCGAAGCCGTTCTTGCAGATGAACTTCATAAGTTTCTGCAGATTGTCCACCTCCGTGACCGCGATGCAGCCGTCCATTGCGTAAGGGTCATTTGTGATTCTGCCTTCGCCAAGGTATGATTTTATGCAGCCTCTCGGGTCATCCGTCGATATGCGGAAGAAAGTAAACTCCCCTTCCGTGACCTTGCCGCTGACCGCTCCGAAAGTCTTCACCTTGCCCAGTGTGCGTCCCAGCACGCCCAGAGGAGTGAGTTTTATGTCATTCTTGATGAACGATTTGGCGAAGTTGCCGCAATGCGTACACACGCATTTGTTGCGATCCTCGGCGAAGTTGTTGTTCCAATCCGCAAGCGCGGAAGGTTCCTCGGAAGCCAGGGTAAGCGCCAACATCGAAACGGCCCCGGCGATATCGGTCTCGCAAGCGGCCGGCACCAGCTTCTCGCTGAGCATACTCATCACCGAGCAGGACGCGCAGCCATAGTTGAGTTCAAGAGAATCCCAGCACTGCATCGCGACCGCATCCACTTTCTCCCTTGCGACCCATTCCTCCACCGCAACGGCAAGACGGCCTATCTTGATGACCTTGTCCTTATAGGCCTCCGGGACGGCGGCATAGTTAACGAGCATTCCCATCTTCTCCAGCAGACGCGAATCGTCCTGCGGGACACTTTCCGCAGCGAATATGATTTCCGACAAATCCACCGGCACGACCGTCACTCCCGACCTCTGCAAGAGCTTTTCGCTCGCCCTGCAGGTATTGAACCCGAGCGGGCGCGTGCCGATCTGACCTATGCGGCAATGCCTCAGGCCGCCCACGACGCGGCAGATGCCGGCAAATTTCTTCAAATCCCCGACGAGGAGCGGAGAGTATATGGAATAAGTATGAAGCGCGGTATCGGTGAAAGGTATCCCATACTGATAGAGATTGTTGCAGACGGAAATCTTGCCGCAGAACGCGTCCCTGCGGTTGTCGAGATCCACCTTGTCGTTGTCGTCGTCGCAAGCCTGCACAAGCACAGGCACATTGAGTCCAGCTTCGCTGATGGCATTTATTATTCCTATCTCGAAACCGAAGTTGGGCAGAGAGACGATTATGCCGTCGATGCGGTCGCGGTTGGCGCGAAAAAGCTCGGCGCACTTGAGTCCGTCCTCACGGGTCTCGATGCTGCTGCTCCCGGTGGGGGTGGCGTCCTCAGGGAGGATTACATAATCGTATCCGAGCTCTTCGATGGTCTTGAGCAGATGCGCTCTCACATCCTTGGCAAGTTCGGAATTGAAATAGGCGCGGGTCCCGACGATCACGCCGAAACACATTTTCTTTTTGGTCTTCTGGATCATAGTTGTGAGTGTTATTTTTTGTTTATCATATCTTTGATTACTTCCTTCCATCCCTCATAGGCTTCCCGCACCGATTCCGGACCTGCAGGCACAATCGCGGGTTCAAAGTGAGCGAGAGCCGAAGCCTGCCCGAACGATACCAGCCGCCCGGAAGCGAACCCGTTCATCAGGAAAGCCCCGAAGGCTGAGGCGTCCTCGATTTCCGACCGCACCACTGGCACGCCGAGCAGATTGGACTGAAACTCCATCAGGAAGCCGTTCTTCGTCGGTCCGCCGTCAACTTTAAGTTCGCGCAGCCTGATACCCGCCGAACTTGTCATTGCCCCTATCAGATCGGCTATCTGGTAGCCGATTGACTCGAGTACCGCCCGGCAGATATGCGCCTTGCCCGTGCCGAGTGTCATCCCGGCAAAAGTGGCCTTGGCGGTCGGCAGCCACCACGGAGCGCCCAAGCCGGAAAATGCCGGGACGAAATACACGCCTCCGTTGTCCGCCACCGATGTGGCAAGCGCTTCAATCTCGGATGCGCTGCCTATCATCCCCAGATTCTTCTCCAGCCAGGTAATCGACATCCCGGTGCTGTGCACATTGCCCTCAAAGGCATAGAAAGTCTTGCCCAGGACACTGAATCCGATGGAGGTAACAAGCCCCGAAGGAGCCGTGCTGAAAGCCTCTCCGATGTTGACCATCACGGACGAACCGGTGCCGTATGTCGCCTTTCCCGAACCCTCCGTGAAACACATCTGCCCGGCAAGAGCCCCGTGGGAATCGCCTATGACCCCCTCTATCGGAACAGGCTTGCTAAAAAGGCCTTCCACTGTAGTCTCCCCGAAAAAGGCGTCACAAGGCAGAGGCTTTGCCAACATGGATTCCGGCACAGTGAGGATGCGCCTGAGTTCCTCGTCCCAGTCAAGAGAATGCACATTGAAAAGCATAGTGCGGGAAGCGTTGGTGTAGTCGGTGACGTGGCTCTTCCCTCCGGTAAGCTTCCATATAAGCCAGGTCTCTACCGTACCCATAAGCAGTTCTCCCCTCTCGGCGGCACTGCGCGCGCCGTCCACATTGTCAAGAATCCACTTGACGCCGCTTCCGGAGAAATACGGATCGATAAGCAGGCCGCTTCTGGACCGGAACAGCTCGCCGCAGCCTGCGGCCTTCAGTTCATTGCAGATTGCCTCCCCTCTCGTACATTGCCACACTACGGCGTTGCAGACAGGTTTGCCGCTGTTCTTGTCCCACACGACGACCGTCTCACGCTGATTGGCAATCGCAATCGAGTATTCCGAACCGTCATCATCAGAGTTTTTCACCAGTTCGCGGATCACCTCCACCGTGTTGGCATATATCTCCTCCGGGTCGTGTTCCACAAATCCGGGTCGCGGATATATCTGTCTGTGCAGCCTGCTTGCACGGCCGATGACCTGCCCCTTCCCGTCGAAGAGGAAGCCTTTTGTGGACTGTGTGCTCTGATCCACAGAGATTACTCTTGTCGCCATAGTGTCTATTTGTGTCTGTTCAGAAATTCAAGCGCCGACTTCACTATGCCGGCGGCATTTATGCCATAATGGGCAAAAATCTCAGGCGAGTCGGCGTGGATGACATTCTCGTCCGGAATCCCGAGTATTTTCACCGGGACAGGGTTCTCCGAAATCGTCTCGGTGACAATTGCTCCCAAACCGCCGTAAATGCTGTGTTCCTCCACCGTCATCAGGAGTCCGGTCTCCCGGGCGGCCTTGAGAACAGCCTCAGAGTCGAAGGGCTTGATGCTGGCGCAGTCGAGTACCCGCGCACGGACACCGTGTCCGGCCTCAAGAATCCTTGCGGCCTCAAGGGCGTGATACACCGTCTCTCCGGTACCGATGAGAGTAAGGTCGCGCCCTTTGTGGAGAACTGCGGCCCTGCCTATCTCTAACTCGAAATCATCATCTTCATATACATCCGGGACTGCGGCCCGCCCTACGCGCACATAGGCGGGATAAGGGTAATCAACCAGAATCCTGACCAGCTTGGCCGTCTGCCTCGCGTCGCAAGGCAGGACGACGGTCATCCCGGGGAAAGTCCTGAGCGCGGCTATGTCGTGGAGGCTGTGGTGAGTGGTGCCCAGCGCACCGTACGCCACCCCGCCGCTGACCCCCAGGATCGTGGCCGGGCAGCGGCTGTAAGCCAAATCGACCTTTATCTGTTCAAGGCTACGCGCCACATAGAAGCACGCCGGGCCGCAGCAGAAGACTTTCTTGCCACTGTGTGCGAGACCCGCCGAGATGCCCACGGCATCCTGCTCCGCTATTCCACATTCTATGAACTGCCCCGGAAGTTCCGCCGCGAAATCAGCAAGCGTAACTGAACCCCTGGAATCCGTGGCCAGCGCCACTATGTCCCTGTCTTCTCTGGCCAGGGAGAACAGGGTGTCGGTAAAACTCTTTCTGCAAGGGATGTTACTTTCCATTTTCCATCTTTTTTATTCGCTCATCTATTTCTTCTATGGCCATAGCATACTGCTCCGCCGTCGGGACGCCGTGGTGCCACTTGGGGACATTCTCCATAAATGACACCCCCTTGCCCTTAGTGGTGCCCGCTATCACAAGGTGCGGCTTAGAGGAGGAGTAATCCAGAGCATTGAATTTGGCCACTATGTCTGATATGTCATCTCCGTCGGCTTCAATGACTTCCCAACCGAAGGAAATCCACTTGTCCGATATGCTTTCGAGAGCCATGACATCTTCGGTGCAACCGCTTATCTGCAGGCGGTTGCGGTCAATGACGGCCACGAGATTGCCAAGTTTATAATTGGCTGCCGCCATCGCGGCCTCATATATTGAGCCTTCTCCCTGCTCCCCGTCACCCATCACTACGAATGTGCGATAGTTGAGCTTGTCCATCTTTGCCGCCAGAGCCATCCCAAGCCCGATGGAGAGTCCGTGGCCCAGGGCGCCGGAGCATATTTCGATGCCGGGCACATCTCGGGTCGGATGCCCCGCCAGGACGGAATAAGGCTGTCCGAGAGTATCCAGAACGGCTTTATCGAGTATTCCCTTGGCTTCAAGAACGGTAAACAGAGCCTCAACGCAGTGTCCTTTGCTAAGTATGAAGCGGTCGCGCCCAGGATCGTCAAGACGTGTCCTGTCGATATTGAGGATATGGAAATACAAAACCGTGAGCACATTCATCACGGAGAGATCCCCGCCGGTATGCCCGGCACGGGCACTGTAGATGACTTCTATGAGCCGCCTGCGGTTCTTCTCCGCCTGCAGCTTCAAATCTGCTATTGTCATACTGTCGCTGTTTCGATTCATTGCGCAAATATAGGAATATATTCATTAAATCAAAACTAATCGAAAGCAAACATTAAGATATTTCAAAAGAGACCGAATCGGATTCGCATCCATAAAAATATTTTTATTACCTTCGCAAGTGAAACTCAACAAGCTGAATATGGCCCTGAATCAAAGAAGGATGAGCATCCTTAACCTTATCCGTGAAGACGGACACGCGAAAGTGCAGAAGCTTTCGGAAATATTCGATGTGTCGGAAGTCACTATCCGACAGGATCTGGAAGAACTGGAAAAGGCCGGTTACATCCAGCGCGAATATGGCGGGGCGTTCTTGAAAGAATTCGATTCCTTCGCGAAGACAGGGATGCTGTTCAATCAGACAAATATGGACGCAAAGAAGGAAATCGCCAAAAAAGCGGTGAAACTTGTGAGCGAAGGCGATACCATCATACTCGACTCCGGCTCCACCATAACGGAACTCGCGAGGCTGCTTGTCACCTTCAACGATCTGACTGTCATCACGAACGCCCTAAATATCGCATATATCCTCGGCTCTAACCCGAGAATCAACCTGATAGTGTCAGGGGGTGACTTCAAAGCCCCCACCCTTTCCCTGACCGGCGAACTGGCCGCCAATGTGTTCAAAGGCATCCATGTCAAGACCTGTTTCCTCGCCACCGCCGGCATCTCAAAAGATTTCCAGCTCACCTACCCGAGCTTGAGCGATCTCACCGTGAAATCGGCGATGATACGCTCCGCCGACAACGTGTACCTGCTCGCCGACTCCTCCAAAATCGGCAACACCTCTTTCGCCACTTTGGGCCGGCTATCGCTCGTGGACGTGCTGATCAGCGACTCCCGGCTTGGTGAGGAAGACAGTGCGAAAATCAAGAAGATGAACGTGAAACTGATGTGAGTCAGCTATTCGACCTGGCCTTGCTCGGAGGGAATCCGAAATGCTTCTTGAATTCTCTGGAGAAAGTATACGGAGACGAGGAGCCTACCCGATCCGCAACCTCTCCGACAGAATAATCCCCCGTCTTGAGCAAAGACAGTGCGATGTTCATCTTGATTGTCGTCACATAGAACTGCGGGGTCTTGCCGGTGAGGGACTTTATCTTGGCATACAGACTGCTATACGAGATGCACAGGGCGGAGGCCAGTTCGGTGATGCCGAAGTTCTCATCGCCTATGTTCGCGCTCACGATATCGGAGACCTTGTTGAGGAACTCCCGTTCAGATTCCCCCAACTGAAATCCATCCAATCCGGAAGCATCACCAATCCTGCTTCCTGCCATTTCCAGCAACTTGGACTGAATCCGTTTTCTATTATCGATCATAGTCTGGAGCATAGCCAGAAGCTGCTCCGGATCAAAGGGTTTGTCTATATACGCGTCTGCGCCCTTCCTTATCCCCGAGAGCTTTGAGTCCCGGTCAGACTTGGCCGTCAGCAGAATCACAGGAATCTGCGCCCAGTCCCGGCAGGCCTTCATCTCTTCGCATAGCTGGCAGCCCGTTTTGCCTGGCATCACCACATCGCTCAAGACGATGTCGGGCAGAGTTATACGCAACATATCCTCCGCCTCGATCCCGTTTGTGGCGACAATTACATTGTAGTGTTCCGAGAGCAGTCCCTGCAGGAAGGCGCGTACATCAGGATTGTCCTCGACCACAAGGACCGTACACCTGTCCAAGGAGCCGTCATCCGACAAGGCAAGCTCCACCCGGAAAGGAATCGCCGGTTCAGCCTCCTTCACATCAAACTCGTCCGCCGAATAGCACCCGGCGCCGACCGGTATCTCGAAGACAAACACGGAACCGCACGGAACATTCGGCTCATATCTGAGTTCTCCCTTGTGTTCACGGGCAAGTTTCGAGGCATAGTTAAGACCTATCCCCAAGCCTTTGGTCTCGGAAACCCGTTTCTCGGCATCAAGTCTGTCAAACCTGTCGAAAAGCCTGTCCACCATCTCCGGAGTCACTCCGATTCCCGTATCCTTCACAAAAATCCCGGCACGGCCTCCCGCGACCGCCAGCTCAACGCTTATGCTTCCCCCGGGATTGCTATACTTTACCGCATTGCTCAGAAGGTTCGTGACCACCTTCGTCACTATTTCCCTGTCGAAAACGCAAGACCCATACTTCTCACCGCGTTTGACATAATCCAGCTCCAATCCCTTCTCGAGTGCCGAGAAGCGGAAATTGTCGACAAGAGCGCCAATCAGAACACCGAGATTCCCCTCCGACACAGACAGGGAGTGACGGTACGCCTCCCCGTTCATAGCATCAAAGAAGTGTTCAGACAGGATCTTGAGACGCTCTGCGTTCCTCTCTATGGTGTCCATATACATCTTCTCCTTCTGACCGACACCAGGCAGAAGGCGCGACAGTTCCTTGATCGGAGCGAATATCATCGAAAGAGGGGAGCGGAATTCGTGCGATATGTTGGCCAAGAACTCCATATTCTCAGCGTTCATCTTCTCCCGTTCCTCAGAGATTGCGATTCTCTCCTTCTGCGTCATCCACCGGGCGTATAATCTGACGGCGGCGATGATGCCGGCGACAAGAAGCAGACCATAGACCGCAAAAGCCGCCGGAGACGCCCAGGGAGAAGGCCTGATGGAGACAGGGACGGACAGCCCGCTCTGCGCCCATATACCATTGTGATTACGCACCCTCACGCGGAAAGTGTACTTCCCGGGAGGCACGCGGGAGTAGCTGACCCCAACCACATTATCTCCGATATTCCAGTCCCGGTCATACCCTTCGAGCATATATGAATACTTCAGGAACGGCCCGGAGACGAAGTCCACAGCCCCGAACCTGAATTCCAGAGTATTCTCCAGGTGAGACAGCCCTATGAGGGAGCTGTTGTCCTCGCGCTTCTCCCCGTTGACCGAAACGTATTCAAGGCACACGGGAATCTCGTTTTCGGAGGGTATGTCCGCCTTGGGGTTCACGACAGTGATGCCTCCTGAACCCCCGAAATAAAGCCTGTCGTCGGGGCCGGCCACAGCCGAGCCGAGGCAATAAGATCTGCCCTCCCCGAAACGGTTGTCATATATCACTGAGATTTCACCTGTGCGTCTGTCCAACTTGGAGATATGACGGTTGGTGGAAAACCATATGTTCCCCTCCTTGTCTTCGAGTATGGACTTGACGCTGCTGTCTATGAGCCCGTCCTCTACGCCGAAGCGCTCAATCCGGCCCGTCTTCTCGTCCATACTCACGAGGCCCTCGTTCGCCAGTCCGAGCCAGAGACTTCCGTCAGATGCAGTCATAACGCTGCTTACACCCTTGAACAGGCCGTCATTTACGGGTGCAAAGGAGAAGTCCGGGAGTATTTCATACAGCCCCCGGGACAATGTGAGAAGGAAGACCCTGTGCGTGCGCCGGTCCGACAGCGCGACGGAAAAAGGCAGTTCTTTCCCGGGATCTATCTCACGCACGCTGTCGTCCCGGCCTATGACATACAGATGCCTGACACTGGATACGACCATAGCCCCTTCCTGATTTTCGCTTATCGAAAAAGCCTCATCGTCAAGGAGAAAGCTTTTCTGCTCGACCGCTCCCTTCTTCCCGGCACGGTAACATACAACCTTATTGCCGTCAACAATGGCCCACAGTCGCCCTTGCTCATCGGCAGTGAGCGCACGGCATTTCTCCCCCGCAGGAGACCGCCAAACGACCGAATCCCCGAAAACATCCATCGAGAAAATGGATTCATTCACCGTCATCCACAGGTGACCGTCCCCATCGAAGACAAGATTGTCCAGTTTTCTGACGTAATTCTTGCCGTGGACGGGATCGAGCTGAGAATAGCTCTCATACGGCAGATAGAACGAGAAAACTCTGTCCTCGCCGCCGGCAAGCCATATTATGTCATCTCTGTCCACATAACAGACATAGCCGTCCCCTTCGAGTTGCTCCTGCTTGGCAAGCCGGCTGGACAGGCCGGAGACAAGATTGTAGTCGCGCAGCCCCACGCCCTTTATCCCCATAAGTATGCTATGATCCCTGAATGCAAGTACGAAATGGATTTTGCCGCCACCGCTTATGGCACTCAACTTGCCGGGAACGGGGAGACTGGCCCCCGAGCGCGAATCGAAACGCCTCAAGCCGGAATCGGTTGCAAGCCATATGTTCTGCTCCGCATCTTCACATATGCCGTTCACGGAAACGCCGCGCCCGAGAGGATTGCAGAATTTCAATTCGAAGGCATCGTCAAGAGCGCAGACATATGTGACTCCGTCCACAATCTTGGTGAACCATATCTCCGAAGCGGCGGTGGCGATGACATTCTCAATCCAACTGGTGCCTACGGCATAATATCTGTCAACGAGAGAAATGTCTTCCTTGGAGAACTTAATCAGCCCGTCCTTGCCGACGACGACTATGTGATTCTCATCATAGTCGATAATCTTGCTGGTCTTGTTGTAGACGGGCTCTCCACTATGCCTGAACCGGCCGTTTTCCAGACAGGAAATGCCGAAATCGTTGCATAGCCAGACACGTCCGCGAGAATCCGCGACCACCGAGGATATGTTGTCATTGTTGAGACCGCCGTCCGCGCCGTCCGCATAGTAGATCAGATAACTAGCCCCATTGAATCTGTCGAGACCCCTTGCCGTCCCTATCCACATATTCCCGAGACCGTCCTGAGCGAAGCACCGCACATTACGATCCGAAATATGATAGGAGAACTCCGCATCGGGAGTCCCTGCGCGTAACAGAACGAAAGAAGTGCCAATTAATAAACTGGTTATTAACGATATAAGATATTTCATCCTTATGTGTCAGCACGACAAATATACAAAAAATTAGTATCCGTTCTCTACTGAATTGAAGTTTATGCAATCTTTTGTGAAGATAATGCAAAACCATTACCGAAAGAAAACGAATACATTTGCAGCATAACGAAATCACCACACTAAAACATATCACATCTATGAAAAAGAAAATGTTTTTTCTGTTTATGGCGATGCTCGCATTCTCCGCTACACTTGTGGCGCAGAACGTAAGCATCTCCGGTAAGGTCGTGGACACAAGCGACCTCCCTGTAATCGGTGCCAGCATTCTGATTAAAGGCACTACCACCGGAACATTCACCGATACCGAAGGCAACTTCTCGCTGAGTGTTCCGGCAGCCGCCACATTGGAAGTTTCCGCCATCGGCTACATCACCCAATCTTTCATCGTAGGCGACAAGACAGTCTACAACATCAGACTGGAGGACGATGCGCAGCTTTTGGAAGGTACGGTCGTCGTGGGCTACGGAACTGTGAAACGCACCAATTTCACAGGGTCGGTGGCTTCGTACAATGTGGCCGACAGTCCTATAGCCAACCTGCCCAACACCACGGCTCTTGATATGCTGCGCGGCGTGGCACCCGGCGTACAGATGACCCAGTCCGGAGTTGCCGGATCCGCGCCGACCATAACCATCCGCGGGCAGAAGTCCATCGGAGGCAGTTCCGATCCGCTCATCGTGCTGGACGGTGTCATCTTCAAAGGACAGATCAACGACATCGACCCCAACACGATAGAAACAATGAGCGTTATGAAAGACGCCACCTCTCTGGCCTCATACGGTTCCCAGGCGGCAAACGGCGTAATCATGATCACGACCAAGAAGGGCAAGATAGGGAAGCCGACCGTCAATGCCAAGGCCTCCGTGTCGCTCGTACAGCAGAACTATATCCCGAAGCTCAAGTCTCCCGAAAAATACATAGAGCTCATCAATGCCCGAAAAGGCAATTCCGACCCATATGACACCGGCTGGATGTCGACTCTCGAGCAGGAGAACTATCTCGCCGGCAAGACCACCGACTGGATAAAGGAAAGCACACAGCTCGGAGTCCAGCAGGAATACTCCGCCAATGTCAGCGGAGGCTCAGAAGGGATGAACTATATGTTCGGGGTGTCACGCTCAGACAACACCAACTACATCAGAGGAAACCGCTACATAAGGAACACCGTCACATCCCGTGTCAACACCAGAATCACCAGCTGGCTCTCGGCGGGGCTCAATTTCAACTGGTCAAGTATGGCCGACGACGGCATCAGGGGCAGCTTCTCGCGTTACTATTCGCCTTTTGCTTCCCCGCGACTCGAGGATGGTTCAATGCGCAAATACATATGTGGCCCGGACGGAGAACCTACCCAGAACCCTATGTGGACATCAGGCTCCGGAACAGTGGATTCAGAATACCGAGGCAATGCCTCCACCATAGGAGGCACTGTCGAGGTCAAGTTCCCGTGGATTAAGGGTTTAAGCTACAAGATAACCGGCAACTACACTCTGCGCGATTTCAGCACCAAGAGGTTCTACCACGAGACATATTTCTGGACCGCCCCTGACACTGACTTCAGCTCCGCCGCTGCCGAAAAGTACCTCGGCAATGCCTATGGGTACATCAATCAGTCGAAGACCAATGCCTGGGTACTTGACAACATCCTCACCTATACCCGCGATTTCGAAGACCACTATGTGAACGCCACCCTCGTGTACACAAGGGATTCGGACCTCAAGACCGGACACAATGTCAGCGGAACGAATTTCGAGTCCATCGGCAACACGACCCTCGGCTTCTATGGCCTCACCAACGCCACCACCCACAAGATCGAGGACATCACATACACCCTTCACAACGACATCGGTTATCTTGCCAGGGTAAACTACTCCTTCAAGAACAAATATCACTTCAACGCATCATTCCGCCGCGACGGTTCATCCGTATTCGGCATAGACAGGAAATGGGGCAACTTCCCTGCCGTCGGTGCAGCGTGGACAATCTCGGACGAGGAGTTCATGAACAGTACAAGGACCTGGCTTGACTACCTCAAGCTCAAAGTTTCCTGGGGAATCAACGGCAACCAGTCGCTCGCGCCTTATCAGACACTCTCCAAGATGGAAATGGGTATGTCTGGCGGAGATATCGGGTACTTCGGAGGCGAACCTATCTACGGGCAGAATATGTCGACCCTCGGGAATCCGCTCCTCGGCTGGGAGACTACGACATCATACAATTTCGGATTCGAGACAGACCTGCTCAAAAACAGGATTCACTGGGAATTCGACAGCTACAAGTCCAAGACGACAGACCAGATATTCAGCCGTGTCATCCCGGTGATGGGAGCCGGCATATCCACCCAGCAGGCCACTATGGGCCGCGTTGACAACTGGGGAATCGAATCCTCCATACGCGCCAACATAATGCGCAGACACGACTTCCGTTGGGATGCCACGTTGAATTTCAGTATGAACCGCAACAAGCTCGTCGAACTCTACGGCGACGGCAAGGACGACATCACCAACAACCTCTTCATCGGCGAATCATTGGGAGCCATCTACGGGTATGAATGGGGCGGAATCGTACAGGAAGAGGACGTTGATTTTATGAACGCCAACGGACGCGTTCCGGGAGACATCAAGGAGGTTGACCAGCTCACCATAGACACCGACGGTGACGGCATTCCGGACACGGCGGACGGCAAGATTACTCCTGATGACCGCAAAATCCTCGGATTCGGGAAAGAAGCGTTCCGGATGAGCCTGCAGACCACATTGAGTTGGAAGGGATTCTCCCTCTACGCCCTCTTCAACGGCTCATTCTCTGCCGGCAGATACGGCAAGGCCGTCAACAATGTGGCGCACAAATCCTCAACCGAGGCTATGGCACTCCTGAACACGGTAGACATCCCGTGGTGGACACCTGAAAACAGGAGCAATGAGTACTGCCGTCCGAACATTGATGTAAACGGCAGCCTGTACGCCATCCACAACTATGGATTCGTGCGTCTCCAGGACCTCAACCTCTCATACACGGCGACCTCCGCCTGGATCAAGAAACTCGGAGTCCAGTCAGCGCAGGTATTCATATCCGGCAACAACCTGTTCTTCATCGCTCCGGACTGGAAGTACTCAGACCCTGAGGTACGCTCGGTAACAAGCCCGCAGCTCAGGAGGACATATACAATCGGACTCAATATAAAATTCTAAAATGCACTACACAATGAGAACGACATCATATATCATACTCGGTCTCGGACTGACGCTTGCCACATTGTCTTGCACGAAAGACGACGAATTTCTCAAGGAAGATCCGAAGACCATCTACACGGTGGACAATGCCTTTGAGAAGCCCGAGCAGGTAGACGCCGCCATCGTAAGCGCCTACAATCTGTTCAACTTATACAACACTTATCAGGTGTCCTTCTTCAGCGACGGCACCGGCAACTTCCTCCACGGCGACGGGTCCGATGTGCTCGGAGGAGCGCGTGGGCAGCAGGATCTCGGTGGTTTCTGCAACTATTGGGCTCTGCAGACCAACAACGGCAACTTTATGATGGTATGGCGCGCCATGTACAAGCTGGCCGCCAAGGCGAACCTTGCTCTCGAAGGACTCCAGATAGTAGAAAACCTGGATCCGGAAACGGCCAGATACTACGAAGCGCAGGCCAGATTCTTCCGCGGATGGGCATACCTGCGCCTGGCCGAGTGCTTCGGCGGTGTCCCTATCGTGCAGGAGATAACCTATGACCTCAAATTCGACTATGGCAGAGAAACTCGCGAAGCGGTATACAGTTTCGCAATCGATGACCTCAAGTTTGCCGCCCAAGGCGTCCCGACAAAGGCAACGGTCGACGGGCGCATCGGACAGGGAGTCGTCAACCATTTCCTTGCCGAAGCTTATTTGGGACGCGGCGTAGAGACCGGGAACAGGGAGGACTTCGAACTTGCCGAAAAGGCGGCGACTGCAACTATAGATATGCACCCTCTTATGACCGAGCGCTTCGGTTCCCGTTCTCCTATGGGCAAACAGCCTGCCGGAATACCGGACAATGGTGTGACACGCGTAGTGGATGAAAACTACAAGCTCAACGGAGAGGCTGGCAATCCGTACTATGACCTGTTTGTAATCGGCAATTACGGTGCATCTGAAGGCAACACCGAATCCCTGCTCATATTCGAACAGCCGACACACGACCTTATGGCCGTTTATGGGGACAACAGCCTCAAACTCGCCGTCATCTGCGGTGCAATCTACAGAGAAATCTATTGGAATCCCGAGTCCGAATACGCCGGCCAGTCAGGAGTCAAGGCAACTTCTCCTTTCCGTGGCGACTATGATGCAAGCGTCTATCCTATGGGAAGTGTGGGCCTTCAGTTCAATATGTCCTGGGGACTTATCAGCTCTCTCGACTATTCCGACAACGATGTCTGGAAAGGCAATTATGGACAGGATGACCGCAATTCTCAGATTGTCCGCTGGAATCCGATCTGCATTGACAGAAGCCACCCTCTCTATGGCCAGCCGGTCAAACCGGAATGGGTTATGGACGGAGCCTGGCTCGCCAGGATGTCCTGCAAACTCACGACTTGGGATCTGTGGGGATGGGATCTTGTGAACCACTCGGCATTTTCAGCGATGTTTGTGAATCAATATGGCAGAGACTGGTACATTGCCCGTTCAGCGGAGACATACCTTCTCCGTGCAGAGGCCAGATGGCGTCTGGGCAACGCGCAAGGCGCAGCTGATGACATAAATGCAGTCCGCAGTCGTGCACGTGCAGAATATATGGTAACCACTGCGGATCTCGATGCCGCCAACGGCATTTATACAATTCTCGACGAGCGCGCCCGTGAACTTGCCTGGGAGGAAATGCGCTGGCCTACATTGCTCCGTATGGAAGCGCAAGGAAAGAAAAACGAAGTTCTCCGCCATCAGCTTATGAACTACTCACAGGGAGTGAATGATTGTGCAAATGCAGATTTCAAAAGCAGAGAATTCCCTGAATGGAGTCTGTTCCCTATCCCTTATGATGTGATAATGCTCAACAAGGATAAGGAAATCGAGCAGAACATCGGCTGGAAATAATGCTTTCATGACATAATATGCAAACGACAATATGACATATCTTAAACAATTCCTCCGCCTGGCGGTCACGGCCATAGTTCTATCCGGCTGCGGAAGCCCTAACGGCGAATCGGAGATTGCCGCTCTTAAAAAAGGGTTCGACAATCCCCCAAATGAAGCCAGAGTCCGTGTATGGTGGCATTGGATGAACGGAAACATAAGCAAAGACGGCATCAAGAAAGACCTTGAATGGATGAAAAGCGTCGGACTTGGCGGAGTCCAGCATTTCGACGCTTCACTCTCCACTCCTACCATCGTCAAAAAACGGCTTATCTATATGGATGACGGCTGGAAGGATGCATTCAAGTATGCCGTGAAGACAGCGGATTCACTCGGACTTGAAATGGCCATCGCCAGCGCTCCCGGCTGGAGTTCGACCGGCGGGCCTTGGGTCACCCCGCAGGATGCCATGAAAAAGCTGGTATGGAGAACCGAAATAATCAACGGGGGACGGCAAGTCTCAGCCGCTCTTCCGGCGCCTTTCCGCACGACCGGAGCTTTCCAGAACGGAGCCCCGGCCGGACGCGGGGCCGCCGGCACCGGATATGAGTACTATGAGGATATCGTGACTCTGGCGGTCAAGCTGCCTGATACATATAAGACTATGACTGAACTCGGCGTGAAACTGACATCAAGCGGCGGAAAGTTCTGTGCCGAGCAACTCTCTGACGGCGACTTGTCCACAGGATCGCTTTTGCCCGCAGAAAAAGGCAAATCTTCCTGGATAATGTATGAGTTCCCGACAAAACAGACAGTGCGAAGCATTACGATGTCCGGCCTTTCCGCAGGCGTGCTGGAAGCAGGCGATGACGGTAAATCTTTCAAGAAGGTATGCGACCTGACGGGTGGAAGAACCGCTCAGAGCACCGTCAGCGTACCTCCGACCGAAGCAAGGTTCTTCAGGGTCAGCGTACCTGCTCCAAAGCCGATGTCGAGTATGTTCGGGATGGGCAGGATGATGCCGGCTTCAAAAGGCGTCACGATTTCCGAACTTGAGCTGAATCTCGTCTCAAAGGTCAATCAGGCTGAGGAAAAAGCCGCATTCTCATCGACAGCGAAGCTTTCAATGAGACCGACCCCGGCATACGAAGGGGAAGTTTTCCCTTCGGCAGATGATGTGGTAGACATCACAGCCTGCGTCGACAAGGACGGGAATCTCAATTGGAATGCCCCGGATGGCCGTTGGAAGATTTTCCGCTTCGGATGGTCACTTACCGGCAAGCAGAACCACCCCGCCCCTGCTGAAGCAACCGGTCTTGAGGTCGACAAACTCGACCCCGACGCCTGGACCAGATATTTCCACAAATATCTCGATATGTATATGGACGCTTCAGGCGGACTTATGGGCAAAAGAGGCATTGAGTATGTCCTGACAGACAGTTACGAAGCCGAACACCAGACTTGGACGCCTAAAATGCCGGATGAATTCAGAAAAAGACGGGGATACGACCTGCTGGCCTGGATGCCAGTGCTCACCGGGGAAATAATCGGTTCGCCCGAACAGAGCGACAGATTCCTCTGGGACTGGAGGATGAACATCGGCGATCTGTATGCGGCCAACTATGACCTGCTCACTACCATAGCGCAGAAAGACTACGGTATGCTCGGACGGTACAGCGAATCCCACGAGGCGGGAAGAGCCTTTATGGGCGACGGTATGGATGCCAAGAGGACAGCTCAGGTGCCGATGTCGGCAATGTGGTGTTCAGCTCCTTGGCTTGGCCGCACCTCCGACGGAGACTATAACCGCAGCGTGTATGTCGCCGACTGCCGCGAGTCCGCTTCTGTCGCCCACATCTACGGGCAGAACATAGCCGCAGCGGAGTCATTGACAGAATGGGGCGGGCAGTCCGACGATTACCAGTGCTGTCCGGAGAACCTGAAAGCGGTCGCAGACCTGGAACTCGCCAGCGGCATCAACCGCTTCGTAATCCACGAAAGCGCACACCAGCCTGTCGACGACAAATTCCCGGGCCTCAGCTTGGGCGGCATCGGACAATGGTTCCACAGACACGAATCGTGGGCGGGTATGGCCGGAGGCTGGACCGACTATCTGGCGCGCAGCAGCTATATGCTCCAAGCCGGGAAGAACGTCGCGGACATTCTTTACTATTATGGAGAGGACAACAGCGTATGCTCCGAATTCGGGAGATCGCCTAAGATGCCTGCCGGGTACGAATGGGACTATTGCAGCCCTCACGCCCTGCTGAATGCGATAAGCGCGAAGAAAGGGATGCTTGTCTCCACCGGCGGAACCCGATACAAAGTCCTCCTTATGGACAGGAATATGGACTATGTGTCCGTACCGGTGCTCAGAAAAATCGCAAAACTCGCCGATGAGGGTGTCATCATCTGCGCCGCCCTGCCCGAATATGCGGCAAGCCTCGCCGATGACAAAGACGAATTCGACGCCCTCGTGTCCGACATATTCAAAAGCGGGAGGAAGAATGTATATACTGGGATGTCCCTATCAGAAGTCCTCGACAAAGAAGGGATAGAACCGGATGTCAAGTTCTCCGAAACCGGAATGAGATTCATCCACAGGACTTTAGGCGACACGGAAATCTACTGGATCAACAAGCCGGGGAAGCAGTATCAGTCTGTCGAGTGTTCTTTCCGCACCGGCGGCAAGAAACCGCAGATATGGCACGCCGACACAGGCCTCATCGAAGAGGCCTCATACAGATCCGAAGGAGGCAGGACAACGGTGACTCTGAACATGGTACCGGACGATGCTCTGTTCGTGGTTTTCAACGGCAAGGGAGAGAAAGAGCAGAGGCTCGCCGTCAAACAGGAGACGAAACTCCGCACTCTTGACGGCCCGTGGACGGTAAAATTCCAAAAAGGACACGGTGCACCGGAGGAAGCCGTCTTCGAAGAACTGATGTCCTACACCGAATCGAATGTTTTCGGCATAAAATACTTCTCCGGAGAGGCCACGTATCACAAGACAGTCAAGATGGAAAAACCTGAAGGGGAAGTCATCCTCGATCTGGGAAGTGTCAAAAATATGGCACAAGTGTATGTCAACGGCAAAATGTGCGGCTATGCCTGGAAGGAACCGTTTAGGGTGGACGTGACTTCGGCACTCACCGACGGCGAGAACAGCATAGAAATCAAGGTGGCGAACCTCTGGACAAACCGCCTCATCGGGGACGAACAGCCGGATTGCCCGCAAAAGGTCACTTTCACCGATGTCCGCAACTATAAGGCAAGCGACGCCCTTCTTCCGGCCGGTCTGCTCGGGCCTGTCAGAATCATCTGTAAAAAGTAAACGAAGACAACAATGAAAAAGGCATTTATTACCATCATAGCACTGGCTATGGCAATCACTGCGGCGGCACAGGGTACAAACGAGCCGCGCGAACAGAAAGGCCAGGGAGGCTTCGAGGCCAAACTCGACCTCCCGGAGGTATATCGGGACGAGAATGTGGTATTCCGCAAGCTGGACGACCACACCTGGGTCGGCTCGGGACACGTCATGGCATCGGAAACCTTGTACCTGCTTGAGGGCAGCGAGAAAGCTGTCCTTATCGATGCCGGCACCACAATCCCCAATCTGGACAAAATCGTTGCAAAACTCACGGACAAGCCCGTGACCCTCCTGCTGACCCACGTCCACCCCGACCATGTGGGAGGAGCCAAATATTTCAGCGAGCTTTGGGTCAATCCTGCCGACATTCCGTCGATGAAAGGGATGATGCCGGACTACAGCGGGAAGGTGAACGAGCTCAAGGAAGGTCAGAGGTTCGAACTCGGCGGCAGGACGCTGGAGACCTTCTTCACTCCGGGCCACACCTGGGGGTCGACGACCTTCCTTGAGGTCGGCACGGACAGAGGCTACAGCGGCGACTCGTTCGGCAACGGGAACCTCCTGCTGACCACCGATTTCAGCACCATCATCAATACCTGCAAGAGATCCTACGACTACTTCAGCAAGAACGGGTACGCAAAATTCTACAACGGACACTTCTTCGGCGACAATTTCGAAACCCTCAAGCGCATCCGCGACCTAGGAAAAATCGGAGAGGAAGTACTGGCCGGAATCCTTAAAGGAGAGGAAAGAGGCGGTATGTTAGGTCTCAACAAGTCAGTCCGCCGTGACGGGATAAACGTCAACTACGGGGATGCCCAGATGAAATGATAAAAAACGCAAGGAAATCATATATGAAACGAATCTTTATAACCATTGCGGCACTGGCGGCTTCAAGTGCAGCATTCGCACAGCCGCAACTCAACAAAGACAATATAGACGAAATCATCAAGGCGATGACCCTCGAAGAGAAAGTCACCCTGCTGGTGGGAGGAAGCCGCGCCATCAATATAGACGGCGTTCCTTCAGGGACTACCGATCTGGTACCCGGTGCAGCGGGAGTGACCCGCGCCATCCCGAGGCTCGGAATTCCGCAGACCGTCCTTTCCGACGGCCCGGCAGGAGTCCGCATCAGTCCGACAAGGAACGGCGACCGGAAGACATACTATGCCACAGCCTTCCCGGTAGGGACCGCACTTGCGACATCTTGGGACACCGCCCTTGTTGAGGAAGTCACAAAGGCGATGGGCAATGAGGTACTCGAATATGGGATAGACGTACTCCTTGCCCCTGGTATGAACATCCACAGGAACATCTTGTGCGGACGCAATTTCGAATACTTTTCCGAAGATCCGCTCGTAACGGGGAAAATGGCGGCGGCCTATGTCAAAGGAATTCAGAGCAACGGTGTCGGCACCTCCATCAAACACTACGCGGCCAACAACCAGGAAGTCAACAGGCATATGAACGACAGCCGCATCAACCGGAGAGCTCTCCGCGAAATCTATCTCAAGGGCTTCGAAATCGCCGTCAAGGAAGCCAGACCCTGGACCGTTATGTCCTCCTACAACTCCCTAAACGGGGAATTTACGCAGCAGAGTTACGATTTGCTCACCACCATCCTGCGGGACGAATGGGGATTTGACGGCATCGTGATGACTGACTGGGGCAGCAAGGAAGGCACCGTAAAATCCGCAAAAGCCGGCAATGACCTGATGGAACCCGGCAACCAGACAGAGATGGAGCGTCTCATCAAAGCCGCAAAAGAAGGTGAGCTCTCTATGGAAGAGATTGACAGAAATGTCAGGAATATGCTCAACTACATCGTGAAGACCCCGCGCTTCGCGAAATACGGGTTCTCGAACAATCCGGACCTCAAGGCACACGCCCAAGTCGCCCGCAAGGCTGCGACCGAGTGTATGGTTCTTCTGAAAAACGACGGGGTTCTACCTCTTTCTGCAGACCGGAAGATAGCTCTCTACGGTGTAGCCTCCTATGACTTGATAGCGGGCGGTTCCGGTTCAGGAAACGTAAACAAGGAGTATGTACGCAACCTGCACGACGGCCTCGCCGCAGACGGGTTCACGCTCAATGCCGGCCCGGCGCAGTGGTACACGAAATACATTGACTACAAAAACGAAGAGCTCAACAACAAATCCGTCAGCGGAGCATTCTGGGGCAAGCGCGTCCTTCCGGAACTCGAGATTCCGTCCAACTTCATCACGAAAGTCCTCCCGGACACAGATGTGGCCATACTCACCATAGGCCGCAACGCAGGCGAAGGGGATGATCGCAAAGACGCGAAGGGAGATTTCCTTCTCACCGAAGTCGAGCGCGACCTCATCCAGAACCTCTGTGACAAATACCACGAAGCGGGCAAGAAAGTCATCGTAGTCCTCAATATCGGCGGTGTCATCGAGACTGCCTCCTGGAAGCATCTTCCTGACGCAATCCTGCTCGCTTGGCAGCCTGGAATAGAAGGCGGCGCATCCATAGCGGACATACTCTGCGGCAAGAGCAATCCTTCCGGAAAACTCGCAACCACCTTCCCTGTATCATATTTCGACAGTCCTTCTTCATTCAACTTCCCTTATGACTATGCTCCGGAGCGGAGCTCTGGGAATCCGTTCCGCTCCGGCCCGGCAAAAGCGAAAAAGGATGTTGACTATACTTATTACACCGATGGTATCTGGGTAGGTTACAGGTATTTCCAGACAGCCGGCGTCGAGGTTTCATACCCATTCGGCTTTGGACTCTCATATACCTCATTCTCATACGGAAAGCCTGTCATCAAGCCTTCTGCCGATGGATTTACGGCGACCATAACCATCACGAACACAGGCAGTACGGCAGGCAAGGAAGCAGTGCAGCTGTATGTCACGGCTCCGTCAGGAGGCCTTGAGAAACCGGCACTGGAGTTGAAGGCTTTTGCGAAGACAAAGAACCTGATGCCGGGCGAATCCCAGACTCTGACTATGAGCGTCAGCGACTACGGCCTCGCCTCTTTCAACGAATCGGCCTCCGCCTGGGAAGCTGCGGCAGGGACATACAAGGTCCACTTCGCGGCAAGTGTAGCCGACATCAGGGCGACATCCGACTACAAACTCAAGAAATCCAAGTCCTGGGATGTACACGACGTACTTGCGCCGTCTGCCCCGATAGAGGAAATTTCAATAAACAAGAAATAAGCGATGAAGACAAAGACTGTTGTCGTCATATTATCTTTGGCTCTATTATTATGCGCCCTTGGATGCGGCCCTTCGGAAAAGAAGGGCCCGCTTCCAAGGACAATCATCACCACTGACGGTGAAGTAGACGATATCGATTCGTTCATAAGGCTTCTGCTATACTCCAACGAGATGGATATAAAGGCGCTGGTATACACCAGTTCGAAGCATCACTGGGCAGGGGACGGAAAAGGCACACTGCTGCTCCCCGTCAATCGCACCGCCGTCGCCCCGGACAGCTTCCCGCAGGCGGAATCCGAACCGAAAGCAAGTTATCGCTGGATAGGTCTGGACTGGATGCAAGAGCTGATTGACAAGTATGGTCAGGTGTACCCCAACCTTGTGAAACACGATGACAGATTCCCGTCTCCCGATTATCTTGAGAGCATCGTCAAGGTCGGGAACATCGCTGTGGAGGGAGATATGTCCGCACCGACCGAAGGTTCCGAGTTCATCAAATCCATAATGCTGGATGATGACCCTTCTCCGCTGTATGTACAATTATGGGGAGGCACCAACACGGTGGCACGAGCCCTCCTGTCGATTGAAGAAGAGTATAGCGGCTCCGCCGGATGGAACAATCTGCATCGGAAAATCTCCGACAAGGTGGTATTGAACATAATACAGGATCAGGACGGGACCTACCTCAACTATATCGCGAAGAATTGGCCGGAAATCCGCACCGTATATAACCGTGACCAGTTCCTCTCGTTCGCTTACCTCTGGCGGAGTTCTGTCCCCGCAGATTTGAAACCATACCTTTCCGGAAGCTGGTTCACAGAGAACATCATCAATGACCACGGCCCGCTCGCCGGCGCTTACCTTGGACTCGGGAGCGGTTATAAACTCGGCGACCCCGGGGATCATTTCTGGAATCCGGAACTGGCCGGACGGATGGGCGGTGAGATTAACGATTTCATTTCAGAGGGAGACAGTCCGTCATACCTTTTGCTTTTTGACTGGGGGCTGAGGAGTATCCGGCATCCTGATTGGGGTGGCCTTGGAGGAAGATTTTACAAGGAATCCGACTACCCTGCCACATATCGGGATCCACACCCGGAGGGCGGTTTCAAATTCGGCCATCGCGACAGTGAGGAGAAGGAAGTAAGTTTTGACCGGAAGGCAGGAGACTTCAACCCATATAAGGGAGAAGCTGATATGTGGTATCCGCAGACACGTTGGGTTAAAGTCCTCCAGAATGATTTCGCATCCCGTGCGGACTGGTGTGTAAGCGATTATGATAAAGCGAACCATCGTCCTGTCGCCAGAATTAAGGGCGGGCCGGACATTAAGGCAAAGCCCGGCCAGACATTGACGGTCAAGGCCGTCATCAGTGATCCTGACGGAGACAGGACTGATTGCCAATGGTGGCAATATCGCGAGGCCGGCACATCCGACTCAATTCTGGAACTTAAGCCGGAAGGCGACAAAGTAACGTTCACAGTACCTGCGGATGCGGCTGCGGGAACGACGCTTCATATCATTCTCGAAGTCAGCGACAACGGGACACCGTCACTCACCGGCTTCCAGAGAGTGATAATAAACATAATATGAGAAATTGATCCACATGAAAAAAATCGTATTGATTGCCCTGGCCGCTTTGATTTCAATGCAGGGACAGGCGCAGCTGCTCAAGACGACGGTTGCCCAGGGAGAGGTCGAGGGAGTAGAGGAACATGGGTTGGCCCACTTCAAGGGTATCCCTTTCGCACAGCCACCTGTGGGAGGTCTTCGCTGGAAGACTCCCCTGCCGGCCTCATCCTGGGAAGGAGTGTATGAGGCCAAAGAGTTCAAGGCCAAGCCATATCAGCGTTCACAGGGAAGGCCTATGCCCGGGCAGCCGGGGATAAGTGAAGACTGTCTATATCTGAATGTGCTTACTCCGGCCAAGAACAGAGATGAAAAACTCCCTGTGCTTGTCTGGATTCACGGAGGCGGTTTCTCCACAGGTGCTTCCTGGGAACAGAACGGCATCAATTTCGCCAAAAACGGCATAGTATATTGCTCCATCACATATCGCACAAACGTATTCGGCTTCCTTTCCACTCCCGCACTCAGCGAGGAGAGCCGCAAGGAGACCGGCAGGGCGATAAGCGGCAACTATGGCCTTATGGACCAACTGCTTGCACTGAACTGGGTCAAAGACAACATAGCAGCGTTCGGCGGAGACCCCGACAAGGTCACCATTATGGGTGAGAGCGCAGGGGGCATTTCGGTGTCGATGCTGTGCCAAAGCCCTTTGGCCAAAGGACTTTTCCGCGGTGCAATATCCGAGAGCGGCGGCAATATGGTGCCCGCTTCCCACTATCGCATTGACAACAACTCGATGCGCGACGTCAAGGGAAGCGAGGCTTATGGTCAGGCTATGCTCGACCGTCTCGGCCTGGGCAAAAAGAAACTGAAGGATTTGCGGAAGCTGGACCCGGAAATCTTTATGTCCGACTCCGCGGCGTTCAGCGCAGGCGGTGCGTTATGGCCGTGCTATGATGACTATGTGCTCTCGACAGATGCGTATGTCCAATATGAGAACGGCAACTACAATGATGTCAACGTGATGATAGGCACCAACTCGGATGAAGGATCAATGTTCACCGGATTTCTCGGGGGATACACTCCGGATCAATACGAAAAGGAGATAACCACCTCGTTCCTGGATCCTGTCTGGCAGGAAAAGTTCCGCCGGATGTATCCCGGAGGGAATGTGCAGGAGGCTTTTGACGCACATAGCGACATATTCCGCGATGCGGCATTCGCCTGGCCAACCTACGCTTGGGCCAATCTGCAGAGTTCCCGTACAGAAAACGGCAATGGGCAGGGTAAAGTCTATATGTTCTTCTTCGATCAGGCAAAGTTCAATTTCTTCCGCCGCGACAAGAATGCCGAAAGAAAGTTCCTGACCACCCACGCTTCGGAGATGCGCTACACTTTCGGCTTTGAAGGAGGCCGGGCAGCCCCGGGTCCGGGACAAATGGTGTCAGACCCTCGGGAAGACGGACTTACGCGGATGGTTTTCAGATATTGGGTGAATTTTATCAAGAACGGTGATCCGAACATCTGCACGGATGCCGCAAACCAGCTACCGGCTTGGATACCTTACAGCAAAGGCACGGAAAGCGTAATGTACTTCCGTGACGGAGGACATCTCACGCCAGTACAGAACCAGGCGCAGATGGACCTGTGGGAGGCATATTTCAGTGCAATGCGCAAACAATATCAATCAGAATGAATAATTTAAGTGTTTTCATCCCCGCCCTGCTGCTGGCATTTTCAATGCCGGCGCAGGCCCAATGGGGGATGTCTGAAATTCACTTTCGACGCGGCCTCGGGCGAAAAGAAAATGCTCGAACCGGAACTGAGATTCCTCTGGTGCACGCTTCCCGGAACTCTTACGGAAAACTATGAAACGATTTTCTGCGACAAATGGATCGGGCATCGCAGCGAGTGGCTCTCCCCGTCGGACTACGACAACATGACAGCCACCCTCGCAAGAGTCAAATCCGAAACCGGCCTGCAATAGGGCTGCAACACAAACGAAGAAGTCCCGGGGACGAAACTAATCGTCTCCGGGACTTCCGAA
>CAVHNN010000009.1:0-50209 GCA_963637465.1 Paludibacteraceae bacterium
CAGTTACCTTTCCGGTCTCCGTCACCCAGATAACAGGGGCGGTCTCAGCCGTGGTCGACGCATCCGTTACAGTTACAGTCTTGACTGCGCTTGCGATGGTGACGGTGCTGACTTCAGTCTTGACCGCTACGGCATCAACGGTACCAGCAACTTCAACGCTGGAGGCCTTGTCGACACTTACGGACGCAACCGTACCCTCAACCTTCACGCTCTCCGCATTGGCTACTTCGAGCTTGGTGGAGATATTCGCGGTGGAAGCAACTGTAACGACAGGAGCCGTGGCGGTGCTGGCTACAGTTACGATAGGAACCTCACCCGCAATCTCGATGGTCCCGGCCTGTGCGACTTCGAGCTTTTCGGTTACCTTTGCGCCCTCGGCGACGGTAACGGTAGCTTCCGCACCTGCGGTGGACTGAACTTCCATAGTCTTCACTTCACTTCCCTTCTCCATAGCCACACTTCCCGCAGCCACGGTGAGCTTCTCGCCAATCTTGATTTTGTCGCCAAGGACAAGCGTGCTGGTGCTGGTGCTGGAACTCAGTGCGTTGATGGTGATTTTGTCTGCCGTCACGCCGTCAGCTTTCTTGATTTCAACGTGGCTCTGAGCAAGATTGATCGTGAGGGTTTTCGTGATGTTCCCCTGGCAGATGATGTTCACGGTCTTCGGGTGCTGGCCGTCAATGGCATAGACGAGCTTCACATCGTTATTGTTCGCCTCCATCGTCACGTCAACGGTGCCGGAAGTGGACGGGAGATAGAATGTTCCCTCGTGGGTGGAAGGCACTGTGGTAGACGTGGAGCTGCTTTCTCCGCTTCCGGATGTCTCGCTGATGGTGAGGGCCGCGAGGGAATGGTACTTGCCCCTCTCCACGCTGACTTTGCCGCTCTTTTCGAGGGACTCACCACTTTCTGCAGCGAGCTTTATGCTGAAGTTGTATGTTCCGACAGGCACGGGGATATAGAAATCCATATCCGTGGCATCGGTGTTGGAGAAGGTGAATGTCAGGGTGTTGTTCGTGGTGCTCGCTGTCGTAGAGGAAATCTTAGGCTCGCTGTCGTTCACACCTGCTTCAAAGCTTCCGACTATGGCCTTGTCGGCTATGAAAGAGAAGCTCTTGTACTTGGTAGGGACCCCCTTGAGCGTAATCTTCACAAGACCTCCGAGGTGCTTGAAAGTGAGCGAAGACGGGTTGTCCCCCGAGAACGTGGCGAGCATCGGAGGATCGACCTTGTTCGCCTCCCAATTTCGCTCGGCAGGGAGCTCTACGGTCACTTTGTCACTTGACAAGGACTTTGCGATGCTGTAAGGATAGACGGCGCACGTGGTCGCCTTTCCCTCCATCAATCCCTTGAAAGTGGCCGTTGCGCCTCCTTCGCTGGTAGTCATCTTCTCGAATTTGCTCGCGTTGGTGTACATGGCGATGGACTCATTCGCGAGCCAGGTCAGCGTGGTGTTGCCCGTAAGAGTGGCGCGGGTCTTCGGGTCGGATTCGCGCGTTGCGGTGAGCGCATAGTTGTAGGCCTCCGCGTCCTGCAACTCGCGCAGTTCTTTCTGGCAGGCCGTCAGCGACAGGGCGAGGACGGCGCCGATGATTATTGTCGATCTTTTCATATCTGACTGTAAATTATGGTTTCACTTTGGTAAAGGCCGTCAGTTCCAAGAGCCGTCACCACCTTTATCGTAGCCGTCCATGGAGCCGTCTTTGTCGCTTCCGCACAGCACTCCTTCCGGACGGATGTCGATGAGCTCCACAAGAGGGCGCTCATAAGTTTTTTTGATTTCTTTCATACGATTTTATTTTTGTAGTTAAACTTTGCACGGGAGCATACGACAAAATCCGACATCCGGACAAATGTCCGAATGTCGGATTTACTGCATAATTATCTGATTTACAGCATTTTGCCCCCCCCAATCATGGCATCATAATCGGGTGCGGCAGGGCTTCCGCCCTGTGCGCTCCGGCGGGTGGCCGGCTCTGAGCTGACGCTGTCTGTCATAGGATCTTCTTGCTTTCTTGCCTATCTTTGCAATTATCGCAAACGTTTTCGAGAAATGCAAGATGAGCCCCGACAATTTTCAATAAACTTTGTTCACTTTTTCGGTACTGCAACAGGATCCTATCCTATCATATAAGGCAGGAAGATGCTGAAAATCAGCACGGCGAGACCGCAGACCAGGACGGATATCGTCTTCCTGTTGCAGCCCTTCCATTCCTTGAGGATGATACCCCATACGTTGGAGAATATCACGTTGAGGCTCATGAGGATGCACCAGCTGAAGGTGAGGAGTACCGGTGATGAGGCGAGGAAGCCCTTGCCGAGACTCAGACCGAAGAACTGACTGTACCAGAGAAGACCGGCGAGGGCGCAGAAAATGATGTTGTGCCCCCAGAGAGAACCCTGGGCGTAGTCGGAGAAAGTCTTGTTCTTGCAGTTCTGGCTGAGGCAATATACAGCGTTGGTCAGGAATCCTCCGAAGGTCACGAGCATCGTGGCCGGAAGGGTCTTGAACAGCGGTGCGGTCCCCTCGAAGCAGAGGTCTTCGCCGAAACTCAGGCCGATGTTGAAGCAGGCGCTCATAAGGCCGCAGATTACGGCGATTACGATGCCCTTGCCGAAGTTGAAGTCCTTGACGGCCTTCTTCCTCTCCTCCTCGGGCAGGGAGGAAGCTTTCATCGCGCCGGCCACGCCGATGATGGCGATGCCGATGATGGTGACTGTCACTCCGATGATTACCGCCATCGTGAGGGAAGCGGCCTTGCCGGTGAGAACCGGACCGAGAATCGCTCCGAGTCCCGAGCAGAGTCCGAGACCGATGCTCTGACCCAGGGCGACGCCCAGATAGCGCATTCCCAGACCGAAGGTCAGTCCGCCCACGCCCCAGAGGGCTCCGAAGAGAATCGTGAGACCGGTGGCCTTGGGATTCTCTCCCATAAGCGAGAAGAGATCCCCAAGGCTGTGCCCATCAGGGATTGCGAGCAGCGCGCCGAGCAGCGGGAAGACGAGCCAGGCGAACACGCCCTGAACAAGCCAGTAGCTCTCCCAGCTCCATTTGTTGATTTTATTAATGGGAACATAGCTGCTGGACTGGCAGAACGCCCCAACAGCTATGATCAACAGTCCCAGAAGAACGGATGCTCCCATCGAAAATTATCTCTTGGAGGTTACGTCCTTTTCGTACTGCTCGATGACGGAGATGACCTCGTTGCCGACAGGGACGTTGTTCCTTACGCAGAACTCGTCATATACGGCATTCCAAGGCATCGTCTTGCCCTCTTCGACGAGCTGGAGAACCTGGAAGGTCTTGCCCTCGAGCTCATACTTGCCGATCATCTCCTTCGGTTCGAGGAGAGCCTTGATCATGCACTTCTGGGCTGAACGCGCGCCGATGACGTATGCACCGATGCGGTTGATGGAGCCGTCGAAGAAGTCAAGCCCGTAGTGCACGCGGTCCAGAGCGTCGGCACGCACGATCTCGGAGAAGAGCTCCTGGGTGTTGTCGTCCATGATGGTGACGTGGTCTGAATCCCAGCGTACAGGACGGCTGACGTGAAGCATGAGCTCCGGCACGAACTGGAGGACGGCTGACACCTTGTCGGCAGGGCTCTCGGTCGGGTGGTAGTGACCGGTGTCGATGGTGAGGAGCTTGCCGTTCTTGGCTGCGTAGGCGGTGTAGAAGTCGTGTGAGCCTACGGTGAAGCTCTCAAGTCCGATACCGAACACCTTGCCCTCGATGCAGTCCTTCATGTTGTCATATTTCCGGGCGAAGATCTCGTCAAGAGACTCCTTGAGGAGCTTGCGGTAGAGGTAGTGGTTGACGGAAACGTCCTTGCATCCGTCGTGTACCCATACGTTCATGATACATGGGTCTCCCTGGGCCTTTCCCATCGCCTCCGCAATCTCGCGGCAGCGCTTGGTGTGCTCGATCCAGAAGTCGCGTATGCCCTTGTCCGGGTTGGAGAGGGAGAGGCTGCCGCTCTTGGGGTGGGAGAATGAGGTGGAGTTGAAGTCGAGCTTGGTGTCGTTGGCCTTTCCCCAGTCGATCCAGCTCTTGAAGTAGTCCACGCTCACCTCGTCGCGGTCAACCACCTTGCCCTGGAAGTCTCCGTAGATCTCGTGGAGGTTGAGGCGGTGGTTGCCCGGGATGATGCTCTTGGCCTTCAGGACGTCGGCGCGGAGCTCATCGATGTTGCGTGCGGCTCCGGGATAGTTTCCGGTGGACTGGATGCCTCCTGAAAGGGCTCCGGCCTGAACCTCGAATCCCTTGACGTCGTCCGCCTGCCAGCAGTGGAGGGAGAGGTGGAAGTCCTGCATCTGTGCGAGTACCTTTTCGGTATCGACGCCGAGGGCGGCATAGCGCTCCTTGGCGATAGCGTAAGCTTTGTTTACTGATTCTTTCATTTTGTGCTGTATTTTTGATTGTTTACTTGTTTGTCGGATGGTATTCTTTGAGTTCCACGGAGGCGGCCACGATGGCGCGCATCTGCGGGAGAGTCTTCACGAGGCCTTCGGCCTTGATCTGCATCAGGACGTTGCCCAGGGCCGTCCCCTCGGTCGGACCGCAGATGACAGGCATCTGGAGAGCGTCGGCCGTGAACTGCATGAGGTGTTTGTTCAGAGAGCCGCCCCCTATCACGTGCAGGCACTTGATCTTCTCCGGGGACAGGCCGCGGAGGATGTCGATGATGGCCGTGTAGCGGTGCGCAAGGCTCTTGTAGATGCACCTGATGTACTCCGCCGGGGTCTTGGGCACAATCTGGCCGGTGCGTTCGCAGTACTCGTCGATGGCCTTGGTCATCGAGGCCGGATGGGCGAACGAAGGGTCATCCGGGTTGATGATGGAGTCGAACTTGGTGGTCTCGCACAAGGCGGTGAGAGGCCCGATTTCGCTCGGCACGTCCTTGAATTCCGGACGGCACTGCTCGAAGATCCAGAGTCCGCAGATGTTCTTCAGGAAGCGGGTGGTGCCGTCTATGCCGCCTTCGTTGGTGAAGTTCTGGCGGTAGCTCTCGTCATTGATGATAGGCTTGCTTGACTCGATGCCCATCAGCGACCAGGTGCCGCAGCTCAGGTAGGCGTATTCCGAATCCTTGGCAGGCACTGCCGCAACCGCCGAAGCCGTGTCGTGCCCTGCGACCGCGATGACCTTGACGTCCTCGCCGAGTCCGGTGACGGAGCGGATCTGCTCCGTGAGAGGGCCGATGACGGTGCCCGGCTGGGTGAGCTCGCCGAACTGGTCGCGCCTCAGGCCGATGCTCATGAGAAGGTCCTTGTCGAGGTCGCCGGTGTTGGGGTTGAGAAGCTGCGAGGTGGAGGCCACGGTGTATTCGCAGATGGCCTTGCCGGTCAGCATATATGTGAGCGCGTCAGGGATGAAGAGGATCTTGTCGGCGTTCTCCAGGGCCGTGCAGCCGTTGTGGCGCAGGGTGTCGAGCTGGAAGAGCGAGTTGAACTCCATGAACTGGATGCCCGTCCTCTCATAGACTTCCCGTTTGTCGTGCATCTTCATGTAGCGCTCGATGGAGCCGTCCGTGTGCGGGTCGCGGTAGCAGTACGGGAGGCTCAGAAGCTGCCCGTCCTTGCCGAAGAAAGCGAAGTCGCAGCCCCAGGTGTCGATGCCTATGGAATCTATCTTTATGTTCTCATCGACAGTCTTCTTGAGTGCGGAGATGATTTCGTTGTAGAGTGCGGGGAGATCCCAGAAAAGATGCCCTCCGAGAGGAATCATCGGATTCTTGAAGCGTGTCAACTCGTGCATGTCGACCCTCTTGCCGTCATAGGAAGCGACTATCGTCCTTCCGCTGGTGGCTCCGAGGTCGACCGCGAGGTAATTTTTGGTGGACATGTCGGTCATTAAAGTTTAAAAGTGTAGTTTGAGTAATATTTTGTCAATTTCTGTGCCACAGGGCTACTCCCAGACGAAGTTCTCCACGTCCTTGAGGAAGATCTTCTCCCTCTCGTCCGGCTGCATCAGCTCCATCGTCACGTTCTTGAAAGTGATGTTGCGGGCGTGCTGCATGGAGAGCCCCCAGGCCGGCTGGATGCCGTGCGCCGACGGCTCCGGGTAGCCGGAGTTGCGTCCGAAGAAGAACGGGTTGGAGTTTCTCTGCTCCCGCACGTCGTCGAGCGTGAGGCCGCCCTTGTACTGGATGTGGATGTTCTTGAGGGTCACGTTCTCCACCGGATTCCCCTCCAGACCCACGATAAGCAGGGCGTAGCGGCTGTCGCAATTGGTTACGGTCACGTCGGAAATCTCGATGTTGCGCGCGTATGAGGCGGGGAGGTCCTTCGGGCCGCGCATGCGGTCGCCGATCCGGATGTAGATAGGGGAGTTCCAGATGTCGTCCATCTTGACGCCCTTGACTTTGATGTTCTCCAGAGGGGCTCCGTCCACGGTCTCGAAGGCGAGTCCCCGGCAGCGCTTGAATTCGCAGTTGCGGATGGTCACGTTCTTGAATCCGCCGTTGCTCTCGGTGCCGAACTTGATGCGTCCCGTAGGGCCGTCGCGGTCAGGGGCTGCGGTGATGGTCTCGCCGTAGGTGCCGTAGTACACCGTGCCCGGGTCGTATCCGGAGACCTTGCAGTTCTCGATGAGCACGTTCTCGGTGGCTTTCGGCCATCCCAGGCCATAGGAGCACTTCAGCACGATGCCGTCATCGTTGAGGGAGTTGACGATGCAGTTGCTTATCTTGACGTTGGCGCAGCAGTCGATGTCGAAGGCGTCGCGGTTGGTGTCGGCGAGCACGCGGTCGATCACGAGATTGTCCACGCCCGTGAGCAGGAGGGCGAAGTGACCGCACTGGAGGAGCTTGATGCCCTTGATGGTCACGTTCTTGCAGTTCTTGAGGGCAATCGCCTTGTTGGCCTCGGCCACAGGGCCCTGGCGGCCCAGCCCGCGAGAGAGCGCGTCAGTGCCGTCGATGGTGCCTTCCCCCTCGAACTTGAGGTTCTTGAGACCTATCCCCCAGATGAGGGAGTTCTGCCAGTGACTGTGCCCGAAATCCTGATAGGCGTCCCATTCGTTGGGTTCGGCCACGTCGTAACCCTGCTCGGCCGTGGGTTTCGCCGCCTTGATGACGGAACCCTTGTCGAGGCGCAGGGTGATGTTGTCCTTGAGGCGGATGGAGTAGCTGGAGTAAATCCCTTCGGGGAAGAGAATCACTCCGCCGCCTTTCTGTGCGGCGGCTTCGATGGCGGCGTTTATGGCCGGAGAGTCGATGTGGACTCCGTCGCCGACGGCTCCGAAGTCACGCACGTTGTACACCTTGGCGTAGCCCGAAATGCAGGACAGCGCGAGGAGGATGGTTAAAATTCTTTTCATTGCGGTAATAATCTAGTATATGTTCTTGTGTGTCTTGCCATCATCGGCGGGCTGCGCCACCCCTCTCACTCTCTCGTACATCTGTTTGACCGTCAGCAGCTCGAATCCTCTGCCCGCGAGTTCTCCGGTCGCCGCCTGCAGGGCTTCCTTCTCCGCTTCGCCGGAGGCGGCCCTGAGCCTGAGGATGTCTCCGTCCTTCACTCCGCCGCTTCTAGTCAGTTCCAGCAGGGCCTCCGCCGTCATCGCATCGGCGCCGTCGTCAAAGGACAGGGCGACGTATTTAGGGAATGCGGCCGGATATCCGAGAAGCTGGTATGCGAGGGCCCAGGCCATCCGGAGCTGTCCCGGGGTGTTGGGGTGCAGGCGGTCAGTGTCAGGCTTGCGGAAGTAGGCGGCCTGTCCGTCCAGCATGGGGTAGAGCCCGCTGATGCTGTTGAGGTCGATGACCGGAACCGCCCATACGTTGGCTATCTCCTTGACTGCCTGGACGTATTCGTCGATGAAGCTGCCGCAGTTGTTGGCGAACGACTCCGGCGGCTGGATGTTGCGGTCGCTGAATCTTGCGAAGCCTCTGTGCAGAGGGGTCAGCAGGATTATCTGTTTGTCGGGGTAGTGGGTCTTGAGCCAGCGCATGGTGACGTTGGCCCTGCCGCGGAAGGTGGAATCCGCATAGACGAGCTCCCTGTGGAGCTTCTCGACCTCCACGGGGCCGTCGTCGAGGGTCTTTTCCATAGAATAGGTGTACCATTCTCCGAGCGGGATGCTTCCGTTGAAGTCGTTGGTGCCGATGAACACGATGATGGCGTCCACGGCCTGTCCGTGCTCGGCTTCAAGCTTCTCGCCCTGGCCGACTATCTGGTTCATCCTGTGGCCGCTGATGCCATAGACGTAAGGCTCGATGCCGAGGATGTCCTTGAGATTGTTCCAATAGATGTTGTTGGTGCTCCCGATCTGCCGCGCGTCGGTGATGGAGTCTCCGAGGAACGCCACTCTGGCTCCCTCCCACTGGCTGTGAATCAGAGGCTGGGCGAGCGCTCCGGTGCAGAGCAGGGAGGCGAAGGCGACGAGAAGGCGTTTCAAAAAAGCAGTGTTATGTTCCATAAAAATGCGGATATATGCAAATGTACGAAAAATCCCTAAATTTGTGTTTGCGATAAACCAATTAATGACAATGAAACGAAAAAGGGCCGGATTTGCGATCCGACCCTTTTTAGTAGTGATGTGCAGGGGTTTATTTCTTCTTGATATAGGAGAAGAACTTGGCTTCCGTGTTCAGCTCGTCCTCCTTGATGGAGGCGGCGATGACTTCAGTGGAGATTTCGCTTGCCGGCTTGGAGATGAGGCGGACCATGTCTTCGGTCTTTTCCACGCTCTCGAACTTGCGCGGCTTGAACCACATCCCTCCTCCGAGCGGGGACGGGTTCTGTGAGACGTCGGCCGGGTGGATGCCCCAGACGGCGATGTAGTCGCGTCCGTATTCTACGGCCTCTCCCTTCTGGAAGTTGACGCCGGTGAGGAACTGAACTTTCCTGCCGTTGAGCTCGCGGCCTATGACCTTGGCTACGCGGCTGTTGTCCTTCATCTCGATGCGGATGAGCACGTCCACGGATTCGCCCTTGTACTGCACTCCGTAGGCTACCATCTCGGCGAAGGAGCCTCCGCGAATCTGGCCTACCCTCGCGGTGCGGCCCCTGGTGGCCTTGAGCTTGACTTCCTGCGTGCCGTCCCAGAGAGCGATGCCCCCGAGACCCACGGTGCGGCCTACCAGGTATTCATCGCATCCGGCTCCTTCCCTGTCCTGCTGCTCCTGAGTCGGGTACCAGAGGTATTTGCGGAGTTCCATCTGCTTGCCGCTCTTGGAATAGACGTCGATGGAGCCGCTGTCGTTGAAGTAGATGCGCAGGATGCAGTGGGAGTTCTCGACCGCCGGTCCGTGGTGTCCGACGAAGGTGTACTGGACGGCCTGCTGGGAGACTATCTCGTTGACCTGAAGGCTGTCGGCGCGCCAGAAGAGGCTGGTCGCGGTCTGCGCGTGGCTCTGTGCGCAGAAGAGAAGTGTGCTTGCGGCCGCTGCCGCGATGAATGTCTTGTGTTGCATGATATGACTGTTGTGGTGTGCAAATGTAGTGTTTTTTTAAGTATATTTACCGGATATGAAAAGGATTTCTCTCATCTTGCCGTGCATCCTGCTCGCTTTCAGCATGGATGCGGCGACATTCGCCGGGGGGCGTCTTGAGGACAGAACCCTGCGTCTGGACTACGTTTTCTCCGGTACTGACAAGACTTGCGACATCGCCCTCGCGCATCTGAAGAGCCTTGAGGGCTGGGCGGGGCGCAGGGTCAATCTCGACAAGCTCCCTCTCCGCGGCAACGGAGAGCTCACGATGACCGACAGGGAGAGCGGAGACACCCTGTACCGGACTTCTTTCTCCACCCTCTTCCAGGAGTGGCAGGCTACGCAGGAGGCGACGAGGGTGCGCCGGAGCTTCGAGAACGTCTTTCTCGTTCCGATGCCCTCGAAGCCCGTGGACATCAGAGTACAGCTCTTTGATTTTCACGACAATGTGGTTGCGTCGCTGTCCCATCCCGTGGATCCTGCCGACATCTTGATAAAGCCTGCGGGAGGCTGGGACGCTTCCCGGGGAGCCGCCGCCGGGGAGGATGGAGATGGCTGGCGGGTTCTGCACCGCTCGGGCTCTCCGGAGGAGAAGATAGACGTGGTGATTCTCGCCGAAGGCTATGCTTCCTCCGAGATGGAACTCTTCTATAAGGACGCTCGTGCCGCAGTCGAGAGTCTTTTTTCGCATGAACCTTTCGGCTCGATGAGGGACTGCTTCAATATAGTGGCCCTCGGAGCAGCGTCGGAGGAGAGCGGGGTGAGCGTGCCTCGCGAAGGGGTCTGGAAGCGTACGGTGGCCGCTTCGCATTTCGACACTTTCTATTCTGACCGCTATCTTACCACTCCTGAGCTTTTCCGCCTGCACGACGCTCTTTCCGGCGTGCCGTATGAGCATATCATAATCCTTGCGAACACAGATACTTACGGCGGTGGAGGGATTTATAATTCATATACTCTGACGACCGCCCGTCACGCGGCTTTCGCTCCGGTGGTGGTGCATGAGTTCGGACACAGCTTCGCCGGCCTGGCGGATGAATATGCCTACGATGACCAGTTTGTCGAATACTATTATCCGGACACCGAGCCGTGGGAGCGGAACATCACCACGCGGGCGGATTTCTCCTCCAAGTGGGAGGATATGATGGGGAAGGACGGAGTCGGGCTCGTCGAGGGCGCCGGATACCAGAGCAAGGGTGTGTGGAGGGCCTGTGAGGACTGCCGCATGCGCACCAACGCAGCCCCGGAGTTCTGTCCCGTCTGCCGCCGTGCCATCGAGTCTCTGATCCGCTTCTATATCGGGAACTGACAGGAGGGGCGCCGGTCGCCCCTCAGAGCAGCATCAGCAGCTGGCCGGAAATCACCCTCAGGAACATCTCCACCGGGTAAACCGTGGCGTATGCCACCGACGGGCCGTCGTCATCGACTGTGCTGAGGGCGTAGTTGAGGGCTATGGGGTTGGCCATGGCTCCGCAGAGCATTCCGACATTGGCCTCATAGTCCGTATGGCAGCGCTTTGCGGCGATGATGCCCACCAGCAGCACGGGGACGATGGCAAGGAAGACGCTAATGGCAATCCAGAGCAGTCCCTCGGGCCGCAGGACGGTGGCGAAGAACCCCGGTCCGGCGCTGAGTCCAAGACCTGCCAGATAGACCGTGAGCCCGAATTGACGGAGCATCAGGTTGGCGCTGTGCGTGGTGTAGGTGGTGAGGTGCAGGCGCGGCCCGAACGCCCCCATCAGGATTCCTATCACGATCGGCCCGCCGGCTATCCCGAGTCTTATCGGGATGCTCATCCCCGGTATCCCTATCGGGAGGCTTCCGAGCAGCAGTCCGAGCAGCAGTCCGACGAAGATGAAGAGCAGGTTCGGGTTGCGCAGCTCCTTGCCCTCGTTGCCGAGCACCATCGCCACTTCCGCGATGGCCCTCTCTTCTCCGACTATCGTGAGCTTGTCCCCCATCTGGAGCCTGAGGTCGCGTGAGGGGAGTATGTCGATGCCGGCGCGGTTGACCCTCGTGATGTTTATCCGGTAGGTGTTGCGCAGGTGGAGGTCTCCGAGTTTCTCTCCGTTGATGTTCGCCTTGGTTACGACCACGTGTCGCGAGACGAGCATCCCGTCCAGATGGTTCCAGTCGATGTCCTCGTGGTTCCAGTCTTTCACCACCTTCTGTCCGAATATCCTCTCTGCCGCATCGCTTTCCGCTTCTCTAGTCAGCACCAGCACGTGTTCCCCCTTTTCGAGAATGGTGTCTCCGTCCGGCATTATCACCTGCCCGCGCTGCGTGCCGTCGAATTTCCATACTCTGGAGACGACTATCCGGATGTCGGCGTTTTTCATTATGTCCCTTAGCGTCTTGCCGAATATGGCGGGGTTGCTTACCAGAAATTCCGTCACGAACGCCGGTTTGTCGTGTGTTTCCGCCTTTTTCCCCTCCTTGTGGAAAAGGGACTTGAGTATCACCACGCACAGTATCACGCCGATGACCCCGAACGGATAGCCGACGGCGCAGGCGGTGGCCATGGTGTTGGACATGCCGCTGAGGGAGGGGTCAATCTGGATGAGCGTCTGCTGGGCGGCTCCGAGCATCGGAGTGTTGGTGGCGGCGCCGCTGAGAAGTCCGGTCGCAATCGGCATCGGGATTCCGCTCAGGCGGCTGATGACGACGGTGAGGACGGTGCCCGAAAGCAGGACGGAGAATGCCAGGAGGTTGAGTTTTATCCCGCCTTTTTTGAGGGAGGGGAAGAAACTGGGGCCCACCTGCAGGCCGAGGGTATAGACGAAGAGCACCAGCCCGAAGTTCTGGGCGAGGGCGAGCATCTGCCCGTTGATGGCCAGCCCGAAGTGTCCGGCGAGGATCCCGGCGAAGAAGACGAAAGTCACTCCAAGACTTATTCCCTTGAATTGCAGCTTGTTGCATAGCAGCCCGACGGCGCAGGTCAGAGACAGCACAAGTATCGCCTGCGTGTATGTCTGCTCCGTGAACATGTCGATTAACCACTCCATATCTGTGATTCGTGAAATGAAACTCGGTGCAAATGTAAGCAAAAAATATGTCCTGGTGGAACAAGCGCCTTGGACGGGAGCGTGAGTGTGCAAAAAACACTATATTTGGCTATGGATTGCAAATACGCTCATAAATCTCACCCCTGGCATGGAATCAGCCTCGGTGACAATGTCCCGGACGAAGTGCGGGCGTTCATAGAAATAGTCCCGACGGACACGGTCAAATACGAAGTGGACAAGGAGTCCGGATACCTCTCGCTCGACAGACCCCAGAAGTTCTCCAACATAGTGCCTTCCCTCTACGGTTTCCTGCCCCGGACGTATTGTTCCGTGAGGATGGCGCAGCTGACCAACGAGGTGCTCGGCAGGCGCGACATCGAGGGCGACGGGGATCCTCTGGACATCTGCGTGCTCACGGAAAAGGACGTGACGCACGGCGACATCATCGTCCGGGCAAGGCCGATAGGCGGTCTGCGGCTGCTGGATCACAGTCAGGCGGACGACAAGATAGTGGCGGTGTTGAAGAATGATGCCATATACGGCCATTTCAACGACATAGAGGAACTGCCGGAAGGCATAACAAGCAGGCTCATACACTATTTCACCACCTACAAGGACATTCAGGGGGAGAAAATCCCGAGGATGCAGTTCATCGGCAAATACGGGGCTCAGACGGCGAAGGAGGTAATCCGCCGCTCGATGGAAGACTATGAAGAGCTGATGAGACGTGCACGTGAGTTTTAAGAACATGCGGGGATGTGGTCTGGTAAAATACCAGGTTATAGCATATATATGCAAAAACGCTATAACCTGGCGAAGAAGTCGCTTCCAAGTGGCGTTTTGGAAATCAGGTTATAGCACTTCGAACAGAATTTGCTATAACCTGCGATGAGAAAAACAGCAGAGAGGCTCAAGCCCTCTTTTTTATGAGATACTCGGCAATCTGAACTGCGTTGAGGGCGGCTCCCTTGCGGATTTGATCCGCCGAGAGCCAGAGCGTCATGCTCCTCTCGTCGCTGATGTCCTTCCGGATGCGGCCCACATAGACGTCGTCCTTGCCGGCGGTGTAGAGCGGCATAGGGTATTGGAGCCGTGAAGGGTCGTCGCACAGGGTGACCCCCGGGGCGGCGGCGAGGGCTTCCCGTACCTGCGTCAGCTCCAGAGGGCTTTCCGTCTCTATCCAGACCGCCTCGGAATGAGAGCGCAGGGAAGGCACTCTCACGCAGGTGGCCGAGCATCTGATGTCCGAGTGGAGAATCTTGCGGGTTTCGTTGAACATCTTCATCTCCTCCTTGGTGTAGCCGTTGTCCTGGAACACGTCTATCTGGGGGATGACGTTGTATGCGAGCTGGTACTGGAACCTGCTGACCGTGACCGGCCTGCCCTCCACGATTTCGCGGTGCTGCTCTTCGAGTTCCGCCATCGCCTGCGCCCCCGCTCCGGAGGCGGACTGGTAGCTTGCCACTCGCACCCTGCGGATGTGAGAAAGGGCCTCGATGGGCTTCAGCACCACGACCATCATTATTGTAGTGCAGTTCGGGTTCGCGATTATGTGCCGAGGTGCGTCCAGCGCATCTTCGGCATTGCACTCCGGAACCACGAGGGGGACGTCCCCGTCCATGCGGAAAGCGCTGGAGTTGTCGATCATGGTGGCGCCGTATCGGGTGATGGCGTCGGCGAATTTTTTCGACGTTCCGGCCCCGGCGGAGGCGAAGACATAGTCCACGCCCTTGAAGTCGTCGTTGTCCCGGAGGAGTCTGACCTCCACTTCTTCGCCCTTGAACTTGTATCTGCTTCCGGCACTGCGCTCGGAACCGAAGAGCAGCAGCTCATCGACCGGAAAGTTTCTCTCTTCGAGCAGGCGGAGGAGTTCCTGACCCACCGCGCCGCTTGCACCTACTATCGCTGTTTTCATTGTATTAGATGTTGGCTATTCTCATTATGTCTGCGAACACTCCCGCCGCAGTGACCCCGGCGCCGGCGCCGTAGCCCTGGATGAGCATCGGGTGGCGGTCGTACCTCTCGGTCGTTAGGAGGATGATGTTGTTCGACCCGTCAAGACTCCAGGCCGGGCTGTCGGAGGAGACTTCTTCAAGCGACACCCCGCATTCCCCCCGGTCCATCCTGGCGACGAAGCGCCACCTGAGCCCTCTGCGTTCGAGGCTCTCCCTGCGGCGTTCGAAATCCTCGTCGAGGGAGGGGAGCCTCTTCCAGAACTCCTCAAGGCTGCACTCGAAGAACTCCTGCGGGATGAAGAGCTCCTTCCGCACGTCCTCCCGGCTGACTTCGTAGCCGGCTTCACGCGAGAGAATCACGAGTTTGCGGACAACGTCGAGGCCGGAGAGGTCCACCCGAGGGTCCGGTTCGGCGAATCCCTGCTCCAGAGCCATCCTGACCGCCGAACTGAACGGAACGGAGGCCGAGATGGTGTTGAATATGAAATTGAGGGTGCCGCTGAGCACGGCTTCAAGCCTCAGGATATGGTCCCCGCTGTTGCGCAGGTCGTTGATGGTGTTGATGATGGGCAGGCCCGCCCCCACGTTGGTCTCGAAAAGGAATTTCACTCCCCGGCGGAGGGCCGTCCGCTTGAGGTCAAGGTAAGTCGCGTAGTCCGAAGAGGCCGCTATCTTGTTGGCGGCGACGACCGAGATGCCGCAGTCGAAGAAATCCTTGTAGAGGGAGGCTATCTCCCCGCTCGCGGTGCAGTCCACGAATACGGAGTTGAAGATGTTCATCCCGGTCACTTCGGCCTTGAGAATCTCCGGCTTGAGGCTGATGCCGTCCGCCTCCATGGCTTCTTTCCAGCGTGAAGGGTCAATCCCGTCGCGAGAGAAAACTCCTCTCGTGCTCCGGGCGATGCCGACTATGTTTATCTTGAGGTTCCGCTCTTTCATCAGTTTCTCCCTCTGATGCGATATCTGGTCGAGGAGCTGCCCTCCAACCGTGCCGGTGCCGCATAGGAAGACGTTGAGCTCCTGATATTCCGAGAGGAAGAAGGAGTCGTGTATGACGTTGAGGGTCTTCTTGAGGTGGGTGCGGTCGACGACGAGGGAGATGTTGGTGGATGATGACCCCTGTGCGCAGGCCACGACGCTGATGCCGTTGCGCCCGAGCGTGCCGAAGAGCTTGCCGGCCACCCCGATTCCGTGTTTGAGGTTCTCCCCGACCACCGCCACGGCCGCCAGACCGTCTTCGATCTTGGCCGGGTCGATGGCCCCGCCGCCAATCTCCTCGCTGAATTCGCAATCGAGCGCGGCTTTCGCCGGATGGGCGTCGCTCCTGCTCACACCTATCGAGATGCCCGTCTCGGAGGCCGACTGCGTCACCATGAAGGCGCTTATCCCCTCGGCGGCGAGGGCTGAGAAGATGCGGCTGTCCACTCCGATGATTCCGACCATCGAGGTGCCGCTGAGGGTCAGCAGGCAGATGTCGTCGATGGAGGAGATGCCGCAAATCTGTCGCTCATCCTTTTTTGTCCTGTGCTTGAGGATGGCCGTCCCGGGGGAGGAGGGGTTGAAAGTGTTCTTGACTATGATGGGAATCTCCTTGCGGCATACTGCGTATAGGGTCGGCGGATAGATGACCTTGGCTCCGAAGTTGCACAGCTCCATCGCCTCGTCGTAGCTCATCTCGTCTATCACATAGGAGGTCTTGATGATGCGCGGGTCAGCGGTCATGAAGCCGTCCACGTCGGTCCAGATTTCCAGCCTCTCCGCGTCCAGCGCGGCTGCGAGAAGGCTTGCGCTGAAGTCGGACCCTCCCCGTCCGAGGTTGGTGATTTCGCCGCTCGCCGAGTCCGAGGCGATAAAGCCCGGCACTATCGCGATTCCTTCCGAAGCCTCATACCCCTCGAAAGCCTTGCGGATGAGAGGGTAGCTCGTCGCGGTGTCGGCCTTGTCCGCGCGGACGGAGCGGGTGGTGCGGATGAACTGAAGCGAATCATACAGCCTCCCGCCGGGTATCACTTCCGCAACTATCAGAGAGGAGAGCCGCTCTCCGAAGCTCAGGATTTCATCTCTGGTCTTGCGCGGCAGCACTCCGAGCATATAGACTCCCCGGCAGATTTCGGAGAGCCTTCCGAAGAGCGTCTCAAGGCTGTCCTTGAGAGCCTCCCGCCGCCCGGGGTCTTCGATGAGGTCGTCGCACATCGAAAGATGCCGCTTCCGAAGTTCCGTGATGATTCCGCCGAAGGACTCATCCCCGCTTTCCGCGAGGGAGGAGAGCCTGACAAGAGAGTCGGTGACCCCGCCGAGCGCCGAAACGACCACGATCACGCGGCCGCTGCAAGCTGAAACTATGTTTTTGACCTGGCGGAGACTGTCGGGAGTGCCTACGGAGGTGCCGCCGAATTTGAGAACTTTCATCGTGTAACAATTACGGCCCCAAATTTAGACATTCTCACTCTCGTGACAAAAAAACTTGCCGAAATCTTGCATTTTACAGAATAGAATGCGAACTTAGCAATCAGTTAGAAGTTATTACCGCTTTTTTCATGGAATCAGATAAGATCTACATTTTTGACACGACCCTGCGTGACGGGGAACAAGTGCCCGGCTGTCAGCTCAATACGGTCGAAAAAATCCAGGTCGCCAAGGCTCTGGAAGAATTGGGCGTGGATGTCATCGAGGCCGGCTTCCCGATCTCCAGCCCCGGGGATTTCAATTCGGTGGTCGAAATCTCGAAGGCCGTCACCTGGCCGGTCATCTGCGCTCTGACCCGCGCCGTGCAGAAGGATATAGACACTGCCGCCGAGGCCCTCAAATACGCCAGACACAAGAGGATACATACCGGCATCGGCACTTCGGACTCCCATATCAGATTCAAGTTCAACTCCACGAGGGAGGAAATCCTCGAGCGCGCCGTGAGCGCTGTCAAATATGCCAAGAAATATGTCGAGGACGTGGAGTTCTATGCCGAAGACGCCGGACGCACGGACAACGAATATCTCGCGAGGGTGGTCGAGGCCGTGATCAAGGCGGGCGCCACGGTGGTCAACATCCCGGACACCACCGGATACTGCCTCCCGTCGGAATATGCGGCCAAAATCAAATATCTCGTTGACAATGTGGACGGAATAGACAAGGCCATAATCTCCACCCACTGTCACAACGACCTCGGGATGGCCACCGCCAACACCATGTCCGGCCTGCTTGCCGGAGCCCGCCAGTGCGAGGTCACGATAAACGGCGTGGGGGAGAGGGCCGGCAACACGGCTCTGGAGGAAATCGCGATGATAATAAAGAGCCACAGCGACATCCCGCTCCAGACCAATATAAATACGACGAAGATCACCCCTGTGAGCAGGATGGTGTCGAACCTCATGAACATGCCGGTCCAGGCCAACAAGGCCATAGTCGGGCGGAACGCCTTCGCGCATTCTTCCGGCATTCATCAGGACGGGGTGCTCAAGAACGTCACCACCTACGAGATAATCAATCCCAAGGACGTGGGGATAGATGACAACGACATCGTGCTCACCGCCAGAAGCGGCCATGCCGCGCTCAAATACCGCCTTGAGGTGCTCGGCATCAAGATGGAGGGGGAGAAGCTCGACGCTTTCTACAACGAGTTCCTCAAGCTCGCCGACAAGAAGAAGCAGGTGGGGGACGATGACCTGCTCGTGCTGGCCGGAGCCGACAGGGCGGAGGAGCATCACATCAAGCTCGACTATCTTCAGGTGACGAGCGGCAGGGGCCTGAGGCCTATCGCCAGCGTGGGAGTTGACATAGCGGGAGAGAAATTCGAGGCCGCCTCGCGCGGCAACGGGCCGGTGGACGCGGCGATCAACGCCCTGAAGCTCATCATCCGGAAGCAGATGACCATCAAGGAGTTCACCATCCAGAATATCACCAAGGGCTCGGACGATGTCGGCAAGGTGCACATGCAGGTGGAACACGAGGGCCGCATATATTATGGTTTCGGCGCCGATACTGACATAGTCACGGCATCCGTGGAGGCGTTCATAGACTGCATCAACAAATTCCGGGGATGAATACGCTCTTTGACAAAATCTGGGACAGCCACGTCGTCTCCGTCATGGAAGGAGGCCCGACCCAGCTCTATATAGACCGGCTCTATTGTCATGAAGTTACAAGCCCGCAGGCTTTTGACGGCATCAGGGCCAGGGGATGCGGAATCCTCAGGCCCGGAAGGGTCGTGTGCATGCCGGATCACGACATCCCGACAGAAGGCACCTCTTTCGTCGATGACACCTGCCGCAGGCAGGTCGAGACTCTGGAGAGGAATGCCGCCGAATTCGGCCTCGTGCACTATCCGATGATGAGTCCGGACAACGGCATAGTCCATGTCGTCGGGCCGGAGAAAGGTCTTTCCCTCCCCGGGATGACCATAGTCTGCGGAGACTCGCACACCTCCACCCACGGCGCAGTCGGGGCGGTGGCCTTCGGCATCGGTACAAGCGAGGTTGAAATGGTGCTCGCCACCGAGTGCATACTCCAGCAGAAACCCCGGTCGATGCGCATCCGCGTCGAGGGGGAGCTTGGCAAGTGCGTCACGGCTAAGGACATAGCGCTTTTCCTCATGATGCGGCTCTCCACCTCCGGAGCTACGGGATATTTCATAGAATACGCCGGCTCGGCGATTCGGGGGCTCTCCATGGAGGGGCGGCTCACCCTGTGCAACCTCTCGATTGAAATGGGTGCGCGGGGCGGTTTCGTGGCCCCGGACGAGACGACTTTTGCCTATCTCAAGGGAAAGGAGCATTCGCCGAAAGGAGAGGATTGGGGCAGGGCCGTGGAGTATTGGAAGACCCTGCGCAGCGGGGATGACGCCGTCTTCGACAAGGAATATGTCTTCGACGCTTCGCAGATATCCCCGATGATAAGCTACGGCACCAACCCCGGCATGGGAATGCCGATACGCGGCTCCGTACCGGAGGGGACACCGCAGAGGGTGCTTGACTATATGGGCTTTGCGGAAGGTCAGAGGCTTCTGGGGCATAAGATTGACTATGTCTTCCTCGGGGCCTGCACGAACGGCAGGATAGAGGATTTCCGCGCCTTCGCCTCCATCGTCAAGGGGCGCAGGAAGGCGGGCAATGTCACCGCCTGGCTCGTTCCCGGCTCGTGGGCCGTCAGAAGGCAGATTGAGCAGGAGGGGCTGGACCGCCTGCTCGAAGAGGCGGGATTTGAAATCCGCAAGCCGGGATGTTCGGCCTGCCTTGCGATGAACGCCGACAGGATACCGGCGGGGAAATATGCGGTTTCGACCAGCAACCGCAATTTCGAGGGCCGTCAGGGCCCCGGGGCCCGCACGATGCTTTCGAGCCCCCTGACCGCTGCGGCCGCCGCCGTGACGGGCTGCGTCACAGATCCGAGGGAATTGATATGAAACAGAAATTCAATATAATAGAAAGCAGCTGCGTCCCGCTTCCGATAGAGAACGTGGATACAGATCAGATTATTCCCGCCCGTTTCCTGAAGGCGACGACGCGGGACGAGAAATTCTTCGGAGACAATCTTTTCCGGGACTGGAGATATGCTCCCGACGGGACTCCGGAGAGGGATTTCGTCCTCAATGACCCGCGATATGGCGGCTGCATACTGGTCGCCGGAGCGAACTTCGGTTCCGGCTCCAGCCGCGAACATGCGGCATGGGCTCTTGCCGGATACGGTTTCAGGGCGGTAGTGTCCAGCTCTTTTGCCGACATCCACCGCAACAACGAGCTCAACAGCTTCGTGCTGCCCGTCCAGGTGAGCGCGGAGTTCCTCGGGAAGATTTTTGCCGCCGTTGCGGAGGATCCCCGGGTGAAGCTGCGCATTGACCTCCCGAAGCAGGAGATCACCCTCTTGCCCGACGGCGGCTGCGAGCATTTCGAAATCAGCGCGTATAAAAAATATTGCCTTGAAAACGCTCTGGACGATATAGACTATCTGCTTGAACACAAAGAAAATATAGAAAAGTATGAAGCTGAACATAGCAAAATTGCCGGGTGACGGCATCGGGCCGGAAGTGATAGAACAGGCCGTCAAGGCTACGGATGCGGTATGCCGCCGTTTCGGTCACGAGTGTGAGTATCGCTTCGCCTACATCGGAGCCTGCGCGATTGACCGCTTCGGTTCGGCTTTCCCCGAGGAGACCCTCAAAACCTGCATGGAGAGCGATGCCGTGCTCTTCGGAGCCGTGGGCGATCCGAAATACGACAATGACCCCGCCGCGAAGCTGCGTCCGGAACAGGGCCTGCTCGCGATGCGCCGCTCTCTGGGGTTGTATGCGAACATTCGCCCGGTGGAGACTTTCGACTCTCTGCTTGACCGCTCTCCTCTCAGGCCGGAGATAGCGTCCGGGGCGGATTTCGTCTGCGTGCGCGAATTGACCGGAGGGATGTATTTCGGTGAGAAGGGCCGGCTTGACGGGGGCGACACCGCCTATGACACGAACATTTACCACCGTTTCGAGGTCGAGCGCATCCTGCGCAAGGCCTATTCGCTCGCGAAGCTCCGCCGCTCTCATCTGACAGTGGTCGACAAGGCCAACGTCCTGGAGTCCTCCAGGCTTTGGAGGCAGGTCGCCCGCGAGATGGCTCCGGAGTATCCGGACGTGCAGACCGACTATATGTATGTGGACAACGCCGCGATGAAGCTCATCACGGATCCGAGCTTTTTCGACGTGCTTGTCACCGAGAACACTTTCGGAGACATACTCACCGATGAGGCGAGCTGCATCTCCGGCTCAATGGGCCTGCTCGCGTCGGCCTCTCTCGGAGAGCATACGGGGGTTTACGAGCCCATCCACGGCTCCTACCCGCAGGCGGCAGGGCGCAACATCGCCAACCCTCTCGCGGCGATACTCTCCGCCGCGATGATGTTCGAATATGCTTTCGGGCTCAAGCAGGAGGGGGGCGCGATACGCGAGGCCGTCAGAGAGAGCCTCGCCGGCGGATTCGTCACCGAGGATCTGGGAGGGTCTCTCGGCACGTCCGAGGTCGGTGACAAGGTGGCCGGATTGATAGAGAACAAATAAAATTTTGATACGATGAACAATCTTGAATGGGACAGTCTCGGCTTCCGCTACAGGAAGACCAACGCCATAGTCTATAGCCGCTATCGCGACGGGCAGTGGTCAGAACCCGAGCTGACAGGTGATTTTGATTTCCATTTCAACGTCTTCGCGGGCGTTTTCCACTACGGCAACTCCTGCTTCGAGGGTCTCAAGGCTTTCCGGGGCAAGGACGGGAAGGTGCGTCTTTTCCGTCCGGACGAGAACGCAAGACGTCTGCAGCGCAGCGCGCAGCGCCTCTCCATGGCATACCCTTCCGAGGAGCTTTTCCTGAAGATGTGCATGATGTGCGTGGAGGCCAATCTTGACTTCCTTCCGCCCTACGGGCACAATGCATCCATATATATCCGCCCGGTGCTCGAGGGCATAGACCCTCAGGTGAGCATAGTCTCATCGAGCGAGGTGCTCTTCTCCGTGATGTGCGTCCCGGTCGGGACCTATGCGCAGGCGGGGGCTCTCAGTCCGGTGTCGGCGGTGGTCTCCAGAAACTACGACCGTGCCGCTCCCAACGGGACGGGTTCATACAAGATAGGCGCTAACTACGCCATGTCTCTGTATCCTTACAATCTGGCTCATTCCCAGGGATATACCGAGCTGCTTTTTTTGGATCCGGCCACCAAGACCAAGATCGACGAGTTCGGCTCTTCGAACTTCATCGGCATCAGGGACAATACCTACGTCACGCCGCTCTCGGACAGCGTGCTCCCGTCCATCACCAACAAGTCGCTCCGCGTCATAGCCGAAGACCTGGGGATGAAGGTCGAGATGCGCCCGATTCCGTTTGAGGAGCTCTCCAGCTTCGAGGAGGTCAACGCCTGCGGCACGGCGGTGGTGATTACGCCTATACGCTCCATCGACGACAAACCCGTGCTGGAGGGGGCGGAGGTCACCCGTTCTTTCACGATTCCTTCCGGGACGGAGTGCGGAAAGCTGAGCCGCAGGCTGTACGACCGTATCCGTGGTATTCAGGACGGAATCGAAGAGGACACGCACGGCTGGTGCATAGAACTTTGACGCATGCTCAGGCGCTGTACTCTTGATACAGGGAGCTTTGATTTTGAGTCCGGGGGGAGTCTTCCCGGGCTCAGAATTGTGTTTCATTGTTCGGGAAGAGAATATGTGAAGGGGGAGAAGGTGGTGTGGATCTGCCACGCCCTCACGGCCAATTCCGATCCCGAGGACTGGTGGCCGCAGATGGTCGGCCGGGGCAAACTCATCGACCCGGACAAGTGCTTTGTAGTATGCGTGAACATGCTCTGCTCGCCTTATGGGACTTCCGGGCCGGCTTCCATCGATCCTCAGAGCGGGAAGCCGTATCTGATGAATTTCCCCCGGACGAGTATCCGGGACATGGTGAATTGCTGCATCCTTGTCCGCAAGAGTCTGGGAATAGAGAAGATAGATACTCTGATCGGGCCGTCAATCGGCGGCTTCCTCTCATACGAGTGGGCCGTGAGCGAGCCGGAGGTCATCTCCAAAGTCCTCTTCCTTGCCACCACGATGCGCTGTACTCCGTATATGACCGCATTCAACGAGGCGCAGAGGCTCGCCCTGCTCGCCGATCCGACTTTCAGGGAGGCGGCCTCCCTTGCGGGGGGATATGATGGACTTGTCTGCGCACGTTCGATAGCGATGCTTTCGTACAGAACCTTCGAGGGGTATAACTCCACTCAGTACGAAGCCGACCCCGACACTCTCTTCGCGGACAGGGCCGCCTCCTATCAGCGCCACCAGGGGAAGAAGCTCGCCGACCGCTTCGATGCCTACAGCTACTGGTATCTGACCTGCGCCCTGGACAGCCACAACATTGGCCGGGGCAGGGGAGGGGTGGATGCGGCTCTCGGGAGAATCAAGGCGAAGAGCATGATTGTCAACATAGACAGCGACAATCTCTTCCCGGTGCAGCCGGGGCGGGACGTGGCCGCCAAAATCCCGGGCGCGGAGTATCATGAGATATCTTCCGCATTCGGACACGACGGCTTCCTCATCGAGAGCGAGGCTCTCGGAGAGCTGATTGCGCCGTTTATCTTATAATTTCCAAGGAGCCTCGATGTCCGACGGCATCCTCCAGTCCCCGCGGGGGGAGAGGGAGACGGAACCGACCTTGGGGCCGTCCGGGATGCAGGAGCGCTTGAACTGCTGGGTGAAGAATCTTCTGAGGAAGGTCTCCAGCCAGTGGCGCAGCGTTTCCTCGTCGTACTTGTCGGCGAAGGCTTTGCCGGCGAGGAAGAGGAGTTTTGCCGGAGAGTAGCCGAAGCGGAAGAAGTTGTAGAGGAAGAAGTCGTGAAGTTCATAAGGGCCCACGAGGTCTTCCGTCTTCTGCCTGATACGCCCTTTGTCGTCGGCGGGGATGAGCTCCGGGCTGATGGGCGTATCCGCCACGTCCAGAAGGACTTTCCGGATGTCTTCCGAGGAGTTGAATCTGTTTTCCGCCGCCCATACGACAAGCGTTCTGACAAGGGTTTTGGGGATGCTGACGTTGACGGCGTACATTGACATGTGGTCTCCGTTGTAGGTGCACCATCCCAGCGCGAGCTCGGAAAGGTCTCCGGTGCCTATCACTATTCCTCCCTCCTTGCCGGCGACATCCATCAGGATCTGCGTCCGCTCGCGGGCCTGGCAGTTCTCGTAGGTGAGGTCCTGCACGTTCTCGTCGTGCCCGATGTCCGAGAAATGCTGACGCGTGGCAGGGACGATGGATATCTCACGTGCCGTCACGCCGAGCAGTCTCATAAGGGAGAGGGAGTTATGGTACGTCCTTCCCGTCGTGCCGAATCCCGGCATGGTGACGCAAACTATGCCTTTGCGGTCCAGCCCCATCGCATCGAACGCGAGGGATGTCACAAGCAGGGCGAGGGTCGAGTCGAGCCCTCCCGAGATTCCTATCACGGCCTTGCGGCAGCGGATGTGCTCCATTCTTGTGGTAAGGCCCGCGACCTGCGCCGAAAGTATCTCGCGGCACCTCGCACCGAGGGCTTCATCGTCTCCCTGCGGCACGAACGGATGCGCTTCGACCTGTCTGAGAAGACTTGCCCCGAAATCGGTGTCCGCCGGTTTCCCGGCATCATTCACCGCGTATTCGGGTACTTCCCCCTCGAAGCGGTAGGAATGTTCCTTGGCGCGCAGGCTCTTGAGTTTCTCGATGTCCACGTCGGCGAGTATCGCCCCCGAAGTCCTGCCGTAGCGTTCGTTTTCGGATAGCGTGGAGCCGTTCTCGCAGATGAGTGAAGACCCGGCCCAAACGAGGTCCTGAGTGGACTCCCCGTAGCCGCAGGAACAATAGACGTATGCGGCGAAAAGTCTTGAGGACGTGGCGGATACGAGCTGTCTGCGATATTCGTGCTTTGTCAGCACCTCGTTGCTCGCGGAGAGGTTCAATATCAGCTGCGCACCCGCGAGAGCTGCCCAGGTGCAGGATGGCACGGGGGCCCAGAGATCCTGACAGATTTCGACTCCGATGAGGGCCTCTCCCATGCGGAAGAGCTGGCGCGTTCCGAGCCGGATTCCCTTCTGTCCTGCATAGTCTATGAGAAGCCCTTCCTCGGGAAGCACCCTTGCGGATTCGAACCAGCGGGGCTCATAGAACTCTCCGTTGCCGGCAAGGTAGGTCTTCGGGACGATGCCGAGAATCTTGCCCTTCCGGCAGATGACGGCGCAGTTGAAGAGCCGTCCCCTGCATTCGAGCGGTACGCCGAAGGCGAACAGCGGTTCCAGCGCGGCGCTGCGGGAGAGGAAGTCCCCGACCGCCGCCTCCGCGTCAGAGAGGAGCTTGCGCTGGGAGAAAAGGTCGGCGCAGGTGTATCCCGTGATGCCGAGTTCGGGGAAGACGACGACGCCCGCCCCGTCCCCGCTCAACTTCGCCGCCAGATCCGACATCTCTTCGCAGTTCTTCTGCGCATCGGCCACGTGTACCCTCGGCATCGCGGCTGCCACTCTGATAAATCCGTAGTTGTCCTTCATAACAGGCTGCAAAAGTAACAATTTGCCGTGAAATGGCGAGAGAGAGGCCGCCAAGTTTAGCGAAGATTGTAATTGAGGCTTATCATCTGCTGGCATCCGCTGTAGCTGAGATTGTTGAAATGGAAGACGGCGGAGAATTTCAGGCGCAGGCTCGGGCCGAGCTGCGGGGCGTAGAAGATTTCGAGGCGGTCATAGCTCCCTGCCTTGCCGCTTCCGTCCGTCCTGATGCGGAAAAACGGGTCGTTGAAATACAGCCTGCCGGCATAGACCTCTCCGGCGCTGTCCCGTCTGTCATACAGCGGCATGATGTCCTTGCCGTAGTAGAGGGAGTTGCCTAGGCCCACCCCGCCGCTTGAAAGCCGTATGGAGGCCTCGCCGAGCCCCGGGGCCTTGAAGCCCGAAGACACTTCCCTGTCTCTCTGCAGGGACTGTATATATCCGATTTTGAGGGTGAAGCTGTGGAATACTCCTCCGAGATTCAGCTCCGCATACGCCTCCCCGAGGAAATTGTCCGCCACTCCGGGGGCCGCGGCCGAATTGGCAAGGTGCATCATATAGCCGTCGTAGCCCAGTTTCAGTTGTCGTAGGGGATTAAAATAGCCGGACGAGAAGAGCAGGAACTGTTCCTTTACGTCCTCTGCCGCCCCATGCATCCCGATCCAGTCGCAGCCCAGCTCGATGTGGCCCCTGTCCATGTCATATCCCATCAGCATCCCCTCCATATAGGGGTTGTACCATAGATATTTCTCCGAGAAAAACGCCGTGCCCCATTCCCCGAGGCTCCTGCTGCGCGGGAAAATCCCGGCGGTGAGCGAAAATGTGCTCTTCTCGAAGCTGCGCTCGTAGTCATAATGGAAGAATGCCTCCTTGAAATGACTGCCGCCGTCCGTTCTCACGTCTCCGAAGTCCCTTATGAATTCAACTCCCGCCGTCAGGCGGTGCCTGGAATTGTAGTTTCCTCTATCGAAGCCGACAGAAGGCGTGAGACGGGAGCCGAATATGGTGCCCGAGGGGGAGAAGGCCTCGTCGCCATATTCACGATTGTCGAAATTCATATCGAAGGCGATATCGTGGAAAAATCCGCCCTGCTGGATGGCGATTTTTGTCTTCGCGTGGTAAGATTGTGAAAATAAAGAAGTTGAGCTGATGGAAATCCCGAGGCACAGCAGTGCTGTCCGAAGATATGAGAACTTGTTCATCTGAAACGATAGTTTACTTTTGTCGAAAAATGCAAAAAAATTCTTTCGTTTCCAAAATTTATCCCTAAATTGCGCCCCGAAATAATTCGGGAATGAAAGTGTTTTTTGCTACACCATTGAACGAGCAGCAGCAGTTCCAGCAGCAGGGCCAGCGTCAGCAGGTTCTGCAGTGCTTCGTGTTTGCCCTTGCCCGGGTGTAGGTGAACATACGAGACAGTTCTCAAGCATGAGTTTATGGTTTAGAAAGCCGGGCCTTTTTGAGGTTCGGCTTTCGTTTTTTTTGAAATACAGTATATAACCTTATAGAATTATGAGTATTGACAGAACAGATCTGGTAAAGGAGTCCTTCGAGAAGAAGGCCGTACCTGTGGAAGTCCCTGCGGGCAAGACGTCCGACTATTTCGGAGAACTCGTCTTCGACAGGGCCAAGATGTACAAGTATCTCGATGCGGACACGCTCAAAGCCCTTCTGGAGTGTATCGACAAGGGTGTCGCACTTGACCGCAAGACGGCGGACGGAGTCGCCAAGGGGATGAAGGAATGGGCTATGGAGCACAAGGTGACCCACATCACCCACTGGTTCCAGCCTCTTACCGAGGGCACTGCGGAGAAGCACGACTCTCTGATCGACTACGACGGCAAGGGCGGAGTCATAGAGACCTTCGACGGCAAGTCCCTGGCTCAGCAGGAGCCTGACGCTTCATCGTTCCCGAGCGGCGGCATCCGCGCCACCTTCGAGGCCCGTGGCTATACGGCCTGGGATCCGACCTCTCCGGTATTCATTCAGGGAGACACTCTCTGCATCCCTACCGTTTTCATTTCCTACACGGGTGAGGCTCTGGATTACAAGACACCGCTCAAAAAGGCCCTCAAGGCCGTTTCCGATGCCGCCGTGCCGGTGTGCAGGCTCTTCGATCCGTCTGTCAACAAGGTCTATTCTTATCTTGGATGGGAGCAGGAGTATTTCCTCGTGGACGAGTCCCTCTACAGTGCGCGTCCCGACCTGATGATCACCGGGCGCACCCTGATGGGGCACAACTCCTCCAAGAACCAGCAGCTTGACGACCACTACTTCGGCGCGATTCCGTCCCGTGTGGCCGCCTTTATGCGGGAGCTCGAGATCGAGGGCCACAAGCTCGGCATTCCTCTGAAGACCAGACACAACGAGGTCGCTCCGAACCAGTTCGAGCTCGCCCCTATCTTCGGCGAGACCAATCTCTCCAACGACCAGAACCAGATCGTGATGAACCTGATGAACAAGCTGGCGCGCAAGCACGGCTTCGTGGTTCTCTTCCACGAGAAGCCTTTTGACGGGGTCAACGGTTCCGGCAAGCACAACAACTGGTCGCTCGGCACCGACACCGGCACGCTTCTCTTCGCTCCGGGCAAGGATGCCAAGGGCAACCTCCAGTTCATCACTTTCTTCGTCAACACCCTCGCCGCAGTACAGAAGCACAACGCGCTGCTGAAGGCCTCCATCGCCAGCGCCACCAACGCCCACAGACTCGGCGCCAACGAAGCTCCGCCTGCAATCGTGTCAGCCTTTCTCGGCAAGACCATGACCGACGTGCTTCACAAACTGCTCGAAGTTCCGTCGGACACGCCTATCGAGATTGCGGGCAAGAAGGGCAAGAGCGTCGGGCTAGTGGAGATTCCGGAGATTTTCCTCGACAACACCGACCGCAACCGCACCTCGCCGTTCGCATTTACCGGCAACCGCTTCGAGTTCAGGGCCGTGGGTTCATCGGCCAACTGCGCCGGAGCGATGACCACCCTCAATGCAGCCGTCGCCGAGCAGCTCGTCGCCTTCAAGGCCGACGTGGACAAGGAGATCGCCGCCGGCAAGAGCGTCAACGTGGCCGTGATGGACACCCTCAAGCCTATCATCGCCTCCGTGCTCGGGGTCGTATGTTTCGACGGCAACGGCTACACGGAAGAGTGGAAGGCCGAAGCCGCGAAGCGCGGGCTTGACATCGAGACGAGCGTCCCTGAGATGATCAAGGTCTTCACCCGTCCGCAGTCGGTCAAGATGTTCACTTCCACCGGAGTATATACCGAGAAAGAGCTCCTTGCACGCAACGAGGTGAAGTGGGAGACTTATTCCAAGAAGGTTCAGATCGAGTCCCGTGTGCTCGTCCGCATGGCCATCAACCATATCATACCTGCCGTACTTGACTACAAGGCGCGCCTGCTCAAGGAGGTCGCCCTCTGCAAGGAAGTGTTCGGCAGCACCGACAACTGCACCGAGGAACTCGAACTCATCAGCGGCATTTCAGCCTGTGTGGAGGACATCCGGCTCAAGGCTGCGGCGATGAAGGAGGCCCGCAAGGCCGCCAACGCCATCGCCGACGAGTATGAGAAGGCGGTGGCATATCACAAGATTGCGGACGCTCTCTACGACCTGCGCAAACCTATCGACAAGCTCGAAGAGATCGTTGACAACCGCACCTGGCCTCTGCCGAAATACCGTGAAATGCTGTTCATCAGCTAATTTTCAGGAATCCCTGAATCCCCCCCCCCTGCACGGGTTTGTTCGCTGTGGACGGCGGTCTCTTCTACGGCGGCGGCTGGCAATTCCTCGGGGTTCAGGCTCTCGGCTCGCTCTGCGTTTGCACCTGGGCCTTCCTTCTGGGCTTCGGCGCCTTGAAGATTCTCGACAAGCTGATGGGGATAAGGGTTTCTCCTCGCGTCGAGGAGGAGGGACTCTTGCATCTTCATTGCAAATCGTTATCTTTGCAACGGCGGTTACAGTAACCGCCGTTGCATTAAGTAATCGTCAAATCGAGCCATTATGAAATTCTACGACAGGGAAGCCGAAGTGGCGGCATTGAGAAGGTATGAGTCGCTTTCTTCAGAAAGCGCCCAGATGATTGTGATGACGGGTCGGAGACGTATCGGGAAAACCACGCTTATCAAGCACTCGTTCAACTCCATCCCGTTTCTCTACTTCTTTGTCGGGAAGAAGAGCGAGAATCTGCTCTGTCAGGAGCTGGTGGGGATTGTGCGGGAAGCGCTCGGGGAGGATCTCGGAGATTTCACTTCTTTCAGACGGCTTTTCGAGGCGATAATGAATATCTCGAAAAGGAGGAATTTTACATTGGTGCTGGACGAATTCCAGAATCTGAAAATAGCCGGCGAGGCCATATTCTCCGAAATTCAGGATGTCTGGGACTCCAATAAAGAAGACAGTCGGATAAATCTTGTCCTCTGCGGCTCCATCTACTCCAGGATGAAGAAAATCTTCGACGACAAAGACGAACCCCTGTACGGAAGGGCCACCGCGCGATTCAAAATCAAACCGTTCGGCACGGCAACGCTCAAGGAAATACTCCGCGACCATTATCCCGGCTACACCTCCGATGACCTCTTGAGCCTGTATATGGTGACGGGCGGTGTGGCGAAATATGTCGAACTGCTGATGGCGCAAAAAGCTTTCACGAAGTCTGCCATCATCAATGCGACAATCTCTACGGGGTCATATTTTATTGACGAGGGTAAAGAGCTTCTGACCGATGAGTTCGGCAGGGAATATGGCAATTATTTCTCCGTTCTGGCGGCCCTGGCAAGCGGAAACACATACCGTGGAGATATGACGGGCTATGTCGGATTCGAAACCGGCGGTTATCTGGACAGGCTGGAGAATGACTTCAACATCGTGTCCAAAGTGCGTCCATATCTCAGCGGAGAGCAGTCAAGGAATGTAAGGTATCATATCGCGGACAACTTTCTCAATTTTTGGTTTCGCTTCATCTACAAATACAGAAGCGCCGTGGAAATCGGCAATATGGAGTATGTCCGGGAGCGGATAGAGTCCGATTACGAGACCTTTTCCGGCTTTGTGCTGGAGAAATGGTTCAAGCAGGCATATATGGAGACCGGGGAATACAACATCGTGACGAACTATTGGGAGAAGGGTTCGAGGGGCAGGCCCGGGGAGAATAACGAAATAGACCTTGTCGCCGTAAACGATGCCGACCGCAGGATAGTAATCGGTGAATGCAAGCGCAACGAATCTAAAATCAACCGCAAACTCCTCATTGACAAATCCGTAAAGATTGCCTCCCACCACAAAGGCTGGGCAATTGACTATGTCGGTCTGTCACTGAAGGATATGTGAGGGGAATTTCGGGAAATGCTGTATTGTAGCGTCTGCTAAAAGTGCCTGAAGCCGAGATAGTCGCGCTCTGACCCCGACCAAATCAATTTCTCTCCGGAAGTGATGCGCCCGATGACGTGATGCTCCACGTCCAGTCCGGCCAGAGCTTCCGGGGTTATCGTAAACAGAAGTTCATAGTCCTCTCCGCCGCAGATGGCAAGTTCCACCGGATCCCAGCCCTCGCGGGAGCAGACTCTCCTGAGCTCTGCGGAGAGGGGAATGGCGTTCACGTCGATTTCCGCCCCCTTGTGCGAAGCTTTCAGGATGTGGCGGATGTCCGAGCCTATGCCGTCGGAGATGTCCATCATCGCGTGCACTCCGTCCGTGGCGGAGAGTTTCAGTCCGGCTTCCACCCGTGGCAGCGGCAGGTAATGTCTTTCGATAAGATGCCGGGCGTCGGCGTCGCGCCGGCTTTTCTCAAGTATGATTTTAAGTCCCGCCGCCGAGTCTCCAAGATTCCCGGTGACGCAGACAAGGTCTCCTTCGCACGCCATATCGCGGCATCGCGCCTTTCCTTGCGGACATTCTCCGAGGACGGTGACGCAGATGCTCAGGCCCCCGGGGGAGGAGGTGGTGTCCCCGCCCAGAAGCGGACAGTTGAACTTGAGGGAGATGTCGCGGTAGCCGCGGATGAACTCTCCCATCCAGGCATCGTCTATCTTGTCCGGCAGCGCCAGAGCGAGGAAACTTGCCACCGGTTTTCCTCCCATTGCGGCGATGTCGCTGATGTTGACCGCCGCGGATTTCCAGCCGAGCCGGTAGGCTGTGATGTCGTCAAACAGAAAATGAGAACCCTCGATCAGCATATCAGTGCTGACAAGGGTTCTCATTCCGCTTCGCTGCGGGAGGACGGCGCAGTCGTCGCCGATTCCCTTTGCGTCTTGGGTGTCCGCTCCCTTAAAAGCATCCTTGATCTGCCCGATCAGGCCGAATTCTCCAATGTCTTTGAGGGATGAGGGTTCCATGTTCTTTAGTCTGCGAGGTTTCCGCACTTTCCCTGCGGGAATTCAAACCAGTCGGAGCAGACCTGATATTCGTAGGGGATGAAGCGATAGCACTGGACGTACACCTTGTCGGCGGCCTTGCTGGAGTAGATGTCCACCTTGATGCCTTCTTCGCTGCCGCTCTCCGTCCAGTCGATGGATGACGGGTCGGTCTTGAGGGCGTTCAGTATCTCCTCCTGCCGTTTGGAAGGGTAGTATTTGAGCTTCTCCGTGTAGCAGATGCCGGTTTCCTTGTCCTTGCGGCTGGATTTGAGCATGCAGAAGAGGACTATGCCGAGGATGATGGCGCTGCATCCGAGGATGTTGACGGCTACCGGGGTCTTGAGAATTACACAGGTGAAGCCGATCACGATGAACGCTACCGACGTGATGATGTCTTTTGCACTGCGAGTGCGTGAAAATTCTTTATTCATATCTGATGTGATTGTCTGTTTGTCGTTTGGCTGTGCAGAAACTGACTTCCTCCCCCGTGGGGGGGGTGAAAGCGAAGACGAGCTCTGCACTGCTGTCTTCTCATGGAGTGTGACAATCAGAGCCTGAATCTTCTCAGAAGGATGAAATGAGCGGAGTTGGAGAGAGTCCCGGAGGCGAAACTGCTCTGCTCCGGAGTGAAGCCGGGAGGGTTGACGGCATTGACCAGGCTTCCGGCCTTGATGAAGAGCTTGGCGCTCCCAAGGGAGCGGCGCGCTCCGCCCCCGCGCAGTCTGGCGGAAGAGGAGGAATGCTCCGGGGCGGTGTATTCGTAGCCCTGGGCGCAGAGGTAGAAATCCTGCACCTTGGCCTCATCGGAAGAGTGCCCGTCATCTTGCCTGATTTCGCCCGTTCCGGCGCTCCGTGGCATATTCTCCGCAGCGAAAGCGGACACGCCGCCGGCGCGGCACGTCATCATCAGGGCGGAGAGCAGAACTATTTTCAGCCACCTTTTCATCGGGGCAAAGATACGAAATTATGCTTAATCTGCACGCCGGGCCGTTATAAGGTGAACGGCAGCTTGTTCTTGTAGTTCTTGTTCACGCAGATGGAGGCTGTCTTTTTGCTGAGATTGTAGACCACGGACCATTGGGTGTTGCTCGTGATGTCTCCGCCCTCGGACTGCAGGTCTGTATGCACCGCCTCAAGCAGAGCCATACACTCATCTTCCGTCATCACGCGCTTCTTGCTTTCCAGTGTCTCGTGCAGTTTGTTGTAGCGCTCCTGTCCTCCGCCGAAGTTCCACCACTCTTCGGAAAGATAGAAATTGGTGACATGATCGGTGTCAATCAGATTCATCGTCCAGTCCTTGGCGGACGGCTCGGCGAGCGGAGGAATCTCTCCGGGACGGTAATACTCTACGACAACGCTCTTTCCGTCCGCATCGGCTATCAGGAAATGGAAGTTGGAGTCCGAGTTCTCTCCGTCCGCAAAAAAGTTGTGGGTGCGGAAGACTTCCACGGCCTCATCGACGCTTGAGCAGCTGTCAAGTATGAGTCTGATGGCGAGGGTGGGGACTATGTCGCCTTTGTCCTGATCGTGCTGCACCGCCCCGCCCGTACCGCGCAGCGACAGCACTCCAATGAAGAGTCCGGCATCATTCATCCCGTCCAGACAGCAGTAGATGGAGGCGGTCACCGGCACGGACAGGTCTGTGTTCCCGTCGGACAGGGCTCCGGCCACATAGCTGTCCTTGTCGATGAAAGGCAGGGCCGAGATATTGACCGACTTGTGCGCGGCGGCTTTCGCGACATTGTGCACAAGCACGTTGGACGCCGAGACGAATCTGTAGTCGAAGTTGCGTCCCACCAGCACGTCTCCGTCCGGGGATTTGACGCAGAATGCGCTGCAGCCGAAATCAAGGCCGGCGGCGGCCTTGCTCAAAGGGACTGTCGTCAGCAGCGGCAGCGCCTTGCCCAGAAGCTTGATGCTGGAACTCGCCCCGCCGCCTGACATTATCTCATCGAGACAATAATCAGCACTGTATTCCACCGAGTATAATTGCCCGTCCGCCATATCTTTCAATGTGGCAAGCATGGCCTTCTGCTCCTCGTTCTTCAGATAGGCCGCCGGGTTGGTCATGGTCTTGTCATTGTCCTTGCCGCAGGAAGAAGCAATGCAGGCAATCGCTGAAAGGCAGACGCCCAGAAGAATTGAACGTTTCATTTGCATCTAATTTAAGTCTGTTAAAAGTGTCCTTTTCTTAATTTGACAGCTTCACGCTATCGCGGCTAAATTACGCAATTTTTCCGAGAATTAGTCCGGTGAAAGCTTGATGCTGCCGGATTTTAGCTTTATCTTCGCCATGCCGGTGATTTGAAACACACTAAAAACAGACAACCGGAGATACAATGAACAGAATTCTAGGACTCTTCGCCGTCATCGCAATCGCGTCTTCGTGCGGTTCACGGATTGACAGGCATGCTCTCGTGGAGCGCAACGCCCCTCATCTGAGCGAAATCGACACTCTCGCCTCCCTGTCGGTGGGCAACGGAAGGTTCGCATTCACGGTGGATGTGACAGGGCTTCAGACTTTTCAGGAGCTGTATTCCGCCGGCGTGCCGCTCGGCACCCAGTCCCAGTGGGGCTGGCATTCATTTGACAATCCGGACAGTCTCCGATTCGAGGAGACCCTCAAGGCATACGATTTCGGGCGGGGACACGAGGAACTGTATTCCTGCCAGCTCAAGGAGGGCCGTGGCAAGGCGGCGTCGGACTGGTACCGGGTCAACCCCCATCGTCTGCATCTCGGGGTGATAGGTTTTGCCGGACTGCGGCCGGAGGACATCTCCGGGATAGACCAGACCCTGGATATGTGGAACGGGGTCATCCGCTCTTCTTTCAAGACCGGCGGGAAGGACGTGAAAGTCCTGACTTCCTGCGATCCGGACGCGGACAGGGTCGCCGTGTCGATTCTCTCCGGAGGACGCATCCCCGTGGAGCTGCGTTTTCCTTATCCTACTGGCAAACATGCCGACGATGCCTGCGACTGGAGCCGGGACGATATGCATGAGACGCTGATTGAGACCTCGGAGGACGGACTTGCCATCCTGAGGCACAGTCTGGGGGATGGAGGGTATTACGTGAAACTCTGTTTTGACGGAGCGCGGCTGTCCAGAGCAGGACGCAATGCCGTCAGACTCACGCCTCGGGAGGATGAGTGGAACTTCACCGCCGAGTTCTGCCGGATGCGACCTTCCGTGCAGGTGAAGGATGCGTCTTCGTCCAGAGCCGCGTCGGCGAAGTATTGGAACGGCTTCTGGAAAAATGGGGGAGCGGTGGATTTCAGCTCCTGCACCGACCCCCGGGCCGCCGAACTTGAGCGCAGGGTGGTTCTCAGCCAATACCTGCTGGCCATACAGTGCTGCGGGGACGTTCCTCCTCAGGAGACAGGACTTACTTACAACTCCTGGTTCGGAAAGCATCATATGGAGATGATATGGTGGCATCAGGCGCATTTCGCGCTCTGGGGCCACGAGGACTTGCTCGGGCGCACCCTGCCGTGGTACGCCAAGGTGGAGCCGGTGGCGCGCTCGATAGCTTCCCGCCAGGGATTCAGGGGAGTGCGCTGGATGAAGATGACCGACCCCTCCGGGCTGGAGGCACCCTCCAACGTGGGTTCCTTTCTCATCTGGCAGCAGCCGCATCTGGTTTATCTTGCTGAACTGCTGTATCGTGCCGCGCCGTCGCAGGATATGCTCGACACCTACGGGAAGCTCGTGGACGAGACGGCGGAGTTCATGGCCGATTTCGTGAGCTACGATGCGGCTTCCGACCGCTATGTGCTGAAAGGCTGCATCGCGGCGCAGGAGACCTTGAAGGCTTCCAAGACCGTCAATCCTCCTTTCGAACTGTCCTACTGGCATTTCGGTCTGAGCACCGCGCAGCTCTGGAGGGAGCGGCGGGGGCTGGAGCGGAATCCGCAGTGGGATGAGATTCTCTCCAAGCTCTCGCGCCTCGCCTCAAGGGACGGACTGTATCTGGCAGCGGAGAGCGAGCCTGACACATATTCGGACATCAGGATGTATTCCGACCATATGGCCGTGCTCGCGGCTATGGGAGTGCTGCCGCAGACTGCACAGATGGAAGCGGATCTGATGAGAAACACCCTGGGCTGGGTCTATGACAACTGGAACTGGGACAAGACCTGGGGATGGGATTTCCCGACGACCTGCATGAACGCTGTGAGGCTTGGGGAGAGAGAAAAGGCGGTCGACGTCCTGCTGATGGACAAACGGACCAACACCTATCTGCCGAACGGGCACAATTATCAGGATTCCAGGCTTCGCTGCTATCTTCCGGGCAACGGAGGGCTGCTTACGGCAGTGGCTCTGATGTGCGCAGGATGGGACGGCTGTACGGAGCGGAATCCGGGTTTCCCGAAAGACGGCCGCTGGAACGTCCGTTGGGAGGGTCTCCAGCCGCTGCCGTAGGAGGGCGTATTCAGTCAGCCCCGCTCTCCGCTTCCGTGCCGTCTGCGGGTTGGTCAGCCAGATTGAATGCCGCGAACGGCGCGAACTGGGCTGCGCGCTCTTTCATGCTCATTCTCGGATGCCTTTTGGAGCTGGGGTGCTCCATCCCGATGATTTCATCGTATTTGTGCGTATCGTTCATTCCTTGTGTCCTCCCAGCTGAAGATTCCGTTCCCTCATCGTCGCCCCCTCCTCGAAGTTCAGCCCCTTGAGGATGGCGTTCTTCCCGAATTTTTTCTTGATTTCGAGGACGGCTTCCTGCCGGCGGCGTTCCCTGCTGTCCTCTTCCGCCGGATTCTCATCGAAGAGGCTGAGCTGGACGCTGTCCGCCTTGGATTCGTCCACCGTGTTGTTGGCGACAAGGTACATCCTCCGGACGAGCAGGTCTCTGTCCGTTATCCGCTCGAAGAGGGCGGCTGCGGCCTTGGAAATGATTGACCCCGATGAAGTCAGCCTCGGGAGATTTATCGAGCTGTGCGCCGCCTTCGGGACTTGGCGGCCGTACCTGTCCGTCTCCACGGGGCCGTGATATGCTGCCTTCCGGCGCGGGTCCGTGAGGTTTTCCACGTCGTAGCCTACCGTGAGGACAATCTGGTCACATACAAGATGTTTCGAGACGAGTTCAAGCGAGAGCGCGTCGGCCATCTCCCTTATGACGACACCGGCTTTGACGAAGTCGTAGGCGCAGGACAATACCTGACCGGAGCTGAGGCTCTTGGCGGGGGCTTTGTACCGCTTGATGTCTTTGACCGTGCAGGGCTCCCAGCCCCATGCGTGGTCGATGAGCAGTTCGGCGTTCACCCCGAAGAGCTTGTATAGAATTTCTTCGCTGCGCACGGAACACAGTGCCACGTCCCCGAGCGTGAACATCGAATTCGCTTCAAGCTTGGCCGCGATTCCCGGGCCTATCCGCCAGAAATCGGTCAGGGGACGGTGATTCCAATATTTCCGGCGGAAAGTCATCTCGTCCAGCTCCGCGATTCTGACCCCGTCGCTGTCGGCGGGGGAGTGCTTCGCCTCGATGTCCATCGCCACCTTGGCGAGGAAGAGGTTCGTTCCGACGCCCGCCGTGGCCGTGATGCCTGTCCGGGCGAGCACGTCCCGTATCATCCGCATCGCGAGCTCATGTGCGGTGCACTTGTATGAGGAGAGGTATCCCGTAACGTCCATGAAGACCTCGTCTATGGAGTAGGGGAATATGTCCTCGGCGGCAACGTGCCTGAGGTAGATATTGTAAATCCGGGAGCTGACCTCCATGTATCTGCGCATCCTGGGCGGCGCGATGATGAAGTCGACCCTCTCTCCTGTCCTGCGGTAAATGTCCGCGAGTCTTTGCCGGACTTCAAAAAGCCTCGCCCTGCCGCTTATGCCGTAGGCCTTGAGGGCAGGCGTGACGGCGAGGCAGATAGTCTTGTCGGTGCGCGACTCGTCGGCGACTACAAGACGTGCGGACAGAGGGTCAAGCCCCCGGTCCACGCATTCGACTGAAGCATAGAAAGACTTCAGGTCTATCGCTACGTATTTCCTCGTTGTTGCTTTTTCCTCCACGGTGTCGGCCTGCGTTTGGAGCGCTCGCGCGCAAGGCAAACTTACATAAAATCCCGCGATTTTTATAGTGTTCCCCTTTCTTTGGACAGGAGTAAGTCCTTCTTAAGTCAATTGTGAGTACAGCGCAGAGCCTTCCAACGGTGGAGCTCTGCATACTGGAGGCTCATTCGAAGCACTAAGGTAGTCATTCTTTTCATTCTTTTCATTCCTTCCAATTCTTCTTCCGTTTGGCTTATGCCGCGGCCGCGGCATACACGACGCCGGGTGTCCTGTGCGCAAGACCCTGATGGCAGCGGCGGTTGTTGTAGTAATCCATATACTTCGCGGTTCCGCGGCGCAGCGCGCACCACGGTCGATTCCGGGTTCAAGTACACGTATTCGCGCTTTATGGTGCGCCGAAACGGGTGACGGCCCTGTCGAGCACTTCTATGGCATTTGAGGCGTCGAGCGTATTGTACAGCCCCCAGCCGACTATGTAGCGGCTGTACACATCAATGATGGCATACAGATACATAAAGCCGTTTTCCATGGGGACATACGAGATGTCGGTGCTCCAGACCTGATTCCGCCGCGTTATCCGCAAGCTACGGAGAAGATACGGCATCCGGTACTTGATCCAGCCTCCCTTGCTCAGGCTCTTGAGCGGATACACCGCCCATCGCAGGGCACAGGTCATACTGTTTGTCCATAAGTTCCATCATCTCCAGATTCTTCCGGCTTTCTCCCTCCTTGCGCTTGTAGTAGGATGTGCTCCTGGCAATACCCAACAACTCGCACTGACGGGTCTTGCTCGGATACTTGTGCCGCCTACCATCCTTGCCAACAGTCTCTTTCGTTGGGGATATCAGTGTCTTTCGGGTATAGGTATCCCCAACTGCTTGTATACCCTTTTGCAAAAATCCACGTCCATCTCCAGTTCGCCGATCTTTCTGTGGAGTGCATCACGCTCCTTGTCGAAGTCGCCGGCATCCGACTTCGCTCCGAATGCCGCGCTGGCATTCTCCACAAGCTCCTTCTTCCATCTGGAGATCATCTCCGGGGATATCTCATACTTTTTCGCCAAATCACCCTTGGTTGACGATTCTTTCAGAGCCTCCAAGGCAACCTTGGCCTTGAACTCCGGGGTGAACTTTCTTCGTGTTGTCTTTCCCATTCCGGTGTAAAATTATAGTCTTTTTTTGACTTAACCACCTGTCCGAAATCTGGGGGACATTATAGTATTCGCCATTTTCCTTTTTCTGTACAATTTTTGTATTTTTGCGGATACTGGACAAAATGGCGACACATATGTTATACCCTATTGGAATACAGACTTTTTCGGATATCCGTAGAGACGGATATGTCTATGTGGACAAGACCGCGCAGATTTATAGGCTTGCTTCGACGGGGAAGTATTATTTCCTCAGCCGTCCGCGCAGGTTCGGCAAGAGCCTTCTCGTGTCCACGATGGAGGCATATTTCAGCGGCAGGAAGGAGCTTTTCCGGGGGCTCGCGATTGATGCTCTCGAAAAGGAGTGGACGGAACGTCCGGTGCTGCATCTGGATTTCAGCGGCAAGGCTTATGATGCTTCCGATGTGCTGCTCAAGGTGCTTGATGACGCCCTTTGCAAATGGGAGAATGAATATGGGAGCGAAAACCGTTCCGACGTCCCCGGAATCCGTTTCGGAAACGTGGTGGAGGCCGCCTACAAGAAAACCGGCCATCGGGTGGCTATCCTCATAGACGAATACGACAAGCCTGTCGTGGACAACCTGACCCGCCCGGAGTTGAGGGAAAAGTTCCGCGAGACCCTTCAGGGCTTCTACGGCGTGATGAAGTCCAAGGACGCCTGCATCAAGTTCGGCTTTCTCACGGGAGTCACCAAGATAGGCCGCATGAGCGTGTTCAGCGGGCTGAACAACCTTCAGGACATCTCGATGGACGAGCGCTACATCGACATCTGCGGCATCACGGAGAGTGAGCTGAAGCAGTATTTCGACGGCAGCGTGCAGGAGCTCGCCGCCGCGTGCGGTCTCAGCAAGGACGAATGCTATGCCAGACTGGCCAGAATGTACGACGGTTACCACTTCCGTCAGGGAGGCGCAGGCATCTATAACCCGTTCAGCGTTCTTAATACATTCAACCGCAACGAATTCGGCGAGTACTGGTTCGAGACCGGCACGCCGTCGTTCCTGGTGAAATACCTCAAGGAAGGGAACTACAATCTGGACAGCATCTCAAGAGACGACGTCTCGCCGGAAGAGCTTAGCGGAGTCAATTACGCCGACCCTCAGCCAATAACGCTGATGTATCAGAGCGGGTATCTGACCATCAAGGGATATGACGAACGCTTCAGGGAATATACTCTTGATTACCCTAACGAAGAGGTCAAGAGCGGATTCCTCAATTCGCTGAGCCAGATTTACACTCCGGCTCTGTCCGGCGGAGAGTTTTCCGTCTCCCGTTTCATCAGAGATGTGGAACGCGGAGATGTGGAAAGCTTCATGAACCGCTTCTCGGCCTTTCTTGCAGGCAACGGCTACGATGTGCAGGGAGACCTTGAGCTGTACTTCCAGAACACGATGTCCGTGATGTTCAAGATGATGGGCCTCTATGTCAAGACGGAGTACCACACCTCGCGCGGGCGGATAGACATCGTGATGGACACGGCGGATTATGTCTATGTCATCGAACTCAAGCGGGACAGCTCTCCGGAAGCGGCGCTCCAGCAGATAGAGGAGAAGGGCTACGCGCAGCCGTTCCTTGCGAGCGGGAAGCAGATAATAAAGCTCGGGGTCAACTTCTCTTCGCAGACCCGCTGCGTGGACAGCTGGAAGATGGGTTAAGCGGATTCTGGGCGTGTGAAATATGCGGCTTCATCATATCGTCCAGAGTGAACCCGGCCGGTAAAGTCCCGAGATTCTCGATTTCCACACGGTCATCATAAATCGCAATGCTTGCAAATCCCGAAGGGGAATCGTACTCGTCTCCTCCTTTGCAACGGTGGTAAAATTTACCGCCGTAAAATTTACCGGATATGAAATTTTAGATACAAAAAAATCCTCCGTTGCCTGTCGCTCAAGGATATGTAAACCGATGGCCTGTCCTTATTAGTCAGCGTCAGATTTGTCGCCGCTTCGAAGAATCACCGCGCTTCTTCCGCTTGGGGTTCTCCGGGAACCAACCCTTTCTGACCCTTTCCCGCTGCTCGAAAACCTCGAGTATGCTCCAGAAGCAGGAGAACGCGAACACTCCGAGCGCGGTCGAGGCCACATAGTCCGCGACAAGCGTCGAAGCGGCGGAGGCGGCGAGTCCGACAAGCAGAAAAACCCACCAGCAGCCGACGCCGAAATGGTATTCGGCCTTGATTACTATCGGGTGGAACATCCCTATCGAGAGGAATGAGACTATACCTATGATGAGACCTGTGAAATTCACGATGTGAGGAATTGGTTTGGACGCCAAAAATAGCAATACTTCCTGACAGTCCCGGTAGAGAGCGGAGAAAATCATAAAAAATAATGAGGGCTCCTCTGACAGATTCATAAATTCTTGCGATTGATGATGACTGCGGCGGCGTATAATTTTGCGCTCAAATTTCAGGATTATGAATTGCAGAATATTCTCGGCGGTGTGTATGGCCGCCATTTCGGCAGGGGTCGGCGCGGCGGCGCAGCAGAGGCTCACTCTGGGCGGCTACGGCGAGGCGGTGATGACCCGCAATTTCTATTCCGACGCCTGGCAGCGCTACACATACCCCGACAGGTATGCTTCGGACAAGAGCCACGGAAGATTTGACATCCCCCATTTCGTGATCAATCTGGGATATGATTTCGGAGGCGGCTGGACGCTCGGCTCTGAAATCGAGTTCGAACACGGCGGCACCGGGAGTTCTGTGGAGCTGGAGGCCGACGAGACCGGAGAATACGAGACGGAAATCGAAATGGGCGGGGAGGTCGCTCTGGAGCAGTTCTGGCTCCAGAAGAGTTTCAGTCCGGCACTCAAGCTTCGCGCGGGCATGATCATAGTCCCGGTGGGCCTTACCAACGCCCACCACCTCCCGACCGAATATTTTACGGCCTATCGACAGGAGGGCGAGAATACCGTCTTCCCCTGCACCTGGCACGAACCCGGCATCGAGATTCTCGGTACTGCGGGGGCGTGGTCATATGAGCTTATGTTTCTTCCCGGTCTCGATTCCGACCGCTTCGGCACGGAAAACTTCATTCAGGGCGGCGCCGGGTCTCCATATGAGTTCAATATAGCCAACAATTACGCCGGAGCTTTCCGCATCGACAACAGATTCTTCAAGGGTCTGCGGATGGGTGTCAGCGGCTACTATGGGGCTTCGTTCGGCAACTCCCTCACCAAAAACAGCAAATACTCCCTCTGCCGCGGCGAGGTGATGATAGGCTCGGCGGATTTCCGCTATGACAGGGGAGGCTTCATCGCTCAGGGCGTATTCGACTGGGCGCATCTTAACGACTCCGCCGAAATCACGGCTTTCAACAAGAACAACATGTCCACGGCTTCTCCATCTCCGCACAACGCCGTCGGCTCAGATGCCGTCGTGGGGAGCATCGAGGCGGGATATGATGTCTTCCAGCTTTTGAGGCGCGGCTCTGCGGGCGGCGAACGGCTGTATATTTTTGCTCATTACGAATATTACGACTCGATGTTCAAGGTCGCGGACGGCGTGCTGGACTACACCTGGTGCGGCCGTCACCGCGTCGCCGCCGGCCTCAATTGGTATCCGATGGAGCAGATCGCCGTCAAGGCCGAGTGGTCCAAGCGCTACTATGTATCTCCATACAACGATGAACCGTCCGTCAGCCTCGGTATAGTGTTCAGCGGCTGGTTTGAAAGATAAACTATTAAAATTCAAATACATGATGACTAACAGATTCATTTCGCCGGCGGCCCTCTGCATCGCAATGGCCGCTACGGTTCTCTCTTCCTGCGAAAAATCCGCAGAAATCGACAATTCCAAAAATGAGGAGCTTCAGATTGTCAACGAACAGTTCGTGGACGATGTGGTCATCCCGACCTACAAGACTCTCGCCGACAAGTCCCTCTCGCTCTACGATGCGGTGACGGCCCTCCGGACATCCAAGACCGACGCTGCCGTGGACAAGGCCTGCGGCCTGTGGAGGGATGCACGCCAGTATTGGGAGTGGAGCGAATCCTTCCTTTTCGGGGCGGCCTCCAAGTACTTCATCGACCCGCATATCGACACCTGGCCTCTTGACAAGGTGGCGCTCGACAACCTCCTGGGCAGCGAGAAGATGATGAACGACATCGAAAACGTGGTCGCCAACCTCAACAACGGCCTTGTGGGATTCCACGGGCTTGAGTATATCATCTTCCGTGAGGGGGAGAACAGGCCTGCCGCACAGATTAGCGGCGATGAACTCAAGTATGCCGAGGCGGTGGCCAAGGACCTGGCGCTCAGCTGTGCGAGACTTGAGGCCGCCTGGGCCGGAATTGACGAGGTCAGCGACAGGAAGGCCGGACTCATAGAAGAGGCCGAGCTTGAGCCGGAAGACAACTTCGGCGAGCAGATGAAGCTCTGCGGACAGGCCGGAAGCGTCTGGAAATCAATCACCGCAGGCAGCGAGCAGATCATTGAGGGCTGCAAGGACATCATCGACGAGGTCGGAAATTCCAAAATAGGCAAGCCGTACACTGGAGAGGATGTCAACTACATAGAGTCTCCGCACTCTTGGAATTCCATCACCGACTTCTACGACAATGTGGTCAGCATACGCAGCGCATACTTCGGCAAGCTCGGAGCCGAGACTGCGCAGACCCATTCGGTGAGCGCCTTTGTCCGGAAAGCCGACGCCAAGGCCGATCAGGACGTGATAGACGCCCTGTCAGTCTGCCTCAGCAAGATTGACGCTATGCCGAGGCCTTTCGTCAAGAATTATAAGGATGCCCGTGTGGGTGAGGCTGTCGATGCGTGCAACGCGCTCAACGACGCCCTCGAAGCTGCGAGACAGGTACTTGTAAACGAATAAAAAAATGAATAAACCATATTATTGTATTGTAGTTACGGCCGCAGTCCTGATGCTTGCCGCCTGCTCCCGTGAAATTAAAGAAACTCCCGCTCCGCAGCCGTTGAGCGACGAGTGGTATGCCGGCGGCAGACTGGGAACCGCGTTCAATTCGAGCGCGTCGGCCTATGAGCAGCCGACCCCGGCCATCGAGAATGCGGGGATGATTCAGGCCTTCAAGAACGGGGAGCAGCTCTTCGAGAGAGACTACAACCAGAACAAGGAGGGTGCGTTCCACGGGCTCGGGCCTCTGATGGTGCGCCGCGGCTGCCTCTATTGCCATCCGAACTACGGCCACGGCAAGCGGCAGACCAGCTACCGGGCGGACAACATGGGCAACGGTTATCTTCTGGTAATCACCGATGAGACTGACACTTATCTGAGTTCTCTTACCGGCATGCCGCAGACTCTCGCGGTGGAGCCGTTCAAGGCGCCGCTCGATGAGAGCAAGATCGTCATCAACTGGCCCGAATACACGGACGAGTGGGGCAACAAGTTCCCCGACGGAGAGACCTACAGCCTCATCTATCCCGAAGTCCTCATTCCCGAGGACGCATACTATGTGCCGCTTGAAGTGACCAAGAACGGAGTGACCTCCGCCGTGCCTTACGAAAATGTGAGGGTTAGGGTCGAGTCCACCATCGGAGTGTACGGAGTGGGCCTGCTGGACGCCATCACCGACTCCGACCTCAAGGCGCAGTACGCCTCCGAGGAGAAGGCCGGAGTGCAGCTCAACCCCGCCATTTTCGCCGATGGGGAATGGGTCAAGACCTACGGCAATACGGGCCGTCCTCTCCGCTATACCTACGCTCTCTCCCGGGGGCCTTTGCAGGATGCTGCCGGAGCCAACGCCATCTGGAACATCACCAACGTGACCCGCAGCGACCGCCGCTACAATTATATGACCACGACCTACGCCCGCGTGGCGTCACAGGACCCGGAGGTGCAGAGCGAGTTCTATAAGTACTTCCCGGAGGAGAACAAGACCGGAGATGTTCAGAAAGATATCTACAACTACCTTACGGCCAAGGATTTGGAGCCGGAGATGAGCGACAGCGAATACACCGACTTCATGATCTGGCACCGGGGGCTCGCCGTCCCTGCGGCCCGTGACCTTGACGATGCCGACGTGCAGAGGGGGAAGGCCCTCTTCTCCGAAATCGGCTGCCAGTATTGCCACCGTCCGAGCTGGACGACGGGCGAGGACAAGTTCACCGATCCCAACGGATTCTTCGAGGACGGAGATTCCCGTCTGCCGCGCTACCCGAACCAGACCATCTGGCCATACAGCGATATGGTGCAGCACAGGCTCCACATGGTCAACGACATACGTACCGGCTGGTGCCGCACCACTCCTCTCTGGGGACGCGGTCTGAGCGAGACCGTGGGCGGCGGAGTCGAGAGGCTGCACGACTGCCGTGCGAGAACCGTGGTCGAGGCCATCATGTGGCATGGCTCCGCGCAGAGCGACGCCCGCGAGTCCGTGGAGAATTTCAGGGCCCTCTCGAAGGCCGACAGAGATGCGGTGGTGAAGTTCATTAATGCAATCTGATGCGTTGCGATAAAGATAAAATATTAAAATACAGTACGTTGAGTCTGTGGAGCCTGATTGTGCTGACCCTTGTCGCCGCCACCGTCGTCGAGAAGGTTTGCGGCACGGATCAGGCCCATGGCTCGATTTACGGCAGCCTGTGGTTCGTCGCGCTCTGGTTCGCCGCCGCACTCTCTTCGGTCTGCCATATTATGCGCCGCAGGCTGTATCGCCGTCCGGAAGCTTTCCTTATCCACTGCTCTTTTGCGCTGATACTTGCGGGGGCGCTGCTGACCTTTCTCTTCGCCGAAAGGGGCAGCCTCCATCTCCGGGAGGGGGAGACGGCCTCGTCCTTCGAGACCGCCGGCGGGGAGCTGAGGGAGCTTCCGTTCGGATTGAGACTTGACGAATTCAATATTTCCTACTATTCCGGCAATGTCCTGCCGTCCGACTACAGCTCGCTGGTGACCGTCACTGAAGGCCTGCGGAGCGGACAGGCCACAATCAGCATGAACCATATCCTCTCCAGAAGCTCTTATCGCATCTATCAGGCGGGCTACGACAGCGACTTTCAGGGGGCGAGCTTCAGCATATCCCACGACCCGTGGGGGACCGGGGTGAGCTATTGCGGATACGCGCTGCTGCTTGTCTCGATGCTTCTTTTCTGCTTTCGGGACAAGCGCTTCCGGCAGCTTTTCCGCAAGGCTTTCGCCTCTGCTGCGGCGGTCTGCCTCTTCGCCCTGGGGGCTTCGGCATCATCAGCGCCCAAGACCCTTCCGAGGGATGTCGCGGAGGAGTTCGGCAGTCTGTATGTCTGCTACAAGGGGAGAGTCTGCCAGCTGCATACCGTGGCCAAGGACTTCAACACCAAGCTGTACGGCAGTTTCGGTGCGCAGGGTTACAGCGATGAGCAGGTGCTGACCGGCTGGATGTTCTACCATACGAGCTGGAAATCACAGCCTCTGCACAGCCGCCGCAGCGCCGGGGACGAGGCGGACAAGTCCCGCACCGTCGGCGCGCTCTACAGCGGGGAGCTGCTTAAGATATATCCTTGCGCCGACTCGCTCGGGACGGTGCGCTGGTATTCCCAGGGTGACAGGCTGCCTGAAGGCATCCCGGACGAACAGTGGATATTCATACGCAAATCCTGGGACTACATCTTCGAACTGGTGATGAACTCCGAATACGGGCAGCTTTCCTCTTCCCTTGAGAAGATAAGGCAATATCAGAGAAAGGTGGCGGGGGATGAACTGCCGTCGGATTTAAGGATGTCGGCGGAACGCCTTTACAACGGCTTCCCTCCGCTCTTCCCCATGGCCGGAATAAGTCTTGCCGCAGGTATTCTGCTGCTCGTCTGCACCTGTGTCCGCTCGCTGCGCGGAGTTCCCGCCGGAGTGAGGGTGAGGGGAGCGGGGGCGGTGATAACGGCTGTCATATTCCTTGTGCTGAGCGTGATGCTCTCTGCAGGATGGGTTGCTTCCGCCCACATCCCCCTCTCCAATGGTCCCGAGACGATGCTGTCCATCGCCTGGACGGCTCTGCTGCTGGGTCTTGTGCTCGGCGGGAGGGTCCTGATTCTCCGACCGTTCTGCCTTATGGTCGGGGGGCTTGCGATGGCCGTGTCCGGGATGGGGAGCTCCAACCCGGCAGTGACCACGCTCGTGCCGGTGCTCTCCTCGCCGCTTCTGAGCATACACGTTTCGCTCGTGATGCTCTCCTACACGCTTTTCGCCCTGATGATGCTCAACGGGGCCGCCGCGCTGGTGCTTTCGGCGGGAAAGTCCTCGCCGCGCAGAGAGGAAACGCTTTCCCGTATGGCTGACCTCTCCCGCGCCCTGATACTGCCGGGAGTGTTCCTGCTCGCGCTCGGAATATTCGCCGGGGCGGTGTGGGCCAATATCTCGTGGGGGACATACTGGAGCTGGGATCCGAAGGAGACCTGGGCGCTCATTACGCTGATGGTCTATGCCGCCGGTCTACATACGGCGTCCCTGCCCGTACTCTCCCGCCCCAAGGCGTTCCATCTCTTCACGCTTCTCGCCTTCATCGCGGTGCTGGTGACCTATTTCGGCGTGAACTTCTTCCTCGGAGGCATGCATTCTTACGCCGGATAGCCGCCGGGGCGGGAGGGGCTTGACTTTGGGGTTCTCTGATACAGACAGCCCCTATCCGATGCTGACTTCGGCGCCCGCCGAGCTGGCGATGCGTTTTATCAGGCCCTGGAGCACCGCCCCGGGGCCCAATTCCTTGAAGCAGGTCGCCCCGTCGGCGAGCATGTTCTCCACGGTCTGTGTCCATTTCACCGGGGAGGTCAGCTGTTTGAGCAGATTATCCTTGATGCGGGACGGGTCGGTCTCCGGCGATGCGGTGACATTCTGATATATAGGGCAGGACGGGGCTTTCACCTCGGTTTTGTCTATGGCTTTGCCGAGCTCCACGCGGGCCTTCTCCATGAGAGGGGAGTGGAATGCTCCGCTTACGCTCAGCGGGAGGGCCCTTTTGGCTCCGGCGGCCTTCATCGCCGCGCAGGCTTCTTCCACGGCCTGCTTCTCTCCCGAGATGACCACCTGGCCGTTACAGTTGTAGTTGGCCGGAATCACGAGCCCGCTGGTGCCGGCGCAGATCTCTTCCACCTTCTCGTTAGGCAGGCCTATGATGGCCGCCATCCCGCCGGGGTTGGCCTCGCAGCATTTCTGCATCTGGCTTGCGCGGACGGCGACGAGTCTGAGCGCGGATTCGAAATCGACGGCCCCGCAGGCCACAAGGGCTGAGAATTCGCCCAGAGAGTGGCCCCCGACCATATCCGGAGCCGGAAGTCCTTCGCTGCAGAGGGCGAGGCAGACGGAGTGCAGGAAAACGGCAGGCTGGGTCACTTTCGTCGCACGGAGGTCTTCATCGCTGCCGGTGAACATTATATCGGTGATTCTGAATCCGAGAATCTCGTTGGCCCTCTCCATCATCTCACGGGCTTTGAGGCTGTTGTCATACAGATCTTTGCCCATTCCGGAGAACTGGGCCCCCTGTCCGGGGAATACATAAGCAGTCTTCATCTTCATTCAATTTTATCTTGACATGTCAGCTGAGCGACATGTTTTCCGGGGCAAATGTAGTGATTTTTTACTTCACTTAAGTTCCGTGCGGAAAGTCGATATTTTTTCGACTTTCCGCGAGATAGTCGGCGAGATACCGTGCGGAAAGTCGATATTTCTCCATATATTTGCGTCATGACCAAATTTATGCACACATGAATATTATCGGCAGAAAAGATGAAATGGAGCAGCTGCGGCAGCTGGTTGACTCCGATTCCCCTGAATTTGCGGTCGTGTATGGCCGAAGGCGCGTGGGGAAGACATTTCTTGTCAACAACTACTTCAACGATGATTTCACATTCAAAGTCACGGGACTCGCAAAAAAAGATAAGGCGGCTCAGCTCCAGAACTTTGGTGAGGCGCTGAAAAGGCAGGGATCCCCTCTCTGTCCCATACCGCGGAACTGGAGCGAAGCTTTCGACAGTTTGAGGCTGTTGATAGAGGGTTGCACCCGCCGCGGCAAGAAAATCATCTTCATCGATGAATTGCCGTATATGAACACCAGGCATAGTGACCTTGTCGTGGCAATAGAACATTTCTGGAATGACTGGGCCTGTACTCGTGACGATATAAAACTCATCGTCTGCGGCTCGGCGACTTCGTGGATAACCAAGAAGATATTGCGCAACAAGGGCGGTCTGCACAACAGGGTGACGACGAAGATATATCTCCGGCCGTTCAACCTGTCCGAATGCAAGGAATATCTCGACTATCGGGGATTCAATTATGAAGAGAAAGATATCCTTGAATGTTATATGATCATGGGCGGAATACCCTATTATCTCAGCCTGCTGGACAAGGGACTGAGCCTGCCGCAGAATGTCGACAGGCTGTTTTTCCGGCGAAAGGGTAAGCTTGACGGAGAATTTGACAACCTGTATGCATCTTTGTTCGAAAACAGCGAACCATATCTTAAAGTAATCGAGGCACTCAGCAAGAGGAATTACGGGATGACACGCAAGGAGATATTGGCTTCGACCCGCATTCCCGACGGCGGGGGCTTGAGCACCGTGCTCTCGGATCTGGATGACTGCGACATCATCCGCAAATATCATTCATTCGGGAAGAAAGAAAATGACGCGTTATACCAGCTGACAGATTTCTACACGTTGTTTTACTACAAATTCATAAAAAAATACGGGACGACGGACAAGGATTTCTGGATTTATCAGGCATCCACACCATCTCACAATGTCTGGGCCGGCATCGCTTTCGAGCAGTTGTGCCAGTATCACCACCTTCAGATAGAGAAAAAACTCGGGATTCTCGGAATTCTCACCGAGACATTCTCCTGGCGGGGAGATGATGCGCAAATCGATATGGTCATCAGTCGTGCGGACAGGGTCATAAATCTGTGTGAAATAAAGTATTGGGATTCTCCGTTCGCCATCACAAAAAAGTATCGGGATGAACTGGAACATAAGGTGCAGTCTTTCCGCGAGAAGCTGAAGCTCAGACGCACGCTCCATCTGGTCTTCATCTCGACATTCGGCCTCAAACACAACGCTTATAGCGGCATCGTACAGAACGAGGTGACCATGCACGATCTGTTCTAGCTGCTGTTTGGCGCTTACGTTTTCTGGCACTTTGTCTCGGGAAACGGCTCCAGACCGGAGTTCACACTGACAGCACAGCTGCACCAAAATAATGCCACCGGCATGGAAGCCATGCCAGTGGCATCTTACTTGTCGGAACGCGCTTCGCCGGATGCTTACGTGGCACGGGGAGCCACGCCGGGATCGGATTTGCACGCAAAAAGGCCGGCCCCGTGAGGAGCCGGCCTT
>CAVHNN010000010.1:0-46348 GCA_963637465.1 Paludibacteraceae bacterium
GAAAATGGCCGGAAAGGCCGCGCGAGAAAAGAGAGGAATTATTTCAAAACAGCTTCAAAATGATAGACTACATTTCAGGGAAAATCAAGGAACTTACACCCACCAACGCCGTTGTGGACAATCAGGGAATAGGATATCTTGTGGAGATTTCTCTCCAGACGTACGATGCCATCGACGGCAAGACGGAAGCGACAATCTATATTCAGCGCCAAGTCAACCAGAGGGACGGCCAGGAGGTTGATTACGGCTTCGCCACCAAGGACGAACGGAGTCTCTTCCGTAATATCACGAGCGTATCCGGAATGGGGGCGGCCTCCGCAAGAATGATTCTTTCATCACTCTCCCCGGCAGAACTCAATGAAGCCATCTTGGCAGGAGATATCAACCGACTGAAATCCATCAAAGGTATAGGGCTGAAAAGCGCACAGAGACTCGTTCTGGAACTGAAAGACAAGATAGTCAAAGGGGAAAGCGCCAGTTTCGATGCCATCATCAAGGCCGAAAACAACAAAGTGGCGGACGAAGCGGCAGCGGCACTGCTCAATCTTGGTTTTTCCAAGCCGAACATCTCCAAGGCCATTCAGTCCATTCTAAAAGACAATCCCGGAGCAAGTCTTGAAGACATCATCAAGACTGCGCTGAAGATGCTATAAATGATCAGCGTCCGAAATAAACGAGCAGGACAGAAATGTCCGAAGGAGACACTCCCGAAATTCTCATAGCCTGAGCAATGGTTCGAGGAGTGTATTTTTTGAACTTCTGGCGGCATTCTATAGATAATCCACTGAGCTTATCGAAGTCAAAACCCTCCGGGATGATAAGGTTTTCAAGCCTGTGAATCTTGGCAGCCGCCTGTATTTCCCTGTCTATATATCCACTGTATTTAATGGATATTTCCACGCTTTCGGCAATCTCATTTTTAATTGTTCCACGTGGAACAATTTTCATCAAATCTGAAAGCTTCACCTCCGGTCGAGAAGCAAGGTCTGAAATTTTTTTGGATTCAGATATCAAGCTTGAGCCAAGGGATGAAAGAAAAGGATTGGCTACCGCAGGAGTAATATTGTTGGAATAACAGTATGACTTCAAATTCTCAATTTCTTCATACTTTTTCATCGTTGCGGAGTAACGCTCTTCATCGGCCAGACCTATGGAATGAGACAAGCCGGTCAAACGGAAATCCGCATTATCCTGACGAAGTAAAATACGATACTCGGCACGAGACGTGAACATTCTATAAGGTTCATCCACTCCTTTTGTGACAAGGTCATCTATGAGAACTCCGATATAAGAACTGTCGCGACTAAGAATGAAAGGCTCTTTTTCTTTAACTTTGAGAGCCGCATTGATACCAGCTACTATTCCCTGCCCTGCCGCCTCTTCGTAACCGGTAGTCCCGTTGACCTGACCTGCCAAGAACAGATTTTCAACCATCTTCGACTCCAAGGTGGATTTCAGAAAAGACGGATCAAAATAGTCATACTCGACAGCATACGCAGGCTTGAAAATTCTGACGTTTTCAAGACCCTTTATAGAATGCAACGCATCCAACTGGACTTGCAAAGGAAGAGAAGATGAAAATCCTTGAAGGTAATACTCGACCGTGTCGCGCCCTTCCGGTTCGAGAAAAAGTTGATGTGAAGCGTTTTCGGGAAAGACTCTAAGTTTATCTTCTATACTCGGGCAGTACCTCGGCCCTTTCCCGCTGATGAGTCCGGTAAAAAGAGGTGACTCGGAAAAGCCGGACCTAAGTATCTCGTGAACCTCTTCGTTGGTATGGAGTATGAAGCACGGCATCTGCACTCCACCCGACTGTACGGAAGAGGGAATGTCAAGATATGAGAATCTCTCCGGAGTGGAATCCCCATACTGTTTCGGGAGTGAGTCCGTATCAACAGACCTGATGTCAATGCGCGGAGGAGTGCCGGTCTTCATCCGACCGCAGACCAAGCCGCGCTCTGCAAGCTGTGAAGTCAGCCCGTCTGAAGACTTCTCCCCTATCCTTCCACCCGTAAGGACAGTCTGACCTATGAAAATTTTACCGTTGAGAAATGTTCCGGCAGTCAGGACAAGGGCGCGAGAATTAAAAATCGCCCCTGTGGATGTACGGACACCGCTGATTTTTGAATTCTCAAAGAGAAAAGAAGTGGCAAAATCTGCGTAAATATCTAATTTACAGGACTTTTCAAGAAATTTACGCCATGTGGCGGAAAAAAGCGTTTTATCGCACTGTGCTCTCGGACTCCACATGGCCGGCCCCTTGGATCTATTCAGCATGCGAAACTGCAAAGTACAAGCGTCCGTCACAAGTCCAGTATATCCCCCAAGAGCGTCTATTTCCCTAACAATCTGACCTTTAGCTATTCCTCCAACCGCTGGATTGCACGACATTTTCGCGTAGTTGGCCATATCTCCGGAGAGCAAAAGGACAGTACAGCCGAGGTTTACAGCAGCCATGGCGGCCTCACAGCCGGCGTGTCCGCCTCCTACAACTATGACATCATAATTCATGGACATCACTGGAGAGATTTTCTGACTTGAAGATAATAGTCCTCCTTTGAGCGCATCTGAGCGATGTCACTTTCCGTATGGTCATCATAGCCTATGAGATGAAGAAGGCCGTGCACGATAACCCGGTTGAGCTCGTCTTCAAATTCAGTTCCGTAAAAAGACGCGTTTTCACGAACCGAATCGACGCTTATGAAAAGATCTCCGGAAAGAATATTCTTCTCACAATAATCAAAGGTGATTATGTCGGTGAAGTAATCATGTCCAAGGTACTTTACGTTGACGTCAAGTATATAATTGTCCGAACAGAAAATGATGTTGACATCACCTATCCTTCGCATCTCGCTCCCGGCAACCGTCTTAAGCCACCTGTTGTTCAAAAGTCTCGGTTTGAAAACAAATTCAGTATCCTCGTTGAAGTACCTTATCATAATAACTACAGAAAATTTCGGCAAATCTACTACGAAAGAGCGGAGAATCAAAAAAACAGAACTAAAGTTGTCTGACAAAATTGGAATTAAATCGAATTCTTTTTATCTTTGGTGCTCAAAGTGGATATTTAAAGAAACTAATAAAATGGAAATCAAGAAATCACCTAAAGCCGACTTGAACAGCAAGAAGCTGTTGTTCGCCGAAATCGGCTTTGTATTCTCCCTGCTCTGCGTCTATGCGGCGTTCGAATGGACGACGAAAGACAAGGAGGAGGCGGTTTTCGTTGCCGAGACGGTTGCGGTAGAAGAAGAGGAAATGGTTCCTATCACCCAGGAGACCCCTCCACCACCACCAGAGGTTCCGAAGACGGTAGTCCTCTCCGACCAGATTGACATCGTTGACGATGACATCAAGGTCGAGGACAACATCATCAACCTCGAAGACAATGACAATCTCGGAGTTGAAATCATGGACTATGTCGAGGACGTTGTCGAAGAAGAAGTTGAGGAAGAGGCTATTCCGTTCCAGATTGTAGAGGTGAAGCCGACATTCCAGGGTGGAGATGCCAATACTTTCTCAAAGTGGGTTGCAAACAACCTCGTTTACCCTGAGATTGCAAAGGAGAACGGAGTAAGCGGACGAGTAATGCTTCAGTTTACGGTGAACCCTAACGGAAAGATTTCAGACGTAAAGGTTCTCAGAGGCGTGGACGCATCGCTTGACAAAGAGGCTGTGAGAGTCGTTTCAAGTTCACCGAAATGGGAGCCGGGACGCCAGAGAGACCGTGCAGTAAAAGTTACCTACACGTTCCCTGTTATCTTCCAGTTGAGATAATTTTTATAAAAAACATAAAAAGGCTGTCCCTCAAAAAGGATGGCCTTTTTTTGATTGATATGACACTATGGATATTCAAGAAAACAACAAAGCCATCTTCGTCGGGATAATCAGGCAGGGAGACGAAGAAAGCAAAATTCAGGAATACCTCGATGAATTGGCATTTCTCGCCGAGACAGCCGGACTCGAAGGAGAGAGGCAGTTCATACAGAGAGTTGACAAACCTGAGAAAGCGACATACATAAGAAGCGGCAAACTTGAAGAAATAGCTCAATACTGTGAGGAAAATACCATAAAATACGTCATCTTCGATGATGAACTTACGGGAATGCAGCAACGCAACATAGAGAAGATAATCAAGACTTCCATAGTCATAGACCGGACAAGCCTCATCCTTGAAATCTTCTCGCAAAGAGCCAAGACAGCCTACGCCAAGATGCAAGTTGAACTGGCAAGGTACAATTATATGCTGCCGCGCCTTGCCGGCATGTGGACACATCTCGAGCGACAGAGAGGCGGTGTCGGAATGCGCGGAGGAATGGGAGAAACACAGATAGAGATAGACCGGAGAATTGTCCGCGAGAGAATCGCAAGGCTTAAAGAGCAGCTGAAAAAAGTTGACAGACAGATGGCTACGCAGCGCGGCAACAGGGGTCAGATGGTTCGTCTCTCACTCGTGGGATACACCAACGTCGGCAAATCCACACTGATGAATCTTCTCGCCAAATCCGAAGTGTTCGCCGAAAACAAATTGTTCGCCACTCTTGACACGACGGTCAGAAAGGTTGTCATAGGCAACATACCCTTCCTTCTCAGCGACACTGTAGGCTTTATAAGAAAGCTTCCGACACAACTTATAGAAGCATTCAAAAGCACTCTTGACGAAGTACGCGAGGCGGACGTGCTGATACACGTAGTGGACATCTCGCACAGCGATTACGAGGAACAGATGGAGGTGGTTGAGCAGACTCTGAAGGACATTTCCGCATCAGAAAAACCTATTTATGTGGTATTCAATAAAATAGATGCATACGAACACGAAGAGTACGATGAATTCTCGCTCCAGCCGAAAACAGACAGAAATCTCACGCTGGAGGAAGTCAAGTACAAGTGGATCAACGACAAGAAAATACCTTGCATCTTCATATCGGCTCTCAAAAAGGAAGGAATAGACAAGCTGAAAGACGATATATACAAGATGGTGGCGGAAATCCACGCCGGAAGATATCCGTTCAACAATTTCCTCTGGTAAGAGCACCCATAGATAAAAGCATACAAAGGGAGTGACCGGAAAGTCTCCGACTTTCCGGTCACTCCCCTATCGTTACACTTACCGACTCAATCAGTCAGAGAATTTCGCCTTAAGGAACTCCCTGTTGAGACGTGCGATATGAGCTACTGTTATGCCCTTAGGGCACTCAAGTTCACAGGCGCGAGTGTTGGTGCAGTTTCCGAATCCAAGCTCATCCATCTTGGCAACCATGGCTTTCGCCCTTTTCGCGGCCTCCGGACGACCCTGCGGAAGAAGGGCGAGAGAACTTACCCTTGCAGCGACAAAGAGCATTGCAGAGCCGTTTTTGCACGTAGCCACGCAAGCTCCGCACCCTACACAGGCTGCCGCATCCATACTCTCCTCCGCCCTGTCGTGAGATATGAGGATATTGTTCGCATCCTGAGCTGAACCTGTTCTCACGGTGATGAAACCGCCCGCCTGAAGAATCTTGTCGAAAGCAGTACGGTCAACCACAAGATCCTTGATTACAGGGAAAGCTGCGCTCCTCCAAGGCTCGACGGTGATCGTGGCTCCGTCCTTGAAGTGCCTCATGAAGAGCTGGCAGGTGGTGACATGGTCATCGGGACCGTGCGCACGACCGTCTATATACAGAGAACAAGCTCCGCAGATACCCTCACGACAGTCGTGATCGAAGGAAACCGGACCGCTGCTCTGGCATCCACGCTCCACAGCGACAGGATCCGCTCCCTCACGAATCAGCTGTTCATTGAGAATATCCAGCATCTCAAGAAAAGAAGCGTCTTCCTCGATGCCTGAAATATGGTAAGTCTCAAAATGACCCTTGGCCTTGGCGTTCTTCTGACGCCATATCTTTAAATTGAATTCCATCTTCTATCAGTCTTTATAGTTTCTGGTGGCAACCTTAATGAACTCATACTTAAGAGGCTCTTTGTGAAGTTCAGGCTCAACGCCCTCGCCCTTGTACTCCCAGGCCGCTACGTACATGAAGTTCTCATCGTCACGCTTGGCCTCTCCCTCTTCGGTCTGGCTTTCGATGCGGAAATGTCCGCCGCAGGACTCATTCCTGTTGAGAGCGTCACGAGCCATAAGTTCGCCTATCTCGAAGAAATCCTCAAGACGAAGAGCCTTCTCAAGCTCCTGATTGAACTCATTCTGACTTCCAGGAACCTTGACATTCTTATAAAAATCAGCTTTAAGCTCACCTATCTCCTTGATTGCCTTCTTGAGACCTTCGGCATCACGGGCCATACCCACGTATTCCCACATGATGTTTCCGAGCTTTTTGTGGATGGAATCCACGGTCTTGGTTCCATTGATGGAGAAGAGACGGTCGATACGTGCCTGAACGGCTTTTTCGGCCTCCACAAACTCCTGTGTATTGACATCCGTCTTAGGCTCGGCGAACTTCTTGGAGAGGTAGTCTCCGATTGTGACAGGGAGGACGAAATAACCGTCTGCAAGTCCCTGCATGAGAGCGGACGCCCCAAGACGGTTTCCTCCATGGTCTGAGAAATTCGCTTCTCCTATGGCATAGAGCCCCGGGATGGTCGTCTGAAGATCATAATCAACCCAAATTCCACCCATAGTGTAGTGGATGGCCGGGTATATCATCATAGGCTCTTCCCAAGGAGAAGAAGCGGTAATCTTCTCGTACATTTCAAAGAGGTTGCCATAACGTTCAGCAACTCTCTTGTGTCCGAGACGCTGGATGGCATCCGCAAAATCGAGGAACACCGCCTTTCCGGTCTCGTTGACACCATAGCCGGCATCACAGCGCTCCTTTGCGGCACGTGAAGCCACGTCGCGAGGCACAAGGTTGCCGAACGCAGGATAACGGCGCTCGAGATAGTAATCGCGATCCTCCTCCGGAATCTGAGAAGCTTTGATTTCATGCTTACGCAGCTTCTTCACATCCTCCATCTTCTTAGGTACCCAGATGCGTCCGTCGTTGCGCAAAGACTCGCTCATAAGGGTGAGCTTGCACTGCTGATCACCGTGAACCGGAATGCAGGTAGGGTGAATCTGAGCAAAACAAGGGTTGGCGAAATAAGCTCCCTTCCTATAACACTGCATAGCTGCCGAACCGTTGCTGTTCATCGCGTTGGTGGAGAGGAAATAAGTATTTCCATATCCTCCGGTGGCAATCACTACGGCATGTGCTCCGAACCTCTCAAGCTGCCCGGTGACAAGATTGCGGGCTATTATGCCCTTTGCCTGACCGTTGACAATGACAAGATCCAGCATCTCGTGACGAGGATACGATTTGACGGTGCCTGCCGCTATCTCCTTATTCAGAGATGCATACGCACCGAGAAGCAGCTGCTGTCCGGTTTGACCTCTGGCATAGAACGTACGGCTTACCTGTACGCCGCCGAACGAACGGTTGGCAAGATATCCGCCGTACTCGCGGGCGAACGGGATACCCTGCGCAACGCACTGATCGATAATTGATGCGCTGACTTCGGCAAGACGATAGACATTGGCTTCACGGCTTCTATAATCACCGCCCTTGATCGTATCATAAAACAGACGATAGACAGAGTCATTGTCGTTCTGATAGTTCTTGGCGGCATTGATACCTCCCTGCGCGGCAATCGAGTGCGCACGGCGCGGAGAGTCGCTGATGCAGAAAATCTTGACATTGTAACCGAGCTCTCCTAGAGAAGCGGCGGCGGAAGCTCCGCCAAGACCGGTACCTACCACAATGATTTCAAGTTTTCTCTTGTTGTTAGGACTCACAAGATGGATTTCAGACTTGCGCTTGGTCCATTTGTTCTCAAGCGGTCCCTCCGGAATTTTTGAATTTAATTTGGAAACTAACTTGTCAGACATTGTACTTATTTTGTAAATATTGTTATCCCCTAAAACAAAGAGTTCTCCTCCCCCGCCTCTCTGGAAAGTCCAAGATGCCTGTAGGAAAGGTCGGTGGCGATTCTCCCCCTCTGTGTTCTCACGATGAAACCTTCTTTTATCAGGAACGGCTCATACACCTCCTCAAAGGTACCCTGGTCCTCCCCTATCGCGGTGGCTATTGTGTTGGCTCCGACAGGTCCGCCCTTGAAAGAGCAGATTATGGTGCGGAGAATCTTATTGTCGATGGAATCAAGTCCACGAGTGTCTATCTTGAGTTTGTCAAGTGCAAATTTCGCGATGGCGACGTCTATATGTCCGTCACCCTGAACCTGAGCGAAATCACGTACCCTGCGCAAAAGCGAGTTCGCTATGCGGGGAGTGCCGCGGCTGCGGAAAGCAATCTCTACGGCAGCGTCTTCTTCTATCCCAACATTCAGTATGGCGGCGCTCCGCTTGATTATTTTCACAAGGTCGGAGGTATCATAGTACTCCAGCCCGCAGTTGATTCCGAACCTTGCACGAAGCGGCGCGGTAAGCATTCCGGCTCTGGTGGTGGCTCCTACAAGAGTGAAAGGGTTGAGAGAAATGCGCACGGAGCGGGCCCCGGGCCCCTTGTCTATCATTATGTCGATGACGTAATCCTCCATCGCGGAATACAGATACTCCTCAACTTCCGGAGAAAGCCTGTGGATCTCATCGATGAAAAGCACGTCCCCTTTGTCAAGGGAAGTAAGCAGTCCGGCCAGATCTCCGGGGCGGTCCAGAACCGGCCCCGAGGTTATCTTGATGTTCACCCCCATCTCGGATGCTATGATATGCGCAAGAGTGGTCTTGCCCAGTCCCGGAGGGCCGTGGAAAATGGTGTGATCCAATGCCTCGCCTCGCAATTTGGCCGCCCTTATATACACCCGAAGATTGGACACGATTTCACCCTGACCGGTGAAATCTTCCAATTCATGGGGCCGGATAATTCCTTCTAAATCCTTATCTTTGCCCTCGTTTGTATCGTGCGGGTCAAAATCCGACATTGCGATGAAATCAATCAGGATACAAATATAGTTCTTTTATTTATAAAAATTGAGTATTTTAAATGCTTGTTGATTTTGTTGATAACTTCGACAATCTTTTGAGAATCAATTTTTTAAATAAATATCAAAAAGTTGAAAACCGTGTTTGTACGATGTTTGTCGAACTGTTGAAAAGATGGAGGGGCGAGATTTCAACAAACGCACAATTTAATCAACAGTGTTACCAACAGGTTTTCAACAGTAAAAAATGGTTGAATGTTGATAAGTGAGAAATCTTGCATAGAACTCAAGAAAAGGCTTGAGGCGGGTGAAAAGGAGATCTGCTGCCGCGGTCTTTTTTTGTCTGCTCGCTGGATGGTGCTCTCGAGCGTTGCTGACAAGGGACTGCATTTCATAATACTTCCGGATATCGAATCGGCTGAATATTGTACTTCTGACCTGTACAATTTCATAGACGGGGACAGGGTTTTCTTTCTGCCGGAATCGGGAAGGAGCGTTGAACGCAGCAATTATAAATCTTCTCTTGCGGTGCAGAGGACGGCGGCCATCTCCTCAATCATCTCCGCCGACGATGAATTCAGGCTGATAGTGTCCTACCCTGCGGCCATAGCCGAGAGTGTTCCCTCACTCAAGGACATATCCGACTCTATCGTAAGCATAGGCAGGGGAGATGAGATATCTCACGACAAAATCGTGGAGTTGTTGTCTTCGGGCGGATTCGAAAGAGTTGATTTTGTCTCGGCCCCTGGACAGTATGCCATCCGGGGTTCGATCGTGGATATATTTTCATACTCCAACAATTATCCTTACCGCATATCATTCTGGGGGGATGAAGTCGAGAAAATCAATGCTTTCGACTGCAACACCCAGCTTTCCACCGGAGAAGAAGAGAGGGTTGAAATAGTGTCCGAAGTGATGTCGTCAGAAAGTGAAAGCGGACAGAACGTGCTTGAAATGCTCGGTTCGGACAGTGTCCTGTGGCTTGACTCTTCCGACATGTATTCTTCGCAGGAGTTCTTCGGCCTCGTGTCGAATCACCGCAAGGTTTTCATCGATACGCCTCTTAGTATGCAGAAGAATGCCGCCCCGGTGGTGTTCAACATAAGTCCTCAGCCATCCTTCAACAAGAATTTTGAACTGCTTACCGAAGACATCCGGTCCCGGATGGAGAGCGGGTACAGGGTGATGATCTTCGGAGAAAAGGAGTCTCAACTTGACAGGATAAGGTCGATATTGTCTCAGAACGGAGGTTTGATACCCGAATTCGTCAAGGGCAAGAACATTCATAACGGCTTCATCGATTCCGATGACAGGCTTTGCTGCTATTCCGACCACGAGATTTTCGACAGGTTCCATCGTGTAAGTCTGAGGAGAACGGTTGAGAAGAGCGAGCAGCTCACGATAAATGATCTGAATTCATTCAACATAGGGGATTACGTAGTGCATATAGACCATGGTGTGGGCATTTTCGGAGGTCTCGTCAGGATGAAGGATGACAGGGGGCGTATGCGCGAGGTGGTGAAGATTACGTACAAGGACGGAGACGTGGTTTTTGTCTCGGTGCACTCGCTCAACAAGATATCGCGCTTCCGTTCCAGTGACGGAGAACCGCCGCGCATAAGCAAGCTCGGTTCAAAGACCTGGGGGGCTCTGAAGACGAGCGCCAAGTCCAAAGTCAAGGATATAGCAAAGCAGCTCATACAGCTCTATGCCAAGCGGCGTTCGTCCAAGGGTTTCGCCTTTTCTCCGGACACCTATCTTCAGGAGGAGCTTGAATCTTCTTTCATATTCGAAGACACTCCGGATCAGGAGATAGCCACTGCGGCGGTCAAACGTGACATGGAGGATGACTGTCCGATGGACAGACTGATCTGCGGAGACGTCGGTTTCGGAAAGACCGAGATTGCGGTGAGGGCAGCCTTCAAGGCCGCCGCCGACGGTAAGCAGGTGGCTTTGCTCGTACCGACGACAATACTTTCGCTCCAGCATTACAACACTTTCCGCCAGAGGCTTCAGAATCTTCCCTGCACCATAGACTACGTGAGCCGTCTGCGCACCGCCAAAGAGATTGCAGATATAAAACGAAGGCTCTCAGAGGGGCAGATAGACATATTGATAGGAACTCATAAGATATTAAGCAAGGAGTTTGAATTCAAGGATTTGGGTCTGCTGATAATAGACGAGGAGCAGAAGTTCGGGGTGAGTGCCAAAGAGAAACTCCGTGAAATAAAACAATCAGTTGACACCCTGACCCTTTCCGCCACTCCTATACCGCGCACCCTGCAGTTCTCCCTTCTAGGAGCCCGCGACCTGAGCATAATCAACACTCCCCCGCCGAACAGGATTCCGGTGCAGACTGAGATCATACTCTTCGACGAGAAGGAGATAAAAAGCATCATCAATTATGAGCTCAACCGGGGAGGCCAGATATTCTTCCTGCACAACAAGGTGGAGGAACTCCAGTCGATATATGAGATTCTGCATCGTCTCGTACCCGACATGAAGATTTGCGTCGCACACGGACAGATGGAATCCTCCAGACTTGAGAAGACGATGCTGGACTTCATCCGGGGAGACTACGATATGATGCTCTGCACCACCATAATAGAGAACGGTCTGGATATTCCTTCCGCCAACACCATAATAATAAATCAGGCCCAGAATTTCGGACTCAGCGACCTTCATCAGCTTCGCGGCAGGGTGGGACGTTCCAACAAGAAGGCATTCTGCTATCTGATAGTCCCTCCGCTCGTAAGCATCACCGATGATGCGCGCCGCCGTCTGAAGGCCATCGAAGAGTTCTCCGACCTGGGGAGCGGCTTCAACATCGCGATGCAGGATCTGGACATACGCGGCGCGGGCAACCTGCTCGGAGCGGAACAGAGCGGTTTCATCACCGAGATGGGTTTTGAGACATATCAGAAGATTCTCTCCGAGGCCATGGAGGAGATAGGGGTGGAGACAGGCATGAATCTGCGTACCGAGCGCAGTCTGTTCGTCACGGAATGCACCATCGAGACCGATCAGCCGGCCTTGATTCCTGACGGATATCTCGACATTACAGCTGAAAAGATAAGGATTTACAAATCAATTGACTCCATGTCTTCAGACAAGGAAATAGACAATTACGCCAAAAGGCTTGAAGACCGTTTCGGGGCTTTGCCGGAAGAAGTTAAGAATCTTTTCCTCGTGGTGAAGATTCGCAATCGCGGGGCCGCGCTCGGATTTGAGAAAATCATAATAAAGAACGGAATACTGATAGCGTTCTTCGTTTCCAATCCCATGTCATCCTACTACAAATCCGAAGTGTTCGAAACCCTCATGGGACGCATCGGCAATTTTGAAGGGAGGCTGGAGCTCAAGCAGGTTGAAAACAAGCTCAAGATAGTATCGCGCGGGGTTCCTTCGCTTTCGGCGGCGTTCAAAATATTGAACGGCCTCAGTTGAATGAGAAGCTGTTTTAAAGCTTTTTTTCTTTGAAATAGCTCAAAACAACAACTGAAAATGTTAATTTTGCAGGTTAAGTAAATTCAGTCATGGCCAATCTTCTGGTAGTTACGGGAAATACGGCCCTCAAGGCAGCCTGGTCCGATGGTGTCACCATCGGAAAAACCTTCCGCTATCAGGGGGAAAAGATGCTTGAATATCTCCTCACGCTGATGGAGAAGGACAAGCCGGAGGTGCTTACCATAGCTTCCGTGTATGGCGTGAATGAGGAGGATGAAATCATCCTCAGCCGTAAATGCTCACATCTTGTCATTCTGGACTCTTCCCATACGCACTACCTTCTCAAGTATGATTTTCCGGAATATCTGACTCCCGACAGGGCCGCCGGACTTGTGGCCGCGCGTTTTCTGTTCAAGAACAAGAGTTGTACGGTGTTTGATTTCGGCACTACGCTCACGGTTGACTTCCTCGGCTCGGACGGACGTTATCTCGGAGGTAACGTTTCCCCGGGCTGTATGACGCGCTTCAAGGCCCTCAACCGTTATTCCAAGGCCCTCCCTCTTGTGGATATTCCCGCAAACGTGTCTCCGGAGGGAGATTCTTTGCAGTCTTCCATCGAATCCGGAGTTGTTTTTGGAATAATGTTTGAAATAGAGGGCTACGTCAAAACACATCAGGACAATATTGTGATTTTTACAGGAGGGGATGCAATTTATTTTGCCAAGAAAATGAAAAATTCCATCTTTGTAGTCTGCAATCTTGAATTGATGGGTTTGGCTATCATAACAGAAGATTATGTCAGCAAAAACATTAAGTAGACACATATCTGCGCTCGTGTTTCTGCTGTGCGTCTCCTTTGGGGCGCACGGTCAGGCTTATAGCGGCTATTCTCCATATTCCATCTTCGGAGTGGGGGATCTCAGCCGTCAGGGCACTGCATACAACAGGACGATGGGCGGAGTCGGTGTGGCGATGAGAAGCAACAGATTCATCAACATTATCAATCCGGCTGCGGTGACCGCAAGGGATTCTCTGGCCTTCATGGCGGACTTCTCTTTGTATGGTGACAATAAGGTCTTTGCTCAGAATGATATAAAGTCAGTCAATAACACGTTCAATATCAATGACTGCGTGATATCCTTCCCGCTCTGGAGCACATCCGCGATGATGCTTGGAATATCTCCGTTCAGCGATACGGGTTTCGGATACTCCTTCGACTATACGGATCCGGAAGTCATCGGCCGGACAGGCAACATTTCATATAACGCAGCAGGAAGCGGAAGCATATATAAGCTGTTCACGGCAGCCGGCATCACTTTCCGGGACAGGCTTTCACTCGGGGCTGAAGTGGATTTTTATTTCGGCAACCTCACGAAGACGTTCACGACATCTGTTTCGGATGCATCGTACAACAGCATCTCCGGAAGCACGTCACTTCAGGCAAGCGCCGTGGGCGGCAAGTTCGGCCTTCAGTATGAGAGGCCGGTAGGAGACAAGTCCAAACTCATTCTCGGAGCCACGTATTCGACTGGAGCCGATATGGGGGGATATTATGAAGAATCGAGGTTCTCGGTCGGTTATGCGGCCTCTGATACCTTATACTACAAGATGGACACCCTCGGGGTCACCAAGCATGCCCGTATAGCATCTGAAATAGGCTTGGGAGTATCGTACAGATATGCTGACAAGTGGATGCTCGCGTTTGATTACACGAGGTCCGACTGGAGAAATTCCTCTATAGAGAACATCAGCGGCTTCTCCTCCAGCTCTCCGTTCTCGACCTCGTTGTCGGAAGCGTACAGGCTTGGTTTCGAGATAGTTCCAAACAGAAACGATATCCGTTACTACTTTAACAAGGTGGCATATCGTGCAGGGGCGTATTACAAAAAGGAGAATTTTCTGCTCAACGGCAAGCCTATTTCCTCCATGGCTGTCACCCTCGGCGTAACTCTTCCGATATACAGATGGTACAATGGTCTCACGCTCGGGGTTGAACTCGGACAGAGGGGGGCTCTCTCGGACGGTATGATAAGAGAGAGGTATTGCAGCTTCTCCATAGGGGTGAATATTTTTGACATATGGTTCCAGAAACCGAGATACGAATAAACAATCACTAACGATAATGAAAAGAATAACACTTGCGATCTTGTCCTGTGCTGCGCTTTCTCTGTGCGGCACGGATGTTTTGGCCCAGGGAAAATGGGGTGCGGACAGTGCGGAATGTATCAAGTACATGTCCTATTACAAAGAGTACTATAAGCAGAAGGCTTATGATGAGGCTGTTCCCAACTGGAGAAAAGCGTATTCTCTCTGCCCTGCCACGGCAAGTCAGAACATGCTCATCGACGGCACCTCTCTTCTGCGCAGGCTGATAGCTAAAAACGAATCCGACGCGAAGTACAAGGACGCTCTTGTGGATTCTCTCCTTACGCTTCACGACGTCAGGGCGAAGTATTATCCAAAATATGCCGTGACAGCCCTCAACAACAAGGGTCTCGACATGTCCAAGTATCTGACTTCAGATCAGCAGAAACTTTATGACGGGTACGAAGGAATCATCGCCAACAACAAGGAGCAGACTAAGGTTTCCATATTCCTCTTCGACCTTCAGGCCGCCATTGAACTTTTCCAGGCGGGCTCTCTCGATACTGAAACCATCATCAATCTCTATCAGAGAAACAACGACTATATCGACAAGGCTCCTGTAAGAAACGACATTGAGCGCGAGCAGAACGACAACGTCAAGACTGACATGGGCAACCTCTTCGCAGCCAGCAAGGTGGCGAGCTGCGACCATCTCATCTCCATATACAGCCCGCGTTTTGACGCCGATCCGGAAAACCTCGACCTTGCGTCAAGCATCGTGAAGACGATGAGCATGGCCGAAGACTGCTCCGACAACGATCTTTTCCTCAGGGCGGTGACCACGATGAACAAGCTCAAGCCTTCAGCCAACTCGGCATATTACCTCTTCAAACTCCATTCAGCCAAGGGTAATACCGATGAGGCCATAACCTATATGGAGGAGGCTATCGCAAGCGAGGAGTCAGACGCGAACACCGATCTGGAGTGGAAATATGAGCTTGCTACATTCTGCTACAAGAGCGGTCTCAACGCAAAGGCCGTGGAGTATGCCAACCAGGTGGCCGACAATTCACCGGAGCTCGCCGGAAAGGCTTACTTCCTCATTGCTACGGTATGGGCTTCAACCCGTTGCGGAGGAGATGAAATCTCAAGCCGCGCACCGTTCTGGGTTGCCTGCGACTATATGAACAAGGCCAAGAATGCGGATCCTTCACTTGCGGAAAGCGCCACGGATCACATCAGGCAGTACAGTTCATACTTCCCTCAGGCTGCGGAAGCGTTCATGTATGACATCACGAACGGACAGTCATATACGGTAGTCTGCGGCGGTATGCGTGCAACAACGACTGTTCGTACCACAAAGTAGAATTGAACTGTCATACAGGCAATATTTCGAGCTTACTGGCGGTCACGTGCGTGATTGCCAGTAATTTCGTTTCCTGCAGCAAGGGAATCGCCGAGGCCGAGAAACTCGACCTGAGTTCCACTCCGGTTCAGAAAGTGGAGAACGTTTTCGCCGTCCGGACCAAAAACGGAGAGATGGAGATGAGAATGGAGGCCGGGGTGCTTGAGAGGTATGACAAAGACGGGACCAAAACCGACCTGTTCCCCGACGGGGTGTCCGTGTTCGGCTACAATGATGAGGGGCTTATGGAATCTGTCATAATCGCCGATGAAGCCGAACACACCGTGCCTTCGTCCGGGGACGAGATATGGAAAGCGTATGGTAATGTCATACTGCACAATGTGTTGAAGCAGGAGACGATGGAGACGGACACCATATTCTGGGACAGCGGCAAGAAGGAGATATATACGGACTGTTATGTCAAGATGTACTCCCGCGACATGTTCGCTCAAGGCTATGGAATGCGCTCCGATGACCATATGCGCAACGCCAAATTAAACAAGCCTTTCAACGGCTATGTCGTGACGGTAAGTGATTCTACGGCGGTTATTATTGATTCTGTGAATTTTATTGGCCCGTTTCCAAAAAAATAGTTAAATTCGCAGCCCTATTTGGAAATTTAAAAATTTAAAATAAAATGGCGGTACTTGAAAAAATACGCGTTAAGTTCGGCCTCGTGATTTCAATCATCATCGCGCTGGCCCTTCTCTCGTTCATCATCGACCCAGGCACACTGGAGTCTGCATTGAATTCGATGTCATCAAAGTATGATGTCGGCACGATTGCCGGCAAGGACATCTCCTACAATGATTTTCAGGAAGATGTTGAAAAATATACGGTGATCAACGAAATGCTTTCCGGCTCTTCTTCGCAGAACGAGCAGACTCAGCGTCAGATTCGGAACGCCGCATGGCAGGGTCTTCTTGACAAGTACATGTTTGTCAAAAACGCCAAGGCTGCGGGAATTTGTGTAGGCGAAGAGGAGATGGTATCCCTCGTTTCCGGAGAGACCCTTTCTCCTGTCATGGCTCAGAATCCGGTCTTCCTTGACGAGTCCGGCAATTTTTCTCTGGATATGCTGAAGGCATTCATTGACAATGTCAACAGTGATCAGTCCGGCCAGCTCCGCACATATTGGAATTACCTGCAGAACACTGTTTACAACCAGCAGTATTACCTGAAATACGGGGCTCTGTTCAATGCGAGCAACATAGAGAACGCTCTTCAGCTGAAGCAGGATGTCGCCAACGGCAATACGACCGCCGATGTGGACTGGTGCCTTGCATATTATCCGATGACAAGGGATTCTTCAGTCAGCGTAAGCTCAGACGAAATCCGCAAGTACTACAATGACCACAAGGATTTCTTCAAACAGAGCAACAGCAGGGATGTCGAGTACGTGGTGTTCGAGGTAGTGCCTTCATCTGATGACATCGCCAAGACCAGCGACGATATGGATGCTGCGTATCGGGAGTTTGCTTCCACGGACAACATGAAGACCTTCCTTCTCAGGAACTCAGACCGTCAGCTGTCGTCATATTGGTATAAGGACGGAGAGCTCAATACGGTCAACAGCTCGCTCAATTCTCAGATTTTCTCCGGGAAGAAGCTTACCGAGATCGTGAAGTCGGGAGACACTTTCTATGCCGCACGTGAGATGGACAGCAAGATGCTCCCTGATTCAGTTTATGTAAAGCACATACTTCTCGTAGGGAATGATGCCGGCCATGTGGCTGACAGCCTCGTCAACGTGCTCGGCAAGAAGGGTGCGAACTTCTCCAATCTCGCGTCTCTCTATTCTGAGGACAAGGGTTCCGCCGCTGACGGTGAGTTGGGAAGCATAGGCTGGATGACACAGACCTACATGATTCCGGGTATGGAGTCAGTCATCGAAGCTCAGATTGGCAAGCCGTTCGTCCTTAAGACCCAGTATGGCACTCACGTCGTGCTTGTGTCCCGGAAGACAAAGCCTGTGGCCAAGAAGCAGGTGGCTATCCTTGAGAAGACCGCTCTCGCCAGCAAGGAAACTTTCAACAAGTATTACGCCGAGGCCAACAGATTCTCATCCATAGCAGGCGGTTCTTACGAAGGCTACAAGAGGGCCGTTGACTCCACCAAGGTATATTCTCACTCTCTCAAAGTGACCGAAGCCACGTCTTCTTACGGCGCGGTGGATCAGGCGAAGGAACTTACCCGCTGGATTTTCGACAACAAGGTCGGCAAGGCGTCGGACATCATCACCGTCAACAACAACTACTTCTTCATCACCGCCGTCAAGGCAGCGCACAAGGAGGGCTACACCCCTGTCAAGGAAGTCTCTTCAGTGATAAGCGAGAGACTGTATGCCGATAAGGTTCAGGCCAAGAAACTCTCCGAAGTGGCCGAGAAGGTCAAGGGACTTACGGACATCAACGCCGTCGCCGATGCTCTCGGAGTGAGCGTTGACCACAACGAGGGGCTCTCGTTCTCATCCACAAGCGTGGATCCGGCGATTCTCGGTGCGGCATCCGTTGCAAAGGACGGCTCCGTATATGGCCCTGTTCCGGGTTCTATGGGAGTATATGTCGTAAGTGTTTCCAACCGTCAGACCGGAAGCTACTACACGGAGGAAGATGCCAAGAATCTCAACGCCCAGAAGGGTCAGTACCTTTCACAGATGATTACTTCCGTGATGGCGGAGTATGACAATGTCAAGGACAACCGCGAGAGGTTCTTCTAACAGGCAGTTTTAGTTTGAGGGGGCTGATTCGGGAGTTTGCTTTCCGGGTCAGCCTTCTTTTTTTAAAACCGTCACAAATCCGATAAACTGATGGCGAAATCGATAATTGAAGAGAAATGCAGCCGTTGCGGCAGGCTTCACAGAATGGAGTTCGAGGGAAGTGTGGATGCTTTGGTCAATCCCGAAGCGAAGGAAAGGGTGAAGAGCGGAGAACATTTTATATGGCATTGTCCGGAATGTGGCTGCACGAATTTGATTTGCAGGCCCTTTCTCTACCACGATCCGCAGGAGAGACTGATGATACTGCTCACCGATGCCGACATCAAGGCCGAAGAACTCCCGGAGGGCTATACCGGGAGAATCGTGCGAAGTGCCGGGGATTTGATAGAGAAGATCAAGATTTTTGATGCCGGACTGGACGATGTGGCGATTGAGATGTGCAAGTTCGTAACGCTCCGGGAGATGAACAGGGATGTTCCCTTAAGGTTCTTCAAGATGGACGGCGCGGATTCCGAGATGACTTTCACATATCCGCAGAACGGGGAGATGCAGATGATTTCAGTCGGCTTCAACGTCTATGAGGACTGTGCCGGCATTCTCCGGCGCAACCCTTCCATAAAAGAAGCAGCCCGGGGACTTGTCAAAGTCGACCCGGACTGGCTCTCGAACTATATAGGGTAGCTTCCCCTATTCCATCTTTCTTGCTCCGTCGGAAATAACCACGTCATAGACTTTCGGCTCGTGTCCGAATTCTTTGGAGAATTTCTCTTTGGCTTCCCGGATGAAAGCATCATAGAGTTCATCCTTGACGAGGTTGATGGTGCATCCTCCGAAGCCTCCGCCCATTACGCGTGAACCTGTGACATCCATCTTGCGGGCAAGACGGTTGAGAAAGTCGAGCTCTTTGCAGCTGACTTCATACAGGTGGCTGAGCCCGAAGTGCGTCTGATACATCATCTCTCCTACCGTCCGGTAGTCTCCCCTTTCGAGGGCGTTGCAGACATCAAGCACTCTCTGGACTTCTCCGATGACATATTCTGCGCGAAGGAAATCCTCCTCGGAAATCTCGTCCTTCACTTCATCGAGCCAGACTCTCTTGCAGTCGCTCAGGCAATCGATTTCCGGATGGTTCTTCTTAATCGCGGCGGCGGCTTTCTCGCAGGATGCACGGCGTTTGTTGTAGGCCGACGAGGCGAGTTCATGCTTTACGCAGGAGTCCAGAAGCACGAGCCGGTAGCCTTCCGGATTAAACGGAAAATATTTGTACTCCAGAGTTTTGCAGTTGAGTCTTATGAGCTGGTTCTTCTTGCCGAAGCAGGATGCGAACTGATCCATGATGCCGCAGTTGACCCCGCAGTAGTTGTGTTCGGTGGATTGTCCGATCTTTGCGAGCTCGAATTTGTCCAGATTGTTGCCGAACAGGTCGTTTATGGCGTAGGCGAAGCAGCTCTCAAGGGCTGCGGAGGAGGAAAGTCCGGCTCCGAGCGGCACATCTCCGGCAAACACTGCGTCAAATCCCTCCACTTTTCCGCCTCTTTTCAGCGTTTCGCGGCAGACTCCGAATATATATCTTGCCCAGGCGGCCTGCGGCTTGTCTTCTTCGCCGAGTCCGAAAGAGCAGGATTCATTGTAGTCGAGCGAGTAAAGATTGACCTTGCCTGTGCCGTTCACTTTGATTTCCGCCATGATTCCCTTGTCGATGGCTCCGGGGAACACGTATCCTCCGTTGTAGTCGGTATGTTCTCCAATGAGATTGATTCTGCCTGCGGCGGCGTAGAAAATTCCGTTCTCTCCGAACTTTTCGGAGAACTCAGAGTGGATTTTGTGTTTCATCTCCATGATGTGTGGCATTAATTTTAGTAAAAGACAAATTTATCAAAAAGTTACAATAAGAGCAATAGGCAAGTGGTCGCTCAAGCCGCCCTCATAACGCGGTCCGACAAAGGTTCTGCGCGGTTTGACCCCGCCGAACATCTTGTCTTCCGTAAGCAGGGACTCTTCATCGAATATGTCCTCCGTAACCGAGATGTCTCCGTATGCGAAATGGCCGTCTATCTTCTCCCACTTTCCGTTGTATTTGATTGTCCCGCAGTCGTTCCGCCCCCAAAGTTCGTCATTGAAATCGCCCATGGAGAGAATACGTGTTTCCCCCGCCGACAGAAGAGAATCCGCCACGGCTTCCATTCTGGAGAACGCCGCCCGCCTCCTGTCCGATTTGCCTCCGATTTTGGAAGGGTGGTGATTTACCATCACCGTGAGCTTGTCAAAACTTGCCACGAGGATGTCCCTTGTCGCCAGGGCCAGACCGGAGCTGTCCTTGACGTGAGAGGGAAAACTTTCCTTGAGATGCAGCCTTCCGCGGCGGTAGAGCAGGGCGCAGTCGATGCCCCGGCGGTCGGGGGAGTCATAATGTACTATGGCGTAGTCAAGCTTGCGCAGCAGCGTGGAGTACAGCAGGGATTTCAACACGGAGATGTTCTCCACTTCGCAGAGGCCGATGACATCCGGAGCCGTCCCGTAATGGTCGGCAAATTTCAGAATGGTCTTTGCGATGCCGTCGCATTTGGCGGAGAAACGCCTGCGCGTCAGGTACTGCGGGGCCTGCGGGGAACGGTAGCTGAAGAAGTTTTCCAAATTCCAGAACATCACCCGGAGCGTGTCGCCCTGCGCCCGGAGGGACAATGGCGGCAGGAGAGCGAGAAGTATTATCATAGTTCGTTTCATTCTGCTAATATGGCGTTTTTTGAGTAAATTTGCGGTCTAATTCGTAGATTTATGTCTCTGAAGTGCGGCATTGTTGGACTTCCGAACGTTGGCAAGTCCACTCTTTTCAACTGTGTTAGCTCAGGCAAGGCCCAGAGCGCAAATTTTCCTTTCTGTACAATCGAGCCCAATCTCGGCTCGACCAATGTCCCTGACAGGAGGCTGGATGTCCTTTCGGAGATATGCAAACCTCAGCGCACCATTCCCGCCACCGTCGACATCGTCGACATCGCCGGGCTCGTGAAGGGGGCCAGCAGGGGAGAGGGGCTTGGCAATCAGTTCCTCGCCAACATACGCGAATGTGATGCGATTCTGCATGTGCTGCGCTGTTTTGATGACGGGAACGTGGTTCATGTGGACGGAAGCGTGGATCCGGTCAGAGACAAGGATGTCGTTGATCTGGAACTTCAGATAAAGGATCTCGAGACGGTGAACGCCCGTCTTGCCAAGGCCGAAAAGGCAGGGAAGGCCGGGGACAAGGAGGCGAAAAAGCTCGCGGATCTCCTCGTCCGCTACAAGGCGGCTCTGGAGCAGGGCAGATCGTGCCGCAGCGTGTCTCTTGTCAACGAAGAGGAGGCTGCCATAGCGCGGGATCTCTTCCTTCTTACCAACAAGCCGGTGATGTATGTCTGCAATGTCGATGATGCCTCCGCAGTGAGCGGAAACGCCTATGTGGACGCCGTCCGCGAGGCTGTCAAGGACGAGAATGCCCAGATACTCGTGATATCGGCCAGGACCGAGTCCGAGATTGCCGAGATGGAGGACTACGAAGACAGGAAGATGTTCCTCGAAGAGATGGGGCTCGAAGAATCCGGGGTCGTCCGCCTGATTCAGAGCGCATACAAGCTTCTCGGGCTTCAGACTTTCTTCACGGCCGGGGCGGACGAGTGCCGCGCCTGGACGGTCAAGGTCGGGGATAAGGCCCCGAAAGCCGCCGGAGTGATACACTCGGACTTCGAGAAGGGCTTCATCCGCGCGGAAGTCATCAAATACGATGATTTTGTCAAATACAAGACGGAAGCCGCCGTGCGCGCCGCAGGGAAGATGGGCATCGAGGGCAAGGATTACGTAGTGCAGGACGGGGACATCATGCATTTCCTTTTCAACGTGTAGCATATGCTGGAAAAAACCTGGAGATGGTTCGGGCGCAAAGACAGAATTACACTGGACATGCTGCGCCAGATAGGGGTCGAGGGAATAGTGACATCGCTCCATGAAGTTCCGAACGGGGAGGTATGGACCGAAGAGGATATCCTTTCTCTCAAGAAATACATTGAGGACGCGGGTCTGCGGTGGTCGGTAGTGGAGAGCCTGCCTGTCAGCGAGGCCATCAAATACGCCGGCGGTGAGCGTGATTCCCTGATAGACAATTATATCGTGAGTCTTCGGAATCTCGGGCGCTGCGGAGTGAAGACGGTGTGCTACAATTTCATGCCGGTAATCGACTGGGTGCGCACCGATCTTGAGCATCCAATGCCGGACGGCACCACGGCCCTCTATTTTGACTACTCCCGCTTCGCATATTTCGATCTCAGGATTCTCTGCCGTGAAGGGGCGGAAAAGGACTATCCGGAGCACATCCTCTCCAAAGTCGAGGAACTCGACAGGACCATGACGGAGGAGGACAGGCATCAGCTCATCGACACGATAATCGTCAAGACCCAGGGTTTCATCAATGGCAATATCTCCGAAGGGGACCGCAGCCCGGTTCAGCATTTCCGCGCTCTCATCAGCCATTATGAGGGGATGGACGCTGACGGCTTGAGGGGCAATCTGACATATTTCCTGAAAGCCGTGATGCCGGTGTGCCGGGAGTACGGAATCAATATGTGCATTCATCCGGACGACCCTCCGATGCCGGTGTTCGGCATGCCGAGGATTGCCGGCAGAGCGGAGGATATACGAAAAATTCTCTCCTCTGTGGATGATTTTCACAACGGCTTGACTTTCTGCGCAGGGTCGCTCTCCGCCGGAGCGCACAACGACGTGCTTGCCATGGCCCGGGAGTTCGCTCCGCGTACGCATTTTGTGCATCTGCGCAGCTGCAATCTTCTTCCCGGCGGCAATTTCATAGAGGCTCCGCACACCTCGGGGAGGGTCAATCTCGTGGAACTGATCCGAATATTCTCCCATTTGGGGAGGGACATCCCGATGAGGGTCGATCACGGACGGAACATGCTCTCCGACAGCACGGGAGGCTATAACCCGGGATATGGTTTTTATGGACGGATGCTCGCCTTGGGCCAGGTCGAAGGCATGATGGCGGCCGTAAAGGATGAATTTGACAAAAATTTGATACGATGAACGAACTCTATTCAGTTAAGGGCAAGGTGGCCGTCATCAGCGGTGCCGCCGGAGCTCTGGGCGGGTCTCTTGCCCGTCATTTCGCCTCCCAGGGAGCGGACGTGGTCGCTCTTGTCCATAGGGAGGAGCAGCTTGCTCCTGTAGTGGAGCAGCTAAGGGCCCTTGGGGGCAATCCTTGTGCTTTTGCCTGCAACGTGATGGATACTGCGGCCGTGGAGGCCATTGCAGACGAGGTTGTAAGGCGCTATTCCCGGATCGACATTCTCATCAACGTGGCCGGAGGCAACGTGGCGGGCGCCAACGTGATGCCGGATCAGAATTTCTGGGACATGAAGCTTGAGGACTGGACCAAGGTTCTGGATCTCAACCTCAACGGCACGGTTTATCCGTGTCACGTGTTCACCCGGGTGTTCGCTTCCCAAGGCTACGGATGCATACTCAACATATCCTCTATGGCTGCATACGACGCTCTTACGCGCGTGGCGGGATATGGTGCCGCCAAGGAGGGTGTGTCCAATTTCACCCGCTGGCTTGCGGCGGAGATGGCCATCAAATACGGGGAGAAGATAAGAGTCAACGCGCTCGCGCCCGGCTTTTTTATAGGCAAGCAGAACCGCGCCGCCCTGCTCAATGAAGACGGCTCCCTGACTGAGCGTTCCGTCAAGGTGATAGCCAAGACCCCGATGCGGCGTTTCGGCGATTTGAACGAACTCAACGGAGCTGCCCAGTTCCTCTGCAGCGACGCCGCCAGCTTCGTGACGGGGGTGGTGCTTCCCGTTGACGGCGGGTTCAGCTCGTTCAGCGGCGTATAGAGCCTACAGGTCCACGCTCATTATAAGCTGCAGGCTGTGGCTGTCCGCAGAAACCCCCGCAGTTTTGAGAATCTCCATACAGTTCCCTCCGTTGTAGTCATAGCGGAGGCCTATCCTTGTCGCGTAAGGAATGCAGAGCAGGTTGCCGAGCCGTATCTTGAAATCCGCCCCTATGCTGTAAAGATTGTAGAGCCTGTCCTCGCCGGGCAAAAAGGTCAGGTCGGCGTGAGGAATCAGCTCGAAGTTGCGGATATATGCTATCGGGGACAGGAAAGACCAGTCCACCGCCGCGAAAGGAATCGCGTAGTCGGCACTGAACTTTGTCTTCCAGGACAGGCCGCAGACATAGCTGTTGACGTAGGACGAGAACCCGCGCGGGACGGTGTTGGTCAAAGTGTTGGCAAACTGCCCTCTTCTGGCGCGCCGCTCGTGGAGGCCGGTCAATTTCAATCCTTGAGAAGGGAAGACTCCCGGGACATAGCCGTAGAGATAGAAATAATAGCTCGGGCTGAAAAGGCTCAGCGTCCCCGTGCGTTCGCTGTAGCCGAATTCTCCCCCGAGGCCCAATCTTGGCCAGATTCTGGAGGAAGGAATCCGCTCCATCGTGTAAGCCCTGAGAGTGAAGGTGTTTCTCAGTATGTTGCGTCCGGTATTGTTGCATTCATCCGTCCAGTCGTTGGTGAAGCTTAGGCTCAGTCTGGGCACGATACCGCTGTTCCAGCCGCCGGATGAGAGATTCAGCGGCAGATAGACATCAAGCCCCGCAGAGAGCAGCGGCCGTCCCGTGTCGTATGCAATGAAGCGGCCTTTCTGATTGAAAGCGTATCTGTAGGAGTTCCGGTCGTTGAAGTCCGCCCTCAGTTCGAATACGGGTGCAAATCCGCAGTATGTCAGGTTGAGGTGCGCGGAGTTTCGCCAGCCGTCGAAATAGTCCCATGCCTTATACCCGGCCGAGCCGTAGAAAGTTCCAAGCTCGTTTTGAAAAAAGAGGGTGATTCCCGGCGCGGCGCTGCTTCCGATGTCGGACATGCTCAGGTTGCTCACAGCATCGTAATCCACATAAAGGGGAGCCCAGGAGTGAAGCCGGAAAAGGTTCCGCAGCTTAGGGTAATCTTTCGCTTCGCTGACGCTAACCTGCGCAGAGTAGTCCGGCTGCATCGCTTCTCCCGCGCTGAGCTTGTCGGCAAAAGGGTATTCCGGCAATTGAGTGAAATCCACCCTGCGGCGCAGGAGATCATCTGAGCTGATACTTGCCGGAAGCCTTCCCGCCGAAGACAGAACGGTGCAGTACAGAGTTCTTCCGTCCCGGCTGAACTGGAAATTGTCGGCGCCGAAGCGGCTGGAGGTGAGCTGGAAAAGGCTGCCGTCGGACGGGCGGAGAGAAAAAAGTTCATTGACCCCGCTTCTGTCGCAGGTGAACATTATCTCCCCGTCGTGGCTCCAGAGCCGCTTTATCTTGACTGGCTGCGGCTTCAGGACGCAGGAATAGTCATCGACTTTCCAGATTCCGAAACCGTCTTCTGTGATGGCGCTCGCATAGAGTTCGCCTCCCTCCCAGACGGTCTCCACGACCTGCATCCCGGCAGGGGAGGGGTGACGGGAGAGCTCCATTCCGCTCAGGATGTCCATCACGACGACGCTGCTCCCGCCCTCGATGGGGTATTCAGTGACGGAAAGGAGAAGTTCGTCGGAGGACGGAGCCGGATGATAGAATCTTCTTCCCTTGCTGAGCTGTCCTTTCTTGCCGTCCTTTCCGAGATACATGATGTCCGAGGAGGATTTCTGTTCCCATCTCGCGTCCGGATGGTATTCGCTCCAGTAGAGGCGGCCGGTGAGACGGCCGTATTTCGGTCCGGTGGTGCTGGCGCTGAAGCGGGCGATGACTTTTTCGCGTCCGTCATCGTCGATTCTGATCAGCTCGTCGGGGGCGGTGAGGCTTTTCCTGATGGCATAGAGCGAGTCTCCGGCCGCAGCAAGGCCGTAGTATTCCGTGAACTTGCGCGGGGTCTTGACCAGAGTTTCCGTGTGAAGGAACGGGGCCCTCGCCTTTTCATCCTCGGACCAGAAAGCCGCGAGGCTGTCGCATATTTCGCGGAAAGCCTTGTTGAAGCTCTTCCCGGATATGTCCTTTACGATTCCGTTGAGGTTGAAGGGGGCGAAGCCGTGCCTGTTCGCTATGCGGGAGAAATATCTTGCCGTGAAGTCGGGCGCGTCATACAGGGTCCGGATTCCGGATAGGGCCACATATCCGGCACGGTAGTAGTCGGGGGTGTAGTTTTTTTGCGAGCCGTATCTCCATTTCCAGAAATCCCTGTAGTCCCCGCCGGCAAAGGATACCCTGTAGTACTCAAGAAAATCGGCCGTGCGGCCCCTGCCTGTCCGGCTTAATGCAGTCTCGGTGACTACGGCATCGCCTTCAAGAAAAGCCGGTCCCGGATAAATGGCCGACAGCACTCCCGGGGCTATCTGGCCGGTGATGATGTTCCAGAATCTGAATGGCTTCGTCGCTCCGAACTGCATCTGCGAGGAGTGTCTGGATTCGTGGATGGCCAGCAGCTTCTCCCATGGCGTGGGTTCCGGGTCGTATGGGTCAGGCTGGGTCTGGAATTCCATCCTGCGGGGAGTCCATGTGACCTGCCCGTTGGAGTATGCGGCATAAGGATGGAGCACTACCGGCATCTTGCGGGTATAACTGTAGTTGGGAGAAAAACCGGCACTGTTCCCCACCGCTCCGGCGGCCTGCTCGAGAGTGCGGGCATACGTCAGCGCGAGCGAATCAAGCCCGCGAGGGTAGATTATCTTATAGTTGACTGTCTGTATCTGGCTCCATTTCACCGAGAAAGGTTCCGTCCCGTTGGTATAGAACTGGCCGTTGGCGCTGAAAGTCGCCATACACAGGACGGCGGAGATAAAAACCTCTTTGATTCTTCTCATAAGGACAAATCTAACATTTTTTGCATAACTTTAGAACTTGTTTTGTTATGTGCTGATGAAAAAGATCCTGACATTCGCATCGTTGCTCTTCATCCTGTTGTCCTGCGGACATCGGGGAGAATCCGTCCGACAAGATGGCGCAGCCCGTCCTTTTCCGAGAGCGGAGGTTCCCGCCATGCTCTCAGGTCAGACGGAGCGGATCAGCTATATACTTGATCATTACTGGGATGCGTTTTTCTCCGGAGAATGGCCGACAGACTCCGCCCTCGTCCTCGGTGTCCCGAAGATGGAGGTCGAGGAGAACATCTCCATATATCTGGCTATTCTTGAAGGGCTTCCCGTCCCGGAAGCTCAGGAGCGGCTCAGGGGCATGTTCTCCAGAATCGAAGAGCGTCAGCAGAAAGACAGCTCGTCTCTTTTCTATATGCTTTTCACGGACTCGTTTGCGGAGTGTCTCTACGATCCCAATTCTCCGCTGCGCAGCGAAGATCTGTATCTTCCTTTCGTGGAGGGTCTGGTGTCTTCCTCCTTTACCGCGGAGGACAGGCTCGCCGCATATCGTTTCGAACTCGAAAAGTGCCGTCTCAACCCTTACGGCAGCAAGGCCCCGGACTTCAAGTTCAAGGATGTCAAAGGCCGCGTTCATCATCTCTACGGAGAGGAAGCCGGATATACGATACTCTTTTTCAGCAATCCGGGGTGCAGTGCCTGCAAGGAGATAATAGACCAGATAGGAAGCCGCGGCTACATTCCCGGGATGATAGAGAGAGGGGAACTTGCGATAGTGGACATCTACATAGACGACGATCTCGAAAAATGGCGAGAGCATGAGCCGTCCTATCCTCGAAACTGGGTGAGCGGATATGACTTCGCGCAGGTCATAAACAACGAGACGCTTTATTACGTAAGAGCCATACCGTCCATCTATCTACTTGATTCTCAGAAGAGAATCATATATAAGGACGCGCCTGTGGAGAGAGTGCTCATGTTCCTTGACAGCCTTCAGACAAATCAATAAAACACAATCATAATGACCAGCATCACACGAAAACTTTGGGGCAGGGCCGCCGACGGCGCCGCAATCTACAAATATACGCTCAAAAATTCCAAGGGAGCGTCCGTGACAGTGTGCAACATAGGGGCGGGAATCATCTCGATTGACGTCCCGGACAAGGACGGCAGGCTTGGCGACGTCGTTCTGTCCTATGCCCGGCCGGAGAGCTATTTCGGGGACGGCCCATGTCTGGGGAAGTGCCCGGGACGCTATGCCAACCGCATAGCGAAGGGGAAATTCACCTTGGACGGAAAGGAGTACGATCTTCCGGTAAACAACGGGCCGAACCACCTGCACGGCGGGCCGGAAGGCTTCCAGAACAAGGTCTGGGAGTCCCGCAAACACAAGGACGGAGTCGAATTCAAGTGTGATGCCTCAGACGGGGAGATGGGCTATCCGGGCAACGTCACCGTGGTGGCCAGGTACGAATGGAGCGAGGAGAACGAACTCCGCCTGACATTCTCCGCCAAGAGCGACGCCCCCACGGTGGTGAATCTTACGAATCACTGCTATTTCAACCTCAACGGCAAGGGCTCCGTGCTCCGCCACTACCTCAAGCTCAACGCATCGGAATACCTGCCTACCGACAGCAGTCTCATCCCGCTCGGGGATTCTGAACCTGTGGCCGGCAGTCCGATGGATTTTCTCACGCCGAAAACTCTCGGGCGGGACATCACGAAAGACTTCCCGTCGCTCAAATACGGCAAGGGATATGATGCCTGCTGGGTGATTGACGGATATATGCCGGGACAACTTCAGGAGGCAGCGCAGCTCTACTCCAAGCAGAGCGGCAGGACTCTCAGGGTCTTCACCACCCAGCCGGGCATACAGGTCTATACCGGCAACTGGCTCGAAGGCTGTCCGGCGGGCAAGAGAGGGCGCATCTACCACGATTACTGCGGAGTGGCCCTTGAGTGCCAGCACTTCCCGGACAGTCCCAACAAGCCCGAGTATCCGAGCACCGTCCTCCGTCCGGGGGAGGTGTTCCACGAGGCGATTATTTTTGCCTTCGGGATCAAATCGGAGTAGGAAGATGAGACAGTATCTGGATCTTCTGCAGAAGATAATGGACAGCGGAACTGTCCGCCGCGACCGTACCGGCGTGGGAACCAAGAGCATATTCGGACATCAGATGCGTTTCGACCTTGCAGACGGCTTCCCGCTTCTCACCACCAAGAAGGTGCACCTCAAGTCCATAATCTACGAGCTCCTCTGGTTTATCAGCGGGGACACCAACATCAAGTATCTCAAGGACCACAATGTCTCGATATGGGATGAGTGGGCCGATGAGAACGGGGATCTGGGCCCCGTCTATGGGCACCAGTGGCGCAGCTGGCCCTCTCCGGACGGAAGGAAGATAGACCAGCTCTCCGAGGTGGTTGAGATGATAAGGAACAATCCCGACTCGCGCCGCATGCTTGTCTGCGCCTGGAACCCGGGCGAGGTGGACAAGATGGCCCTCCCTCCGTGCCACTGTCTTTTTCAGTTCTATGTGGCGGAAGGCTCCCTTTCCTGCCAGCTGTACCAGCGCAGCGCGGACACGTTCCTCGGAGTGCCGTTCAATATCGCCTCATACGCCCTGCTCACCATGATGATAGCGCAGAGCTGCGGACTGAAGCCGGGGGAATTCATCCACACGACGGGGGACACCCATATCTACCTCAACCACTTTGACCAGGTGCGCGAGCAGCTTTCCAGAGAACCCCGCCCCCTGCCGAAGATGGTGCTCAATCCCGACGTGCGCAGCGTGTTCGATTTCCGCTATGAGGATTTCACCCTCGAGGGCTATGACCCATGGCCGGCAATCAAGGCTCCGGTGGCGGTATGAGTATGGAAAAATGTCTTATAGTGGCGGTGTCGGACAACCTCGCCATAGGCCGGGGAGGGGATATGCCCTGGCATCTGAGCGAAGATTTGAAGTACTTCAGAAGAGTGACCATGGGCTGCCCCGTCATAATGGGGCGCACCACTTTCGAATCCATAGGCCGTCCTCTCCCGGGAAGAAAGAACATAGTCCTGTCCCGTCGCAGGGACGCCCTCCCGGAAGGGGTGGTGAGAGTTGAATCCTTGCAGGAGGCATACGCGGAGGCGGAACCTTCGGAGCGTTGTTTTGTCATCGGTGGAGCAAGCGTATATGCCGAGGCCGTTGACGGGATGGACAGGCTCTACATCACCCGCATCCACACCGTCGTGCCGGACGCGGACGCGTTTTTCCCCGAGATTGACCTTTCCGTCTGGAAAGAACGGTCACGTTCCGAAACCTATACGGATGAGGGGAGCGGGCTGCGCTTCGAGTTCGTAGTTTACGGGCGTTAGAAGCTAGTTTCTTAGACTCCGAGCTCTTCTTTCATCGCTCTGAGCAGGTCGAAGGCCTGCATCGGGGTCATGTTGTTGAGGTCTGCCATTTCCAGCTTTTCCTTAAGAGAAGAGAGGGTCGGGTCGTCAAGCTGGAAGAACGACAGCTGCATGCTCCCGTCGTCTTCCAGGGGCATCCTGTCCGCGTGCTTCTGTCTCGCTTCGAGCTGCCGGAGGGTCTTTTCCGCAGATTCGACCACCTCGCGGGGCATTCCCGCAAGCCTCGCCACGTGGATTCCGAAGCTGTGGGCCACGCCGCCCTTTTCGAGCTTGCGGAGGAAGATGACGTTCTTTCCGTCCTCCTTGACCGCGATGTGGTAGTTCTTCACTCTCGGGTAGCTGCCTTCCATATCGTTGAGTTCGTGATAGTGGGTGGCGAAGAGCGTCTTGGCCCCCTTCCCTTCGTTGTGGACATACTCCACAATGGCTCTGGCAATGGACATCCCGTCGTAGGTGGAAGTGCCGCGTCCGATTTCATCGAGCAGCACCAGTGAGCGGGCGGAGAGATTGTGCATGATCATGGCGGTCTCGGTCATCTCCACCATGAAGGTGGACTCGCCTCGGGAAATGTTGTCCGTCGCCCCGACCCGCGTGAAAATCTTGTCGAAATATCCGAAACGGGCAGATTTCGCCGGGACGAACGAGCCGACCTGCGCCATAAGCACAATCAGCGCCGTCTGGCGCAGGAGGGCGGATTTTCCGGCCATGTTGGGTCCGGTGAGAATGATGATCTGTTCTCCCTTGCTGTCCATCGAAATGTCGTTCGGGACATATTCTTCTCCCGGCTCCATCAGCGTCTCGATCACCGGATGTCTTCCCGCCTCAATCTGAAGGACGGAAGATTTGTCCACTTCCGGACGGCAGTATTTCCTGTCCAGGGCCTGCTGCGCAAATCCCTGCAGGACGTCGATCTTGGAGATGATGCGGCTGTTGCCCTGTATCTCGCGGATGGATTTCTGTACGTCAGAGACAAGAGCCGAATAGAGGCCGCTTTCGATTTCGTAGATGGTGGTTTCGGCATTGAGAATCTGCTCTTCGTACTCCTTGAGTTCGGACGTGATGTAACGCTCCGCATTGACGAGCGTCTGCTTGCGTATCCAGTCTGACGGAACCTTGTCCCGGGAAGAATTGCGAACTTCGATATAATAGCCGAAGACATTGTTGTAGCCTATCTTGAGACTCCCGATGCCGGTCCGCTCCGTTTCTCTCTCCTGCATCTTCGTCAGATAGTCCTTGCCGCCCCGCGAGATTTCGCGGAGAGAGTCGAGCTTGGCGTTCACTCCCGGCGCTATCACGTCCCCCTTGCCGATCTGGGCTGCGGAGTTTTCGCAGAGAGTGGAGACGATTCTTTGCAGGGCGTTGTCCGTGTTGCGCAGGCCGCCCGAAAGTTTCGTGAGCGCTTCGCAGCCGCTTGTCGCACATCTTTCCCTTATCGGGGTCATTCTTTTGAGCGATCTTGCGAGCTGCAGCATCTCGCGCGGGAGAATCTTGCCCGTGGCGAGTCGCGAAAGCGCCCTTTCCAGATCCCCGATTTCGCTGATGTCTTCCTGCATGCTTGTAAGGGCCCGGGAGTCATCAAGAAAAAATTGTACTATATCGTATCTGGAGTTCAATTCCTTGAGGTCCATCACGGGCATGGACAGCCACTGTCTGAGCAGTCTCGAACCCATGCTGGAACAGCACCTGTCTATCGTGTCCACAAGGCTTACGCCATCCTTGCCGGCGTTGCTCTGGAAGATTTCAAGATTGCGGAAGGTGAAGCGGTCCATCCACACGAACTTGTCGGAGTCTATCCGCGAGATGGAGCAGATGTTGCCCAGCCCGGCGTGACGGGTCTGTTCGAGATAGACGAGAAGAGCCCCGGCGGAACATAGGGCGAGGGGAAACTGCTCCACGGCGAATCCCTTCAGGCTTTTGACCTTGAACTGATTGCGCAGTCTTTCCTCGGCGGCTTCCATCACGAACGCCCATTCATCGAGAGTCGTGATATAGTAATCCCCGAAGAGCTCCTTCGCCCTTTTGACATCTTCTTTTTTGACCACCAGTTCTTTGGGGGCGAATGAAGATATCAGGGTGCCGACATATTCCACCGGGCCCTGCGCAACCTGGAAGGTGCCGGTCGAGGCGTCCAGGAAGGCGGCGCCGCAGACATCCCCCTCAAAACTCAGTCCGGTCAGGTAATTGTGCTCCTTCTGTTCGAGCATTCCGGCGCCGAAGGCTATGCCGGGAGTAAGAATCTCCGTAATCCCGCGCTTGACGAGCTTGTTTTTGCTCAAGGCCGGATCTTCGAGCTGGTCGCACACCGCCACCTTGTATCCGGCGCGGATGAGCTTCTGAAGGTAGGATTCAAGGGCGTGGTGCGGGAAGCCGGCCATCTGCGTGCTGCCCTTGTCCCCGTTGGAACGCCGTGTCAGCACGAGCCCGAGGATTTTGCTTGCAAGGACCGCATCGTCAGAATAGGTCTCGTAGAAATCCCCGACCCTGTATAGAAGCAATGCTTCCGGGTTTTGTGCCTTGATGCTGAAATAGTGTTTCAGCATCGGTGTGTCTTCTCCGCTCTTCGCCATGGAATTATCATCTTTTTATTTTGCCGGAAGCCTTGCCTGTCGTTTCGACTTCGATTCTGTTTATCTTGTTCTCTCCGTCGGGAACGACGATGTTCAGTCCTTCGAAATTCTGCTGGTCCACGTTCGCGAGATTCAGACCGCGCTGTACGGTGAGATTGCAGTTCTCGAACTTGAATGTCCCCTCCGGTATCGGCGCGGCGGGGTCCCCGATGATGTCTCCGGCCGTTCTTGCCGTGCCGTTGACGTTGATCACCTTGATGTCACGCAGGATTGTGCGGGGCGTGAACGGCTTGTAGTCTTCCACCATCCTCCAGATCATGTTGGCGGAGATGAAGGTGCCGCAGTTGTTGAGGGTGAAGTCCTTGAAGGTGATGTCTTCCACTATGCCGCCGCGCGACGGTTGTGACTTGAAGCGCACCGGGGCCTGGTTCTTCTCCCCGCAGACGCAGTTTTCAATCATCACGTTGCGGATGCATCCGGAAATCTCGCTGCCCATCGCCACGCCGTGTCCTCCGTCGAAGTTGCAGTTCTGCACGAGGATGTTCATGCTCGGTCTGGCAACCCTGCGCCCGTCCTCGTTCTTGCCGCTCTTTATCGAGAGGCAGTCATCCGTCACGTTGGTATAGACATCGGTCATCCTGACGTTGCTTGAAGAGTCGATGTCCACGCCGTCCGAACTCGGTATATACGAGCTTACGCTTATGTGCAGGGAATCGATGCTGAAGCCGTCGGTGTAGAGGACGTGCAGGCACCATGAAGCGTGGTTGAGCATCGTGAGCCCGCTGATGCTGCCGCCCGGACAGTTGGTGAAGCAGAGCATGCGGGGCCTGCCCCAGTGGCCGTCCTTGTTCTTGTTTTTGCTCCATTCCTGTCCGCGTCCGTTGATGGTGCCCTTTCCGAAGACCCTGACGTTGCGGGAGTTGTCGAAATTGAGGAAGGCGCAGCGCCACTTGCGCTCTATGCCCTCGAAGCGGGTGGGTATCTGCGGGAAATCATCAGAATCCACGGTGGATATGAGCGTGGCCCCTTCTTCTATCTTCAAGTCCACTCCGTTGCGGAAGAAGAGAGCTCCGCTGAGATATTCTCCTGCGGGAATCACCACGACGCCGCCGCCGTTCGCGTATGCCGCGTCGGAAGCTTTCTGGATGGCCCGCGTGTCAATGTCGGAACCGTTCCCTGTGGCTCCGAAATCCTTGACGTTGAAGATTTTGTGGTCTTTTTCCACCGTGACGACACGGCTGCCGTATCCTTCGATGGTGAGTTCCACCACCGTACGGTCATCCTTGATTTCTGAAGGCAGATTGCGGATTTCTCCGGTGAAGCCGTCCCATTCGCGGACTTTTCCGACCGCATCCAGACTTGCCTTGAACGTCTGTTCGCGGGAGCCTTCGTTGAAAATGAAGTAAAGATCCGCGTCCTTGAGAATCCTGCGGGTGTAGCGGATGCTGTCCGTCGGGATGATGACTTCCGTCATGCCCATCTGGCGCTTGAATGACTCTATCGTCACCCAGGCCTGGCTGTCCGCGGCGCGGCGGCGTGGAGATGGTGTCGCCGCAGCTGCTCCCGCCGGCTTCGGGGCCGCTTTGACCCTGTAAGGGGCGGTGGGGCCTGAGATGTAGCTTCCTTCCGGACGCTCGGAGAGTATGAGCATCTCCCTTTGCGGCATCATGCTCTCCACCTGCGCAGTCCAGCGGCGCAGCGGTTCGTGGACGGCCTCCGGGCAGTCCGGGAAGGCCTCCATTGCGGTGAACGTCCTGTCCACGAGTTTGCCTGGCATCGAACCCCAGAAGAGCAGCTTGCCTCCGAGCTTGACGAAATCCTCAATCACGGCCCAGGCCTTCTTCGAGATGACGTCGGCGGAAGGGATGATGAGGGTGTAGTATTTCTGCCCGCTGCGGTTTTCCAGATAGCCCGGCCCTACTGTCAGGGCCTCGAAGAATGCGTCGTCATCGACATAGTCGAAATCGACCTGATGGCGCATCAGCATCTGGGAAAGTTCGGACAGCTCCCAATATACTTCATTGTTGCCAAGCCACATGGTCAGGGTAGGGTAGTACATCGCGACGCGGGCTCCCGGCACTCCCATGGACAGCAGGTACGAGTTGCGGTTGATGTAGTCCGAAAGCTCCCGCATGTGAGGTTTCTTCGAGAGACTCTCCGCCGTCTGGGACTTGGAGCTCCAGAAATTGTATTCGAAGTAGTTGATGCCTCTGACGAACTGGTAGTTGAGCACCTGCTTGCTGGTGGTGAGGTCGGAACGGACGGCACCCATTGTCTCGCTGAATGCGCGCGGCTTCCCGTAAACGTGGGCTACGGACGAGGCCAGCTTCGGGAAGTCATTGTCCACTCCCGGAGCCACATGGGAATTGATCACGTCCACCCCCGGAATCTGCACCCTGTTCAGGACGCGGAAGAAGTTTCCGTTGGCTTCGATGTTCACCGGCATTATGTGCTCGTTGTTGAGGTGGGTGATGTGGGCCATGCCGTTTTTCTCGTGCCAGTCGGCCTGGCGCTTGAAGAAGATGTCCGCAAACATCTCCGACCATACGTCCCAATAGTCGGCCTTGACTCTCTTCTCCTGCTCGGTCTTGACCGGGGCGAAGAATGAAGCGAAATAAGGTGTCGGATCATAGCCTTTCTTCTCCTTGAAAACCTCCATGATGGCGGGAGTCCAAGGGGTGTACATGTATTCCGGCTCATCTCCGCGGAACCCCATCACGCTTGTGCCCATCTCGGTGCCAAGCTCCTTTTTGGCTGCTTCGTGAGTCCATTCTATGAACTGGTCTACCGCTTCCGGGTTGAGGTGGTCGTGGAGGAAGTTGGAAGTGTCCTTGCCGTGGGTGGGGTTGTTGACGGCGCGGGTGTCGCCGCTCTTGTGGGCGTATCCGGCGAAGAGTATCGTCCAGCTGTGTTCTCCGGCGTTGAAGCTGATCTTGCCCTCCTCTATGGGGATGATGCGGTTGGCCTGTCCTGCGGACACGGCTACGGCAGATACGGCTCCGGAGGGTACGGGAGCGCCCGTGATTTCTTCTCCTGCCGCGACCTTGAGAGTGGAGTCCAGCTGAATCAGGGCCCACATCTTGAGATCCGGTCTTTCGCGGGAGAACTTGCCTCCGGCGAAGCCGCTCGGGTATTTGGCATCATCGATGAGCCATACTTTCATCCCTCTTGACTTGGCCTCCTTGACGGCGGTTTTCACCATCTTGAACCACCCTTTCGAGAGATATTCGTAAGGGAAGTCGTAGCCCGGTTCTATATTGACGACCCGTGTCCCGACGCTCTGCATCAGGTCCAGGTCCTGTTTGATGATTTTGGCGTTCATATCACCTTCCCAGCCCCACAGTATGTGGCTGGCGTACTCGGCGGGAGGGAAAGCATAGCCTTGGCGCAGTTCTTCCACTCCTTTGTCCTGAATGCCTTCCCAGCTCTTGATCTGGCACATTGCCGGCAGGGCGGAAAGCACGATGCAGATGGTTGTCAGTATTCGTTTCATTGTGTGGTATGTTTTGGCAAATTGCACAAATTTAATGTTTTTTGGCGATGATTCACTATCTTTGACCGCATGAAACGACTGCTGATAATCACTTATTACTGGCCGCCCACCGGAGGTTCCGGCGTGCAGAGATGGGTGAAATTCAGCAAGTACCTGCCCGCTTTCGGCTGGCAGCCCGTCATCTATACTCCCGAAAACCCGGAGCGTCTGGCTTTTGACGAAAGCCTGCTTGCGGACATACCGGAATGCGCGGAGATCATAAAGACCCATATTCTCGAACCTTACGAACTGTACCGCCGTCTGTCGGGGACAAAGAAAGGAGCCGAGGTGAATCCGCTGAATGCGCGGAGCGGCTCTCCCAAGAAGCGCATTTCGCTATGGCTCAGGGGAAATCTCTTCATTCCGGATCCGAGGGTGTCATGGGTTAGGCCCTCCGTGCGCTTCTTGTCGAAATACCTGCGCGAACATCCTGTGGATGCCGTCGTGACCACCGGGCCGCCACAGTCCATGCACCTTATCGGACGCGGACTCAAGCGGAAGCTCGGCGTGAAGTGGATAGCGGACTTCAGAGACCCCTGGACGGAGATGTTCTACTACAAACATCTGTCGCTCACGGCTTTTGCCGACCGCAGACATCACAGGCTGGAGCAGAGCGTGCTGGACGAGGCGGACTTGGTCATAGCGGTCTCTCCGCGCGTGCAGGCGGACTTCGCCTCCAGAACCGCCACTCCCGTGGAACTGATCACCAACGGCTACGATGAGGATGATTTCAAAGGGGCTTCGGAGAAAAAGCTCTCCGACAAGTTCACCGTTGTCCACACGGGACTCTTCGCCGCCGACGGCAATCCGCTCAACCTCTGGGATGCTCTTGCCGCCAAATGCGGGGAGGATGCCGAGTTCCGCAGCCGCCTGCAGATCAGACTGGCCGGCAAGACGGATCCGGAAATCATAGAAGCCATACGGGAGAGGGGTCTTGGAGAGAATCTCGTGGATCTTGGCTATCTGCCGCACGAGAAGACGGTGCTGGAGCAGCGCGGTGCGGATATTCTTCTGCTGCCGCTCAGACAGGAACCGGAATATTCCAAAGTTCTGCCTGGCAAGATATTCGAATACCTTGCCGCCCGCCGTCCGGTGCTCGGAATCGGGGAGGTGGACAGCGCCGCCGCCACCATCCTCCATGACAGCGGGGCGGGGGAGATGTTCGGCTGGTCGGACAAGGAATCATTGATTGAATTCATCTGCTCCGCTCACCCGTCGCCGCAGGGGACGGAACGCTATTCTCGCCGCAATCTTACGGCGCAACTCGTGGAATTGTTATGAAGAAAAAGATAATTTATTGCATCTGCACGGTGCTCGGACTGCTCCTGCTCTCCTATGCCTATGTGCCGGAGGTGCTCACCGGTAAAATCGTGAATCAGAGTGACATCTCCGGATGGCAGGGGATGTCCAGAGAGATGATGGAATGGAATTCCGCTCACCCGGACGACCAGACGGCCTGGACTGACTCCATGTTCGGCGGGATGCCGACGGCGACCATACACGCCTCGGTCAAAGGGGATTGGACTCAGAAAATCTACGACTTCCTGCTTATCGGCAGAAGGCCCGCCACGTATCTGTTCATTTCCCTGCTCGGAGCATGGCTCCTCATGCTCTCGCTCGGAATCCACCCGCTGCTTGCCATAGGAGGTGCCATAGCCGTCACTTTCTGCTCCTATAATATGCAGATCATACAGGTCGGACACAACACCAAGATGCAGGCCATAGCATTCCTCCCGTGGGTGCTGGCGGCGCTGGTGTTCACATATCGCAGGGCTCTGGGGGAGAAGAGCGGGTGGCTGCCTAAGGCGTGTCTCGGCGCTGCGCTTTTCGCTCTGGCGCTGAGTTTTCAGGTCAAGGCCAATCATCCGCAGATTACATATTACCTGGCCTTGATGATATTGCTCTATGCAGTGGTGCTGGCATCCTGGATACTTGCCGACAAGACCCGCCGCAAGGCTCTCGTCGGCCGCTTTCTGGTCTCATCCGCCCTGCTGCTCGTTCTGGGACTGACCGGCATCGCGACCAACGCGATAAAGCTTCTGCCGACATACGAATACACTCCATATTCGATGCGCGGGGGCAGCTCGGCGGCATCCGAAGACGGCAGCGGCACGAAGGGTCTGGACATAGACTACGCCACCGCCTGGTCTTACGCTTGGGAGGAGCTCCCCAACATGCTCATTCCGAACTTCAACGGAGGCTCGTCCGCCGGGGAGGTCAACCCGGACCGCTCCGCCACCATCGAGCTGCTCCGCTCGTCGGGACAGACCAATCTGCGGGAGACCGCCAGAAACCTACCCCTTTACTGGGGCCCTCAGCCTTTTACGGCCGGGCCTATGTACATGGGCGCCGTCACCATATTCCTTTTTGTGCTCGGACTTTTCTGCTACAAGGGAAAGGAAAAGTGGTGGATAGTGGCGGTGACGCTGCTTGCAGTGTTGCTTGCTCTGGGGAGCCATTTTCTGTGGTTTACAAAACTGTTCTATGACTATGTCCCGTTCTACAACAAGTTCAGAACGGTGTCGATGGCTCTGGTGGTGCTCCAGTTCTCCCTGCCGATACTCGCTTTTCTGATGCTTGACCGCATCGTCCGCTCTGAAGAGGGGGCTGCGGCATTCCGTGCCAAGGGTTGGATCGCTCTGGCCGTCACGGGCGGCTTCTGCCTGCTTTGCGCGGCATTCCCCGGGATAGCGGGTTCGTTCACCGGGGCTTCGGACGCATCGTATCCTGATGTGCTCGTGGATGCGCTGTCAATTGACCGGCGGCATCTGCTCGCCTCGGACGCCCTTCGCTCCGCAGTGCTCATCGCTGCGGCGTTCCTTTTGATTTTCTGGGGTTGCAGCGTCCCGAAATCCGCCGCCAGGACGTTTGCCACGCAGCCGCAGATGGGCCTTTCGCGCCGCCGTACTGCGGCTCTGCTCGTCTGCCTTCTTGTCCTCGGGGATCTGTTCCTTCTTGACAAGAGGTACCTCAGTTCTGAGGACTTCGTCACCCCGCGCTCTTTTCAGAGTCAGTTCAACAAGCGCCCCGCAGATGAGGCCATACTTGAGGACAAGGATCCGTCCTACAGAGTTCTTGATTTGACTGTCAACGTGTTCAATGATTCTCATCCGTCATACTGGCACAAGAACATAGGCGGATATTCTCCGGCCAAGCTCCAGAGATATCAGGAATTCATCACCGACACCCTCAGCGGAGAGATAAACGCCCTCTATTCGGCCCTGTCCGGAAAACAGAGCATCCATGAGATGGAACAGTCGCTGCCGTATCTTCCGGGGCTTTCGGAGATGAACTGCCGCTACATAATAATAGGAGGAGAATATCCGCCGCTCAGGTACCCGTATGCCAAGGGGCCGGCCTGGTTCGCCGATTCCTCCGCCGGAGAAGTACAGATGCTCTCGTATGCTCCTAATGAATTGAGATACAAGTATTCTTCCCCGGTCGGAGGTAAACTTGTCTTCAGTGAGGTATATTATCCTGTCGGGTGGACTCTCAGACTGGAGGACAGCGGGGAGGCCCTTGAGATAAAACCGGAAGGAAAAGTGCTCCGCGCGGCGGAGGTTCCGTCCGGGGAGCACGTTCTCGTGATGCGCTTCGACCCGCCTTCCTATAAGATAGGGGAGAGGGTGTCCCGCGCAAGTTCGATATTCATTCTGATAGCGGTGCTTCTTGCGTCAGGCTTTGCCGTGAGAGGGAGATCTCCCGGGTCAAAGAGCTGAAATCCTCCACTGACAGGCGTTCTGCCCTGAGGTCGAAGAACTGATCCGAAGAGTCGAAACCCTCCGGGAGCATAGGCTTGAGGGCGTTGCGCAGGGTCTTCCTGCGCTGGTTGAAGGCCGTCTTGACCACCTGCCGGAAGAGGCGCTCGTCGCAGCCCAGATCGCTGCGGGAGTTGCGCCTGAGCCTTATCACGGCCGACTGCACTTTCGGCGGAGGGCAGAACGCGCCCGAACCCACGGAGATGATGTAGTCGATGTCGTACCAGGCCTGGAGCAATACCGAGAGTATGCCGTAGGTCTTGGAGCCGGGCTTCTCCGCTATGCGGTCGGCCACTTCTTTCTGAATCATGCAGACCACTTCCGGAACCCTGTCCTTGTCGTCCAGAATCTTGAAGAAAATCTGCGAAGAGATGTTGTAGGGAAAATTCCCGATTATCCGATAGTCCCCGCTGAAAAGTCCGCGCATGTCCAGCCGGAGGTAATCGGCGCTGTAGAGTTTCCCCTCGATTCCCGGATAGTGGGAGAGGAGGTAGTCCACGGATTCGTTGTCTATCTCGACAAGTTTCAGGTCTATATCCTCTCTCTCAAGCAGATAGCGGGTAAGAACCCCCATCCCGGGGCCGATTTCGAGCACGTCCCTCGCTCCCCCCTCCGACAGGGAGGAGACAATGGTTCGTGCTATGCTCTGGTCGGTGAGGAAATGTTGCCCGAGCGCTTTTTTTGCCCGTACTTCCATCCCGTCAGCCGAGTTTTCCGGCCAGTTTGGCCGCCAGTTCCACGAATGCCGTCCCGTCCGGACGTGAACCCAAGGCGGCCGGTTCTCCCGCATCTCCGCTTTCGCGGATGCTCTGCACGAGAGGAATCCGTCCGAGCAGGTCTATCCCCAGATTCCGGGCCATGTCCGCCCCGCCGTCCTTGCCGAAGATGAAATATTTCTCGTCCGGGTGCTCTTCCGGGGTGAACCAGGCCATATTCTCGACAAGTCCGAAAATCGGGCGGTTGACGTTTTTGTTGCGGAACATATCGACCCCCTTCTCCACGTCGGCGAGCGCCACGGCCTGGGGAGTAGTCACTATGACCGCTCCTTCCATCGGGATGTCCTGCACGAGGCTGATGTGAATGTCGCCGGTTCCCGGAGGCATATCTATGAGCAGGAAGTCCAGCGTCCCCCACTTGACTTGGAGAATCATCTGTTTGAGGGCGTTGCAGGCCATCGGGCCACGCCAGATGAGGGCCTGCCCCTTCTGAGAGAAGTATCCGACGGACATCCACTTCACTCCATATTTCTCTATCGGGATGATGAGCTCCTTCCCCTCCTCCCCTTCGGCCTGGGGGGTCACCCCTTCCGTGCCGGTCATCGTAGGAACTGAAGGCCCGTAAACGTCGGCGTCAGCCAGTCCGACCTTGTAGCCGAGTCTTGCCAGAGCGCAGGCAAGATTGACGGCCACGGTGGATTTGCCCACGCCTCCCTTGCCGGAGGCTATCCCGACTATGTGCCTGACGTTGCGGAGCTGCTCCACTCCGAGTTCGTCTATGCCGCTTTTCTTGGGCTTTGGTGTCACCTCGTCCACCACCACCGTCTTGACCTCGGACTTGAAGTCTTCCGGCAGGTGGCGGATAAGCGCGGCGCGGGTACTGCCGATCAGGTATTCCGCGAGCGGATCCCGCCTTTTCGGAAAGGAGAGCGTCACGGTGACCGAGTGATCGTCCATTTTTATATCATTGACCATCCCGAGCTCCACGATGTCCGCATCTTTCCTGGCCGGATGGCGAACTTCCCGCAGAGCCTGGAGAATATCTTCTCTTGTCATCATTTCACTATGTTCATTTCATCGAGGAGCCATCCCGCTCCGCCGAATTTATCCATTATAAACAGTACATATCTGATGTCCACGCAGATGCACCTCTGGAGGTTAGGCTCGAAGATCACGTCTCCGCTCATCGCCTCCCAGTTGCCGTCGAAAGCGAGTCCGATCAGATTGCCGTCCGCATCCATCACAGGACTTCCGGAGTTGCCGCCCGTGATGTCCAGGTTGGCGAGGAAGCAGGTCACGAGCTCTCCGTCCCCGTTGGCATACTGCCCGTAGTCTCCGGTGCCATACAGCTCTTTCAACTTGGAAGGGACGCGGAATTCGTAGTTGCCGGGATCTTCCTTCTCCATCACGCCCTTGAGTGTCGTGTAGTATTTGTAGAGCACCCCGTCCTTCGGCTCATAGCCTTTGACCGTGCCGTAGGTCAGGCGGCAGGTGAAGTTTGCGTCAGGGTAGCTCGGTTTGTCCTTCTGCCATTCGAGAAGCGCCGCCGCGTATGCCTTGGACGGGGCTTCCAGAGAGTCGGCCCAGGTGAGGATCTCTCCGTAAAGCGGAGCAATCCTGTCCATCAGGATTTTGCGGAGCTGCGATGCAGGGTCGGCCTCCAGATCGGCTCCCGCCGCGCGCGCTGCCTCAAGTTTCCCGTACGAAGTGAAGACGCTTTCGTCGAACATCTTGTCTATCAGTTCCTCGCTGATGTCGATTCGGTCCTGCTCTCCTGCATTCTCCAGATAGTGGCGTACCATTGCGTGCGCCACCTTGCGGTCCACGTCGGCGTTGTAGTCCTTATAGTCGGAAGCGTCTTCCGCTTTCACGAGGCCGATCAGCTCTATCTTGGCGAGGGTCTCCGAAAGCAGGGTGTAGTCCCTGTATGCACTCTTGCGGCCTTCCACTGCGGCGGCGATGCTTTCCACAGGATCCGAGTATTTCTTGAGCCGGCTTTTCTTCGCTCCAATCCACTCTCCGAGTCCGGCTTCCTTTTCCTTCTGGCGGCCGATGACGTTGAGCTTGGCGAAAGCTTCCTTCATCCCGATCCACTTCTTCCACCCGTTGGAGGAGGAGGCGTATTTGCTCGCATATTGCAGTCCCACCTTGTCATCGGCTCTCATCTCTTTCCAGAGCACGTCCTGACGGATTCCGCGTGAGGCGATGCGGATATCATTGATTTCCAGCATATCTTCAAGCTGGGAAGAGGTCTGGTAACGCTGAGTTCTGCCCGGGTAGCCCATGATCATCGCGAAGTCGCCCTCCCGGACACCTTTGAGAGAGACGTTGAGGAACTGCTTCGGGGACATCGGGACATTGCTCTCGGAATAGTCCGCAGGTTCGTTGTCCGTCCCGGCATAGACTCTGAACATCGAGAAGTCGCAGGTGTGACGAGGCCACATCCAGTTGTCCGTGTCACCGCCGAACTTGCCCAGCGATGCCGGCGGCGCGCCGACGAATCTGACATCACGATAGACTTTATATACCACAAGGTATTGGACATTGTCGTTGAAGAAGCTGACAATCTGGGCGGAGCAGTGAGGGTTATCCTTGACGGCCTTCTCGATGAGCTTCTCCCGTGATTCGTCGTCCCCGGCCTTGCCGGTCACGTCCGTCATCTTCTGGAGAAACTTCACCGTCAGTCCCGGCACCGGAATCTCCCCGCTGCGGTCAGAGGCCCAGTATCCGTCTTCGAGATAGTTGTGCTCTTCGGAAGACAGCGCCTGAATGCTGCTGTAGCCGCAGTGGTGGTTGGTTACCAGCAATCCGCTTCCGGAGATGATTTCCCCGGTGCATCCGCCGCCGAACTGCACAATGGCATCCTTGATGGATGAATGGTTGATGCTGTAGATCTGGTCCGGAGTGAGCCTTGACCCGAGATTGCGCATCGCGTCCGCGTTGATTTTCTCAAGCAGCGGCAGCATCCACATCCCCTCGTCGGCCCTTGCCGACGGCATAATGAGGATGATGGAAAAGATGGTTGACAAGATTTTTTTCATGCCTTTCCTGAATTGATTTTCAATATTTTATTCCAATTTATATTGCCATTGTCGTCACAGTATTCCTCTGAGAATCTTTTTGTGAATTTGGTAATCATCCTGTCGTACTCTTTCTTGTAGTCCTCATTATGAGCGTGCGCGTTCGTACCCATCGGCTCTATAATGTCGGTATAGAGCGAGTCGGAACCGGAAATGAAAGACCAAAATCTCCGGTTTATTGTCTTTTCCATAGCAACATCCCTCTATCGGGACAGACAGGTTTTTGTTGCCGCCCGTGCGATAAATCTTCTGCGCTTTTTCAAAGTCTTTCAGTAACTTTGCTTTAGAGGCGGAATTAGACCAATTCGGCCCGGATTTGATACTGACAAAATAATGTATTCCATCCTTGTTCATTTCCAGATCTATGCCTTCCGCTCCACTTTTATACCCGCCATAGACGTGGCTGGCGACGAATAATGCCAATTGTTCAAGCCAGTCTCCAAACATTGTTTCCTCTGCTGAAGACATAAAAGCCGCGGCAAGTGATTGAACTATTGATTCGGGAGTGTTGAGGTCTTTTGCCCTGTATAGGTAAGGATTCTTTTTCTTCAGAAGATAGTCCAGCTTAAGTGTATTGAGCTTGGATATGCGAGATTCGTGGAATCGATGAATGTTATCCTCAACATATTGTTCAATTATTTGAATAAGATCGTTATTTCCCATTATATTTTCGTTTGTTATCAAATAGTCTGCAAAGTTCGTCATCTACGGAATTTCTGTATCTTGAATACGGAATCTGATTATTGGCTTCCTCGTCTTTGTTAATAGCATTGTTTATATGCCGCATTATCTGCATTCCTACCGCATAACCAAGACCGACAGGGACGGCGTTGCCGATTTGTTTGTAGATGGTCTCTATGTTTCCGTTGAATTTCCAATTGTCCGGAAATTGCTGGATGCGGGCATATTCTTCAATGGACAGGGGGCGCAGTTCCGTCGGGTGGCATAGCAGTGTTGCCGGCATAGTCGGGCTGGTGACCAGAGTTGGTGCGGGTTCATCAAAACTCAGCCGGCGCAAAAAGCCGGTTTTCCCGCCGCCGAGGAAATAAGCCTTGCCCATGGCTTCCCTTGCCGCTTCGTCCGGGAGATCCCTCCAGTTCTGACCTTCTTTCAAAAGTCGCATATAAGGTGCGGTTTTAGGCCTTAAAGGAATGTAATGCATTGTTTCTGCGGCACCGAGACCTTTTAACGCATCTTTGAGGGTAACCCATTTTTTTGTTCCGAATGAACCGCTTTCCGAATGTGTCGGAGTGGGCAGTGGAACTCTTTCCCCGAGATGTCCGATGACAATCACCCTTTCTCTCTTTTCCGGCACGCCATAGTTTGCGGCATTCAGAAGAGCGTAACTGATGCTATATCCCAAATGTTTGAATTGGTCGGTCAGAAAGGCCAGAACACTTCCTTTTTTATCTTTTATCTGTTCGTAGCCGGAGTACTCGTCCGGGACGTGGTTCAACTTTGCGGAAAGTAATCCCCGCACATTCTCAAGGACAAAATATTCAGGCTTGATGTCCGAAACAATCCTTAAATATTGTAGGATGACGTGGCCTCTGAAGTCTGAAAGACCTCTCTGCCGTCCGGCTGTTGAAAAAGCCTGACAGGGCGGGCCGCCTACGACAAGAGTGACATCTTTTTTTGACAAACCCGCCGTACTTAAAATCTCTTCGGTGGAAACCGTGCAGATGTCCCGGTCTATCACAGGCGTATTTGAGTTCTGTCGTATAGTTGCAACGGCATTCTTGTCCATTTCAACGCAGACACGGATTTTGAACCCTGCCTTTTCTATCCCCAAATCCAGCCCCATTGCACCGGAAAACAATGAAATCGCATTATACATATACAGTCAAATATCAAACAAACTTGCTTCGAGTGCCTTCGGGTGGAAGGAGCGGCGGTGCTCGGGGGTG
>CAVHNN010000011.1:0-39474 GCA_963637465.1 Paludibacteraceae bacterium
GCAGAACCTTCCGAAAATCTCCCCAAGCACCTCATCTGAGGTAACTTCGCCGACGATGGAGCCGAGGTGACGGAGGGCCTGCCGGAGGTCTTCGGCGAGGAGGTCGGGAGTGCTGCCGGCGAGAAGGGAGGTCTTGACATCCTCAAGGGCCTCCGAGGCCTTCATCAGGGCCTGATAATGGCGGAGATTGGTCACGACGGTCTGGTCGGGCCCCGGAGCGGCGGACTTTTGGGAATCCGACAGCAGCCGCCTCAGCTCATCCAGTCCGGCTCCGGTCTTTGCCGAGATGGTCAGCACTTCAATTTTCTCCGCATCAAGCTCCGGCCGGCCGGAATCCGAAGGCACCACCGCGCCGGCCGATTTCTCAGAAGCGGAAACGACAAGGTTTTGAACGAAAACTTTTTTCTTGTCAAGCTCTTCCCGAGGAAGCCCGTCGGTTTTGTTGAGCGCGATGAATAATTTCTGCTGTCTGAAATCGACAAGCGGGAGAAGTCCGGACAGTTCTGCGGCGAGGGCTCCGTCGGACTTTGTCACATCGAGCAGGGCGAGGACGACGGAAGCCTCGGACATCTTCTTATAAGATCTTGAGATGCCGATTTTCTCAACCGCATCGGACGTGTCCCGAAGGCCTGCCGTATCTATGAAGCGGAACAGAACGCCGCCTATCGTCATCGTCTCCTCGACGGTGTCGCGGGTGGTGCCCTCGATGTCCGAGACAATGGCGCGCTCATCGCAGAGAAGGGCGTTCAGAAGGGTGCTCTTGCCGGCATTGACCGCGCCGACGATGGCGACCGGAACCCCGCCTCGGAGCGCGTTGCCATAGCGGAAAGAATCGGTGAGCGAACGGATATGCCGTATCGCCTCATCAAGCAGCGAGGAGAGCTCCTCCCGGCTGGCGAATTCCACGTCCTCCTCGCTGAAATCCAGTTCCAGTTCCAGCAGGGAAGTCATCCTCAGCAACTCGTCCCTCAGGCCCTTCAACTCCTTGGAAAATCCCCCCTTAAGCTGGTTGAAAGCCACTCTGTGCGCGGCTTCGCTCTGTGCGGAAATCACATCGGCGACGGCCTCCGCCTGAGCCAGATCCATCTTGCCATTTACAAAAGCCCTTCGGGTGAATTCTCCGGGACCGGCGACACGGGCCCCGGCGTCAAGCAGCCGCTGCAGCAGCCTTTCGACAATATATTTCGACGCATGAGAGGAAATCTCCACGGAATCCTCTCCGGTGTAGGAATGCGGCGCGCGGAAGACGCTCACCAGCACTTCATCCAGAATCTCCCCGCTGTGGGAATCGGCATAGACGGTACCGTAGTGCAGCGTGTAGCCGGCGGCTTCGGCAAGTCCGCCCCTTTTCAGACTGACGACCCCGCCGGCAAGTTCCAGACTCCCTTTCCCGCTGATTCTCACTACTGAAATGGCTCCGGTCCCGGGAATTGTCGCCGGAGCGCATATTATATCGTCTGCAAACATGGAATTCATGCTGCAAATTTAGCAATCGCCCCCAAAAATATCTTCGATTTTAGTTAATTTTGCACCCAGTATCCAAAAGGGATATTTGCCGAAGAACATTATGGTTGACAAGAAGACTAAAATCATATGCACCATCGCCGACAACCGCTGCGATGTGGATTTCATCCGCCGGCTGTATGAAAACGGGATGAACGTCGTGCGGATAAACTCCGCCCACGCGACTCTCGAGGGTGCGCAGAAAATCGTGGACAACGTAAGGAAGGTTTCCGACCGGATAGCCATACTCATAGACACCAAGGGTCCGGAGGTACGGCTCACCCAGATGGCCGATTCAGTGGGCTTCATCGCGAGGACGGGGGAGACCGTGGAGATAATCGACGACCCTTCCCGGGCCTGCCGCAAGGGAGTGCTGTACACGACCTATCCGCATCTGGCCGATGACGTGCCGGTAGGTTCGGACATTCTCATAGACGACGGTTCCGTGGATCTTTCCGTCATCGGGAAAGAAGCGGGGAGACTCATCTGCAGGGTGATGAACGAGGGGATAATCAAGGGCCACAAGAGCGTCAACATCCCCTCGGTGCACATCAACCTCCCGGCGGTGACGGAGAAAGACCGTATGTTCATCGCCTGGGCGATTGATGCCGACATAGACTTCATCGCGCACTCTTTCGTCCGCAGCGCACGCGACCTGCACGAGATTCAGGAAATCCTGGATTCAAGGAACAGCCATCTGAAGATCATCGCCAAAATCGAGAATCAGCAGGGCATAGACAATCTTGACGATATTCTCACCTACAGCTACGGGATCATGGTTGCCCGCGGGGACCTGGGAGTCGAGATTCCCGCCGAGCGCATTCCTCTGATACAAAGGGATATCGTGAAGGCCTGCAGGGACCGCAAAAAGCCCGTCATCATCGCCACCCAGATGCTTCAGAGCATGATCGAGAACCCGCGTCCGACAAGGGCCGAGGTGACCGACGTCGCGAACGCCATATTCCAGAGCGCCGACGCCATAATGCTCAGCGGGGAGAGCGCGTTCGGAAAATATCCGGAGGAGGCGGTGAAGACGATGACCCGGATTGCGCAGCAGACGGAGAAGACCATCGACGTCAATCTGGAGCTCAACCTGCGCAAGGCGGTCAAACCCGTGGCCGTGGTTCTTGCGAGGGCGCTTGTGGCCGCCACCCACGAACTGCCGGTAAAAGCCCTTGTATTCGACACTTATACCGGACGTGTGGGGCGCTACCTGTCCACTTTCCGGCCCAGAGTCCCCGTTTATGCCATGTGTTACAACAGCTACACCATGAGGGAGCTCGCCCTCGTGTTCGGAATCAAGGCCTATCCTTTTTCAAAAGTCAATGACAAGGAGGAGTTCTCCGCGAAGTCGATAGAGGTGCTGACCCGTGACGGCAAGATTTCCCAGGGGGATCTCGTGGGCTTCATCGGCGGAGTGTTCGGCGCCCAGATAGGGGCCACTTATATGGAACTGAAGCACGTGTAGGCTTGTAAAATATCGACTTTTTCAGTATATTCGCGGCGCGAAAAACTTACACATACAAGAATATGATTTACACGAAAGAAGTGCAGCAGATGTGCTGCGTTGCAAAAGGCGCCAACCACGCCAACGCCCCGATTCCCGAAGAGGGGAAATGGGTGCACGCAAAGGAAATCAAAGACATCTCCGGCCTGACCCACGGCATCGGCTGGTGTGCGCCTCAGCAGGGAGCCTGCAAGCTGACTCTGAACGTCAAGGACGGCATCATCGAGGAGGCTCTCGTCGAGACCATCGGATGCTCCGGCATGACACACTCGGCCGCCATGGCTTCCGAGATCCTTCCGGGCAAGACGCTCCTCGAAGCGCTCAACACTGACCTTGTCTGCGACGCCATCAACACGGCGATGCGCGAGCTCTTCCTCCAGATTGTTTACGGACGCACGCAGTCAGCCTTCTCCGAGGGCGGACTTCCTGTCGGCGGCTCGCTTGAGGATCTCGGCAAGAACCTCCGCAGCCAGGTCGGCACGATGTACGGCACCCGCGCCAAGGGCAGCCGCTATCTTGAGATGACGGAAGGGTATTGCACCCGCATGGCTCTCGACGCCAACAACGAGGTGATCGGCTACGAGTTCGTGAACCTCGGCAAGCTGATGGACGCTCTCAAGGGCGGCGCGACCGGCCCTGAGGCGATTGAGAAGGCCAAGGGGACCTATGGCCGTTTCACTGAGGCTGTAAAGTATATTGACCCACGTAAAGAGTAAGAGACACTATGGCACTTTTTGAAAGCTACGAGCGTCGCATCGATCAGATCAATGCAGCTCTCAACAAATACGGAATCAAGGACATCGATGAGGCCAAGGCCATCTGTGACGCCAAGGGCGTCGATCCTTACAAGATGTGCGAAGACACCCAGAAGATCTGCTTCGAGAATGCGAAGTGGGCCTATGTCGTGGGTGCCGCCATTGCCATCAAGAAAGGCGTGAAGAACGCCGCCGAGGCTGCGGAGGCCATCGGAGAGGGACTTCAGGCTTTCTGCATCCCGGGATCCGTGGCTGATGACCGCAAGGTAGGACTCGGACACGGCAACCTCGCCGCACGACTCCTGAGCGAGGAGACAGGCTGCTTCGCCTTCCTCGCCGGCCACGAGTCATACGCCGCCGCCGAAGGAGCCATCAAGATTGCCGAGATGGCCAACAAGGTACGTAAGAAGCCTCTTCGCGTCATCCTGAACGGTCTCGGCAAGGATGCCGCCAAGATCATCTCCCGAATCAACGGATTCACCTATGTTCAGACCCAGTTCGACTACTACAGCGGCAAGGTCGAGGTGATTTCCGAGACCAAGTACTCCGACGGAGTGCGCGGGGGAGTGCGCTGCTACGGTGCGGATGACGTACGCGAAGGCGTAGCCATCATGTGGAAGGAGGATGTGGACATTTCCATCACCGGCAACTCCACCAACCCTACCCGTTTCCAGCATCCGGTGGCAGGCACCTACAAGAAGGAGCGCACCCTCGCCGGCAAGCCATACTTCTCAGTTGCGTCAGGCGGCGGCACCGGCCGTACCCTTCACCCGGACAACATGGCCGCAGGCCCTGCTTCCTATGGCATGACCGACACTATGGGCCGCATGCACTCCGACGCTCAGTTCGCCGGTTCCTCATCAGTTCCGGCTCACGTAGAGATGATGGGCTTCCTCGGAATGGGCAACAACCCTATGGTGGGAGCCACGGTCGCTGTCGCAGTTGCTGTCGCTCAGGCCCTGTAATCAGCAAGCGGCGCCATATATGAAAAAGGAGCGGCCGGCGAAGAATCGCCGGCCGCTCCTTTTTATCTGTCATGACAACTTCCTATCTGTACTTATAGAATCCTTCTCCCGCGTTGACCCCCAGTTTGCCCTCGTCTATCATTGCTTTGAGCTTCGATGCAATGATCCCCGTGATGCTTGACGGATCCTTGGCATCGGGCCTCATGGCGACGATATTGTAGGCGGTGGTGACTCCCACGGTGTCCAGAATCTGGAACGGGCCGTAAGGCGCGCCTGTAGCCAGCCTCCAGGTGAGGTCTATCGTGGCCGGGTCGGACACTCCGGCAGCCCAGAGATAGAGTCCGCTGTTGAGAAGCGGCACCAGCAGTGTGTTGAGGATGTAGCCTGGCTGCTCTTTCTTGAGCAGAAGAGGCACCATCCCTATCTCCTTCGCGAATTCCACCACCTCGTCGTAGTATTTCTGCTGCGTGCCGGGATGCCCCATTATCTCGGCGGTGTTGCCTTTCCAGATATTGTTCGCGAAATGCATGGCGAGATATTTCTCCGGTCTGCCGGTGCAGGATGCGAACATCGATGGCAGCAGCGTGGAGGAATTGGTCGCTATCACGGTCTTCTCCGGGAGGAGGGGGGAGGCCTTCTTATAAAATTCGATTTTGGACTTAGGGTCTTCCGCCAGGGCCTCAATCAGAAGGTCGGCGTCCTCAAAGGCCTTTGCCATGTCAAGCTCCAGTACGATTTTATGAGGAGCCTTTTCGTTTGCCGCAGCGGCAGCCTCATAGTTGAAGCTCCGTAGATCAGAAAGTCCGCCACACCACACCATCGGGCTGCGACCCTCCGGGGTGTTCATCCGCGAGAGAGTATCGGCATAAATGCCATGAAGCCTGTCCAGCTTAGGCTGCGTTCTGCCGATGGATTCCGGGCTTCTCAGCCAAATGGTGACATCAAAGCCCTTGTACGCGGACTGGTATGCAATCTGACTTCCGAGCACCCCTCCGCCTGCGACTACAATTTTCTTGAAACTCATAAGATTATCTTTTTTTAATCACTTGCTTGTCTGTAAAAGATATTCCGCGACTATCATCGCCGCATTCCCGATAATCTGCTCGCACGGCCTCTTGCGGTAGAACTCCGGGGTGCGCTCCGACGGGACTGGCCCCTCTTTCGCGGCGGGGGAGAGACCGAGCAGCTCCCGGCAGACAATGCTCCCGCCGTTCCTGCGCTTGAACTCTTCCGCAAACTCCTGAACAAGAGCATAATTGTCCCTGCGGGCCTCCTTTGCGGTCGGATCCGCGGCGGGGGAGATGAATCCCGCCATCATCACGGCCCCGCTGAAGCTTCCGCACACTTCGCGCATCCGCGCCATGCCCCCGCCGAAGCCGGAGCCGATCAGGGCAAGCTGCCCGGCCGAGAAGCCTTCTTCAGAGAGCAGGTCAGAAAAAGCCAGAGTCACCGCCTGACAGCAGTTGTAGCCCTGACGGAAGAGCGACATCGCCCGCTGCCTCCGCTCTTCGGGAGAGAAATCTGAAGGGAGTTTAATTTTCATCCTATAAAACTTTTCATAAATGAAGTGACCGGTATCTCCTTGTCCGACACAGGGGTGAAGTAGTGGAGGAACGTCAGCAGACGGCTGGCCTCGCTGTACTCGGGGCAGTTCTTCGGAACGGTGGCCAGGATGGATTCGGCGTGGTTCCGGAGCACGGCGAACTCGATGAGGTAAGCCGAGTTGAACAGGACGTCGGCATCCTCCTGATAGGGATAAATCCACCTTACCTCCGCTCTGCGGACATTCGGCCAGTTGGAAATCGTCTCGCGGGCGGTGAAGGCCCCCTTGTTGAAATCCCTCACAATGCGCCGCAGCAGCCGGTTGTCGCTGGTCGGAATGCAGTTGTGGTCATCGAGGGAGATGCTCGTTATGGTATTTATGAAAATCTTGAACTTCTCGGAATCCGGAACCTTGTCCAGCAGCGCGGGGTTCAAGGCGTGAATACCCTCTATCAGCAGCACCGCCCCCGGGACGAGCTTGAGCTTCTTGCCGTTGTACTCCCTGATTCCTGTGGTGAAATTATACTCGGGCACTTCCACCTCCTCTCCGGAAAGGAGCCTGAGCACATCCTTCTGGAGAGCGTCATGATCCACGGTGTCGAAATTGTCAAAATCGAAACTTCCGTCCGGAAGCTTCGGTGTGTCGAGCCGGTTGACGAAATAGTCATCCGTGGAGAATGATATGGGAAGCAGTCCGCAGGCCTTGAGCTGCACGCTGAGCCTCTTGCAGAAAGTGCTCTTGCCGCTGCTGGTAGGCCCTGTGATGAGCACGATGCGGACAGGGTTCGGGGACTTGTATTTAGTATCGATTTCCTCGGCGATCTGGACGATTTTTTTCTCCTGCAGCGCTTCCGCCACCTGTATCAGGTCAGAAGCCTTGCCGCTCATGCAGGCGAGATTCACGTCCCCCACGTTGTCCAGCCCCATTATCCTGTTCCATCTGATGGATTCGGAGAACACGTCGAAGGTCTTCGGCTGTTCGTAGAACGGGGCGAGGGATTCGGGATGATGGCGGTCGGGGACTCTCAGGAGTATCCCTCCGTGATAGGGGGTGACGCTCCATATCTTGAGATATCCCGTACTCGGGACGAGCGGCCCGCAATAGTAGTCGGCGGTACCCTCGATGGTATAATAACTTACATACACCTCTCCGCATGTCCGGATAAGTTTCACCTTGTCAGTCTGGCCGAGACGGCCGAAAAGCTCCTCAGCCTCCCCGGCCTGCACTTCGTGGCGCCGGAGCGGAACGTCGGCCTCCACCAGCTGCGACATCCTTTCCCGGATGGCCTCTATGTCCTCCCGGTGCAGGGACTCTCCTCCCGGCTTGTCAAGGCGGCAGAAATAGCCCTTCGAGATGGGGCGGCGGATCACGACCTTGCACCCGGGGTAGATATCCTGCGCGGCCTTGCACAGCAGGAAACAGAGGGAGCGGCAGTACACGTTGCGCCCGGAATAGGTCCTGTAGTCGAGGAACTCCACGTCGCGGTTGTTGAAAGCGCGGAATTTCAGGCCCTGGGAGACATTGTTCACCTTGGCGGAGATTATGTCATAGGGACGTTCGAAGTCAAACGCGGGAATCATGTCCAGAAGAGTGGAACCCTCGGGGAACTCCCGGAACGTTCCCGTGTTCTTGCAGTAAATACGTAACATCGCGACTTATGAGATATACATCCTCACAAAATTACGAAAAAAGTCGTATCTTTACCTAAATTTTCATTCTCTTATGAGCCAATTACACGTTATCGACCATCCTATGATCCAGCACAAGCTGACCATCATGAGACAGAAGGAGACCGGGTCCAAGGATTTCCGCGAACTCCTCAAGGAAATCGCACTCCTCATGGGCTATGAAGTCACCCGCGACCTGCCTTTGACGGAAGTCGAAATAGAAACCCCGATATGCAGGACGAAGGCGCACAAAGTCAGCGGCCGCAAGCTTGCCATCGTTCCCATACTCCGTGCGGGACTTGGGATGGTTGACGGACTCCAGACCCTGGTGCCGGTTGCAAAGGTGGGCCACATAGGGCTTTACCGCAACGAGAAAACGCACACTCCGGTAGTCTATTACTGCAAACTCCCGGAAGACATCAGCCAGAGACTCGTCATCGTCACCGATCCGATGCTCGCCACCGGAGGCAGTTCCTGCGACGCTCTCACCATGCTCAAGGAGAGGGGCTGCACCAATATCCGTCTCATGTGCCTTGTGGCTGCTCCGGAGGGCATCAAGAAAGTGCAGGAGATGCATCCGGACGTAGATATTTACGTGGCCGCAGTGGATGAGCGTCTCAACTCCGACGCCTACATCGTCCCGGGTCTCGGCGATGCCGGAGACAGGATTTTCGGAACGAAATAAATATAAAAAAGCGCCCCGTTTCGGAGCGCTTTTTTTGTCATTGTGCCAGAGGCATCAATAATTGTCGTAGAACTTCGCCTCCCGAGGTGAGACCTTGGACATGTTGTCAAGCAGATCCTGATTGGTCTTGTACTCGTCCATGAGCTGAAGCATGAAGTTCATCGCTTCGGTAGGGTTCATGTCGGCGAGGAGCTTGCGCAGGATCCATATCCTCTGACCCTGGTCTTTCGGATACAGGAGATCATCGCGTCTGGTTCCGGACAGAAGCACGTTGACGGCAGGGAATATCCTCCTGTTGGCGAGTGTCCTGTCAAGCTGGATTTCGCTGTTGCCGGTCCCCTTGAACTCCTCGAAAATCACGTCGTCCATCTTGGAGCCGGTCTCCGTAAGGGCGGTCGCCAATATCGTGAGAGAACCGCCGCCCTCGATGTTCCGGGCCGCTCCGAAGAAGCGCTTCGGCTTCTGCAGGGCGTTCGCGTCCACACCTCCGGTCAGCACCTTTCCGGATGCCGGCTGCACGGTGTTGTATGCGCGGGCGAGACGCGTGATGGAATCAAGAAGGATAACCACGTCGTGTCCGCACTCCACAAGCCTGCGGGCTTTTTCGATGACCATGTTGGCCACCTTCACATGCTTCTCGGCCGGTTCGTCGAAGGTGGAAGCCACAACCTCGGCCTTGACCGAACGCTGCATGTCGGTAACCTCCTCCGGACGCTCGTCAACGAGGAGCACAATCTCGTAAACTTCCGGATGGTTGTCGGCTATGGCATTGGCGATACTCTTGAGCAAGAGCGTCTTACCGGCTTTCGGAGGGGAGACGATAAGCATTCTCTGACCCTTGCCGATAGGAGAGAACATGTCCACGATGCGGCAGCTCCTGTCTTTTTCGTGTCCGTTGCCCAGAAGGTTGAATTTCTCGTCAGGGAAGAGAGGGGTGAGAAAATCGAACGGAACCCTGTCCCGGATAAACTCCGGGGTGCGTCCGTTGACGGACTTTACGCTCGCGAGAGGGAAATATTTGTCTCCCTCGCGCGGCGGGCGAATCTCGCCGGTCACGCTGTCTCCGCTCTTCAGGGCGTTCATCTTGACCTGCTGCTGGGAAACGTAAATGTCATCGGGGGAGTTGAGATAATTGTAGTCGGATGAACGCAGGAAACCATATCCGTCCGGCATTATTTCGAGCACTCCGGACGCTTCCACGGTGCCTTCGTAATATATCGGGGCAGGACGCGGCTGGTTGTTCTGCCGGTTCTGCTGCTGCGGCATCTGCTGTGGCTTCTGGGTCTGAGGTACTGCGCGTTCGTTCGCCTTTTCCTGCACCTTCGCCTGAACCTTCTCCAGCACCTTCTCAAGGGAGCGGCTGTCTCCGCCCGTTTTCCTCGGCTGCTGCCCGTTCGCTCTGGTCTCGGGGACTGCAGGCTTCACTGCGGCGACTTCAGGGGCCGCCTCCACTGAAGCCGAGGCTTTTTCCGCTGCCGGGGCCGCCATTTCCTGCTCTACCGGGAAAAGCTGCGGGCCGGAAGCCTCCTCCTGTTGTTGTTGTCTGTTCTTTGGCTTGCGCCCGCGTTTTTTCGGCTGGGAGTCGGACTGCTGCTGCTCGCCCTCCGTATTCTGGAGAGGTTTCTGAGAGGCTTTCTGAACTTTGCGTCCCGGCTTGGATTTTTCCTTTTTTTCAGTCTCGGACGGTTTCTGACCATCTTTCGGACTGCCCGCATCTTCGGCTTTGGCTTCGGCGGAGGCATTCTTCTGCTTTGGCGGACGGCCTCTGCGCGCTTTTGGCTTTTCCGGGACAGGTTTTACGGACTCTTCCTTGGCCTCGGCGTCGATGATGGCGAAGGCGAGGTTTTCATCGTCCAGTTTTTTTATTGTTTTGACATTGTGTTCTGTCGCTATTGACTCAAGCTGCTCCCGTGTCATCGCGTTCAGTTCCGTAAGTCTGTGTGGCATAAATAAACGATAATAAATGAATGATCCCCGGTGTCAGATTCACAGGGCGACTTTTAATCGTGCAAATATAACTAATTTATTTTAGTTATCCCAATAACTGTCGCTCTTCTTGAAGCGGAGAATGTCCGCGAGCGCGGCGGCATTGGCGGCGATCCGGAAACTGTAAGATTTCCAAGTGCCGAGAGGAACCCAGCTTACGGCGATATTGAAGCAGTGCAGGTCATAGGTCGCGCTGATCTGGGTCGAAGTCACCTCTTTGGCGATGAAGTCGAAGCCGGAAGATGCCGTGAAGGACATCCTCGGGGTCAGTTTCAGCGAGCCGGAAAGCTGCATCGAGGCATTATACCTGTCGCTCGTCATAAGCTTGGCGAGTTCGGCGTCATAGGAGTAACTGCGCGACAGGCTGAAGTTTGCGCTGAAATTAAGGCTCCACGGAGCATTGGGGTTGGCGTAATACAGCCATCCCCCCGGAATATACTCTCCGGTCACCGGATGATAGTAATTTCTCTGATAGGCGCTCCCCGAGCCGGAAGATGATCCTCCCGTACGCGTCTTGGAGCCGTCATTCCCGTTGATCGTGCCCTTGCCGGAGATGGAATAGGAAGCGGAGGCGCTCACGTTGGTGAGCCTCGCGAGACCCTGTCCCTTGGTGATGGCGAAAGAATTGACCTTCCTGCCCCCCGGCCCGATGGCGTAGGGGTCGAAGCCGGCGCTCGCGCTCAGGGAGATCTTGTTGAAGAGGGAGGTGGACATCGACATCGACACGGTGTTCATTTTCAAGGAGTCGGCCAGGAAATTATACCCCGTGTTGAACGTCAGCTGGTCGATCAGCTTCACCTTCTTGACCCCGGAACCCGTCGTGTCGGCATAGTCTCTGACCTTGGCTTCAAGATTGTTGCCTATGCTCAGGGACGCCGTCGCGGACCTGCCCCTGCTTGGAGGGGAGTACATCTGCCCGGAATACACGTTGTACTGGTATTCCTGCTCCGTACCCGAATTGTCGGTGTAGTACAGCGTACGGTAACCGTTGGCATATGTGCCCTTCTCCGGGCTCAGGGACATCGACAGGGAAGGGGAGACGACATGCCTTATCGCCTGAACCTTGTTCTGTTTGCCGAAATTCAAGGTTCCGTAGAGCCGGGTGCTCATCGAGGTGGAGAAAGAATAGTTCTGCGTGATGCCGAGCGTGCCGAACTGGCGGCCCTCCTGCAGCTCCACCTTGTCGGTCTCGGAATTATACACGTATTCGTTCTTGCGGAAGAACCAGTTCTGCCCGTACTGCACGCTCGGAGCAATGCTTATGTATTTGAACAGCTGGAAGTTCGGCAATCCGATAGAGAAGTTGTGCGTCATTCCGTTCTGCAGCCGGTTGAGAAGCCCCGGCTGCTTGAATTCCGACGACTTGAAGGAGATCTTGTTCTGGAGCGACGTGCTGTAGCCGAAAGAAATCTTCTCGTAGAACGCCTCCTTGCCGGCGCGCACCTTCTTCTTGAACGGGTAGAAGGTCGAGACGGAGAAGGTTACGTTCGGAAGGGTGAAGGTGTAGGAGGAATCTCTGGAGTTCTGGCTGTGCAGGGCGTTGAGACTGAGGTTGAACTTGCCCTCCCAATTCCTTGAATATGAGATGGATGACGATGCCTGGGTCTCGAGGGCCTGGGTGATGTTGGTGGAATTGTAGCGGTTGTTCGAAGGACTCTGGAAGTTGACCGAGGCGCTGAACGTGGAGCCGGGATGGGCCTTGGAATCCTGGGAATGAGACCACTTCACTCCGAAGTTTCTGGTCTGGAAGAACTCCGAGGTGCCCTTCTCTCCCGTCTGGTCATTGGAATAGTTCACCGCGAACGTGCCGTTGAACTTGTAGTTGACCTTGTAACGGGAGTTGACGTTGACCGCCCATGAACCGAGGGTGAAATAATCCCCGGTGACGGACAGGTCGAGGTAATCGCCGAACACGAAATACATTCCGAGGTCGCGCATGTAGAAGCCGCGCGCCTCCTCCTCTCCGAACGTCGGCATCAGAAGCCCGGTGGAGCGCTGGGGCCGCTTGGGGATGAAGCCGAAGGGAAGCCCGATAAAGGGGATCTTCACGTCCTCCACCACCATGTACGCAGGGCCGAAAACCGTCTTCTGGCTCGGCTTCCGGATTATCTTGGCGGTGGTGAGAGCCAGATAGTAATGAGGGTTGGCAGCATCGCAGACCGTATATTTGCCGCTTGTCAGATTGATCGACTGGTCCTGCATCATCTTGATGTTGTCGCCGTGGATCGAGGCTTCCTCCTCCGTCGTGGTCATGTTGGTGATGCGGGCCTTTCTGGAGTTGAAATTGTAGCGCACCTCCTGCATATTATATGTCTTCTCCCCCTGCTTCATCACCGGCCGTCCGACCCATTCCCCTTCGGTGCTGTCATAGTTGCCGCGCGCGAATACCACCCCCGTCTTCATGTCATACTCCATGTAGTCGGCGGTGAGCTCCATGTCCTGATATTTGACGGTCACGTCGCCGTAGTAGTAAATCTTGCGCTGGCCGCCGGTGAACACCTCCACGATTGAATCCTTGGCGGCGGAGAAGGCCGGCCTTTCAAGGGAGCTCTTCCCGAGCATCGCGATGGAGTCGATACGGTGGATGGAATCCGCCCTGTGGACGGAGTCCCTGCGGGCGAGCTCGGCAGAATCGGGCTGCACGACCTTCTTCTGAACCATCACCCCATATGCCGAAGTGCGCGGACGTCGGCTTTGTGCCTGCGAAACGCATACGCTGAGCGTGAAGAGCATCAGCGTCAGGGTGAATATGTGTACGGCCTTTCTCAACTGAAAGAAAAATTCGTATATTTGCTAACCTGCAAAAGTAGCATATTTATTTGAAACGCACAATCTGCATAATTACGGCCGTGCTCTTTTTCTGCGCGGAGATGGCAGCCGGGGCTTTCGGTCTGTCCACGGTGGTGATAGATGCCGGACACGGCGGGAAGGACTCGGGCTGCGTCAGCGCAGACGGGAAGACCTATGAAAAGACGCTCACGCTCGACATCTCGCGCAAGCTCTCCGACCTTATAAAGGAAGCCTATCCCGACGTCAAGGTCATCCTGACAAGAGACCGGGACGAGAGCGTCGGCCTGAGCGAGAGGGCCGCCAAAGCCAACGACGCGAACGCCGACCTGTTCATCTCCATCCACATCAACGCGGCCGGAAGCAAATCCCCCAACGGGTTTTCGGTGCACGTGCTCGGCCAGTCGTCCAACAAGAACAGGGACCTCTTCGCGAACAACATGGAAGTGTGCCGCAGGGAGAACTCCGTCATAATGCTCGAAGACGACTACAGCACAAACTACAGCGGCTTCGACCCATCCGACCCCGAATCCTACATATTCATGGCCCTGACGCAGAATTCCCATCTGGAGCAGAGCCTGAAATTCGCCCAGATAGCGAGCGCGAAGCTCAAGAAGGGCCCCATCAAAGGTGACAGGGGAGTATCGCAGGACCCTTTCCTCGTGCTCTGGAAAACGGCGATGCCCTCCGTGCTCGTGGAGCTCGGCTTCATCTCCAACGGCTCCGACCTCGCCATAATCAGACAGGCCTCCAGGCGGCAGGAACTTGCGGAGTGCCTGTTCGAAGCCTTCAAGTCATACAAGGAAAGCTATGATTCGAGCCTCGGAGCCCCGGCCGGAAAGAGCGCAGCCTCGGACAGCGCGGTGAAATCCGGGACTCCATCCTCCGCCTCCTCCGGGCAGGGCGAAGTCTGGGGCATACAGATATTCGCCACCTCCGCGCCGGTAAGGCAAAAAGACTATGACTTCCTCGGATACGAGCCCGTCTGCATCAAAAGCGGAAAGTTATACAAATATTATATCTGCACCGGGCGGGACAAGTCCGCAGCGGGCGCTGCGCTCAAGACGGTCCGAAAAAAATATCCCGACGCTTTTGTGTCACGCCTGCAAGGGGCTCCAACAAATGTCGACAAGTAGAAAGCCCTGATTTTTCGGACAGTTCCAAAATAGAATAATTCCAAATTAGTGTCGATTCAGAAACAAGACATTACGAAGATTCGCCTTTTGTAACTCTCTGTAATTTAGAGAAATAAGCTATATCTGATTGCTAAATTCCGAATCCGTTATTTAAGTCTAAAAAATCTAATTCGCAATAGTCTCCAAAATTTTTTTTCAAATTTTTATCCCCATTTTTGCACTGCTATTCGGACAGGGAGTCCGGTATCCGGACCTTTGAGGTTTCACAAATAGACAGAAAACGATGGAGTGCATCAAAGATCATACGGCTGTTTGGGACAATTGTCTCCAAATCATAGCGAAGAATATTGAGCCACAGCAGTTCAGCACGTGGTTCAAGCCGATTCGCGCCGTCTCTCTGGTGGATTCCACCCTTACGCTCGAAGTGCCCAACGATTTCTTCCGCGAATACCTGGAAGATGCGTACCTCGACCTGCTGAAGAAGGTTCTCCGCCGGGAGATCGGCCCCGAGGCCAGGCTCATATACATGTATCGTCCCGTATCGGGGCAGCCGTTCATGAAAGTTGACGGCCGCATGACCTCCAAACCCTCGAATCCTTCAGTGACCGTGGTCACTCAGACTTCGGAGAAGCCTAATCCTTTTGTATATCCGGGACTGCGCAAGATCAATATCGACCCGAGGCTGAACCCGTCGTACAATTTCGACAGCATCGTGGAAGGGGAGTGCAACAAGATGGGGATCCTGGCCGGCAAGAACATCGCCGACGCGCCGGGGAAGACGCCGTTCAACCCGCTGTTCATCTTCGGAGGCTCCGGCCTGGGGAAGACGCATCTGGCCCAGGCGACGGGTCTCGCCATCAAGGAGAAATTCCCGGATCTCGTGGTCCTCTACGTGACCGGGCACGAATTCAAGACTCAGTATATGGTGGCGGTGAACGTCCGCAACAACGTCACGGACTTCCTGGCCTACTATATGAAGATTGACGTGCTGATTGTGGATGACATTCAGGATCTCATGGGTCCGGGCTGCCAGAACGCATTCTTCAACGTGTTCAATCATCTCCACCAGAACGGAAAGCAGCTGATCTTCACCTCGGACAGAGCTCCGGTCGAGCTTCAGAACTTCGAAGAGAGACTGCTGTCCCGCTTCAAATGGGGGCTCTCCGTGCAGCTGACCCATCCCGACTACGGAACCCGGCTCAAGATGCTGGAGGCGAGGGTCGCAAAAGAGGGCGTGGACATCCCGCACGAGGTTCTGGAATTCATAGCCGAGCGTGTCAAGACCAATTTCAGGGAGCTTGAGGGCATACTCGTATCCTTGATTGCTCATTCTCTCGTGAAGAAAGACAAGTCCCTGATGGAGCTTGCCGCCGAGATAAGCGGAAACCTCATCGGCGAGGCCAAGACCGACGTCAGCATCGAGAAGGTGCAGAAAAACGTATGCGAGTACTTCAACATAAGCCGCAGCGACCTTCTCTCCAAGTCGCGCAAACGTCAGATCGTCCAGGCCCGGCAGATTTCCATGTATCTGTGCCGCAACCTCATATCAAACTGCTCGCTCTCCACTATCGGACAGGAGACGGGCGGCAAGGATCATGCGACCGTGCTTCACGCCTGCACGACCGTCACCGACCTGATGAGTACGGACAAGGCTTTCAGAAAATATGTCAACGACATAGAAAACATACTCTCACCACAAAAGTTTTAGTTTTTCCCTATGCCTTTCAGAATAGCACCATCAATCCTTGCGGCCGACTTCCTTCATCTTGAAAAGGACGTCGAGCTCGTGAACAGATGCGGCGACGTGATACATCTGGACGTCATGGACGGCACGCTGGTGCCCAACATCTCGTTCGGCTTTTCCGTCATCGACCAGCTCTCAAAGATAGCGACTGCCCCGATGGACGTGCACCTCATGGTGGTGCATCCGGAAAGATGGTTCGAGAAAGTCGCTTCGGACGGAGTGCAGATGTGCTCTTTCCACCTTGAAGCCGCCGGCAGGAGGACATCTTCGTTCATCAGGAAAATCCAGTCCCTCGGGATGAAGGCGGGAGTTGCGGTCAACCCGGACGTCCCGGTCGAGAAACTTTTCCCTTACATAGGCAAGGCGGACTACTTCCTGATAATGTCCGTATTCGCCGGCTTCGGAGGACAGAAATTCATCTACGAGTCCATCGACAGGGTGGCGGCACTCAAGTCCGAGCTGGAGAAGAAATCTTCCCGCGCCCTCATCGAGATAGACGGAGGGATCAACCTCGGCACCGTCAAGGCGGTCAGGGAAGCGGGGGTCGATCTGGCCGTGGCCGGAAGTTCGGTATTCGGTTCGGCGGATCCCGCAGCGGCCATCAAGGCCCTCAGGGAAGCCTGAACATATATTTCGCGAACTCGGAGTCAAGTTCAGCGCGCCCTTCGGCAGTCCCGAAGAGCGCGTATTTTTTTGCGAGTACGCCTCCGAGAGCATCAAGTTCGCTTTCCAGATCATAGTCCCTGCCGCTCAGCTCCTTCATCGACACGGGATTGGGCAATTCCTCCGGCCAGGAAGTCTCATTGACGTTCAAGCCGATACCCACTATGCTGCTGACGACCATCTCCGCGTCAAGAGTGTTCTCTATCAGGATGCCGCAGATCTTCCTCTCGCCTACCCAGATATCGTTGGGCCACTTGATGCGGGCCTGTATGCCGCGGCCGAGAAGATATTCCCTTAAGGAAAGCGTCGCGAACTCCGTGATGAGAAGGACGTCTTTTATGGACAGAGAGAAGCGGCCCTCTGCCGGGAAGCGGAGCAGCAGACTGAAGGTGAGGCCCGTTCCGGAACGGGAGTACCAGGTATGGGAGCCCTGACCGCGGCCCGCAGTCTGTGTCAGAGCGGCAACGATTGACAAATTGTCAAGAGAATCCATCCTGCGCCTGACTTCTCTGTTCGTGGAATCGGTGTTTTGCAGCCGGATAATGCCGCATTCTCCGGGGTATGGTGTCATTTTTGTTGTATCTTTGTCCGCAAAATTAAAAACGATGGCTCAAAAACCAAACAAAAAGCATAACAAAGGACCGAGAATGGTAAGGATCAACTTCTCGTCCATCCTCTATATCGTGCTCCTCGTGAGTATCGGCTGGATGCTTCTGGACAACAGTTCAGCCCCGGCAAGCAAGATTGAATGGGCCCAGGTGCAGGAGATGGTCCGCGAGGGCGACATCAGTGAGATACACTTCGTGCGCAATGACTACAGAGGAAAGGTCACCGTCCGTCCGGAGCGCCTCGGCAAATACGCCGGCCTCTTCCCGAACGGCAAAGTGCCGAAGAAGTCTCCGCAGTTCTACTTTCTGACCTCCACCAAATTCGAACCCGAGGCCGAGATCGGCGAACTCAACTCCGGCCTGCAGGAAGAGTCGAAGGTCAAGCTGTATATAGAGAATGAGACCAATGTCCTCGGCGGCATTCTTGAATGGATGCTCCCGATAGCTCTCCTTCTCCTGCTCTACGTGTGGATGTTCCGCTCAATGTCAAGACAGATGGGCGGCGGAGCCGGCGGCGGTGGAGGAATGAACCCGTTCAACGTCGGGAAGGCCACGGGCAAGCTCACGGACAAGGACAAGGTCAACGTCACCTTCAAGGATGTCGCGGGCCTGTACGGAGCCAAGGATGAGGTGATGGAAATCGTGGATTTCCTCAAGCATCCGTCCAAGTACACCTCCCTCGGCGGCAAGATTCCGAAGGGTGCGCTGCTGGTAGGTCCTCCGGGTACGGGAAAGACCCTGCTGGCGAAGGCCGTGGCCGGTGAAGCCAACGTTCCGTTCTTCAGCATCAGCGGCTCCGATTTCGTCGAGATGTTCGTCGGCGTGGGGGCGAGCAGGGTGCGCGACCTCTTCACACAGGCCAAGGAGAAGGCCCCCTGCATAGTGTTTATAGACGAAATCGACGCCGTCGGACGCGCCAGAGGCAAGAATGTGGGCTTCTCATCCAACGATGAGCGCGAGAACACTCTCAACCAGCTCCTCACCGAGATGGACGGCTTCGACACCAACAGCGGAGTCATCGTGCTGGCCGCGACCAACCGCGCCGACATTCTGGACAAGGCCCTTACCAGAGCCGGACGCTTCGACCGTCAGATTCACGTCTCTCTGCCGGATCTGAACGAACGCAAGGAGATTTTCGCAGTCCACGTCAAGAAGCTCAAGCTCTCCAAGGATTTCAACGTGGAAGCCATAGCCAAGCAGACGCCCGGATTCTCCGGCGCCGACATCGCCAACGTCTGCAACGAAGCCGCGCTCACCGCAGCCCGCAAGGGTAAGAAGGACGTGGACAATTCCGACTTTATCGACGCCGTGGACAGGGTTGTCGGAGGCATCGAGAGGAAGAAGACGATAATGTCTCCGGACGAGAAGCGTCTGACGGCCTATCACGAGGCGGGGCATGCAGTGGCCGGCTGGCTTCTCCCCGGCTGCGATCCTGTCCTCAAAGTTTCCATCATACCTCGCGGGCAGGCCCTCGGTCTCACCTGGAGCCTTCCGGATGAGAAGGTGATGATGTCCAAGTCCGACATGATGGACGAGATGTGCTGCCTTGTCGGCGGAAGGGTCGCCGAAGAGATAGTCAACGGCGGAGTTCCCTGCACAGGCGCGCTCAACGACTTCGAGAAGATGACCAAGATGGCATACGCGATGGTGACGTACTACGGAATGAGCGAGAAGATCGGCAATATCTCATTCTATGACTCGAGCGGCAACACAGGCTACGACCTCACCAAGCCTTACAGCGAGAAGACGGCTCAGACCATAGATGCGGAGGCGAAGGCCATCGTGGACGAGGTCACAGCCCGCACCACCAAGATTCTCAAGAGCAATTGGGACAAACTCCAGACGCTCGCCCTGATGCTCATCGACAAAGAGGTGATAACCTCCGAGGATATCGAGAATCTCCTCGGCCCAAAGGCCGGAACCCACGGGGAAGAAAGGCTCAAGGGCGGCGGAGCCCGGGAGGAAAAGACAGAAAACACCGAAGCTCAAGACAATGAATAATCTGGTTAAAAGGACCCTCACGGGTTTGGTTTTTCTTGTCGTGATGATTTTCGGCACGATTTGGGACAGGACACTTTTCGGAGCCCTGTTCCTTATCATTCTATACTCGGCCCTCCGCGAATTCTATACTATAACCCTCGGGCAGAGGTATCACATACAGCAGAAAATGGGCCTGCTGACAGCTATAACGGCCTTTATTCTGGTCGCCGCAGCGCAGTTTTTCGGCTCTGAGCCCCATCTCATCCTGCTCGCGCTCTTCCCTTTGCTGCTGATCCCGGTATCCTGCATTTTCTTCCCGGAGAGGGAGGGTTTCTCGGACGTGGCCCTCATCTATGCCGGACTCGGATATATAGCCGTTCCGGTCTGCCTCTCTCCGATGCTCGTGATGGACGGGCCGGTGTTCGACGGATGGAGGCTTCTTCCGCTGTTTGTCATCATCTGGACATCGGATGTCGGAGCATATTGCATAGGCTCTCTTCTCGGACAGAAGAGCGGTGCACGCAAGCTGGCTCCGGAGATTTCTCCGAAAAAGTCCTGGTGGGGATTCTGGGGGGGACTCTTTTTCAGCATTGTGGCCGCTCTCGTCATGTGGCGGCTTGGCTGGCTGCCGTATTCTCTGCTTCATAGCGCCGCGCTCGGCGTGGTGGTCTGTCTTGGAGGTGTCTGCGGAGACCTTTTCGAGTCGCAGTGGAAGCGCAGCTGCGGCGTCAAGGATTCCGGAGACAGCATTCCGGGACACGGCGGGATGCTCGACCGTTTCGATTCCAGCCTGATTGGGATTCCTCTCGGCATAATCTATCTGGCTGCTTTCGGACTTCTATGATTGACAGGAATTCAAGAGGCACGCTGGCTCTGGTTTACTCTCTGAGCGCCGCCGCCGCCATCGCGCTTGTCCGCTGCGTGAAGGTCGCCTATCTCGTTTGGCCGCTGCTCTCCCTGCTGCTGTGGTTCTGCATCTGGCAGACTTTCTTTTTCCGCGTGCCCGCTCGCAAATGCAAGGGCTCGGGAAGACTGATATCCTCCGTAGCCGACGGGAAGGTTGTCATAATCGAGCGGGTCTTCGAGAAGGAGTACCTCCGCTGCGAGTGCATCCAGGTATCGGTGTATATGAATTTCTTTGATGTCCACGCCAATTTCTGGCCTGCCGACGGAGAGGTGAGCTACTACAGGTATTATCCCGGCAAACACCTGCTCGCATTCAAGCCGAAGGCGTCCGAGGAGAACGAGCACAGCTGCACGGGCCTGACTCTGCCGGGAGGGGAGAAAATCTTTTTCAAACAGATAGCAGGAGGTTTCGCGCGCAGGATAGTGTGCTACGCGAAAAAATGCAGCACCGTCAAGGCGGGAGAGCAGTGCGGCATCATCAAATTCGGTTCTCGGATCGACCTTTTCCTTCCGCTTGACGCGGAAATCAAAGTCAAAGTGGGGGATTATGTCCGCGCCTGCGAGAGCATCATTGCAGAGCTGCGTCCAGATCCATCTTCAGCTGTTCCACAGAAGTGAAGACAAGACCGCTCATGCCCATCTGCCGGGCTGCGGCGACGTTCTTGGGGTTGTCATCGATAAAAAGGCTCTGCTCCGGCTTCAGGGAGAAACGGTCCAGCAGGATTCTGTAGATCCGCCCGTCCGGTTTTCTGCATTTTTCCTGCCCTGAGACCACGTACCCTCTCAGAAGAGAGAATACCGGATAATTTTTCGTGTCATTGGCAATCAGCGGGAAGGTCTCGGCGGACCAGTTGGTGAGCCCGTACAAGCCGTAACCCCGGGCGGCAAGCTCCCGGACGAGGGGTTCCGCCCCCGGAATCTGACCGTTCATCATCTTAATCCATTCCCCGAAATACATCCGTATCTCCTTTTCCCACTCGGGATACAGTTCTATCCGCTCGGAAAGGGCCTCCGAGATGGGACGTCCGCCATCGACCGTCTCGTTCCAGCTGTACGGACAAACGTTCTCCAGAAACCACTCCGTCTTCTGCTCATCGTTGAAATACGGGCCGTACAGATAGCGCGGGTTCCAGTCCACAAGGACTCCTCCGAAATCGAAAACTATGTTGCGTATCATTTGCTGTCCAAAGTCTTGCGTGTGCTTATTATTATCACTCCGTTTGCTCCGCGCGAGCCGTACATGGCCGTGGAGGAGGCGTCTTTGAGTACATCGACCCTCTCGACCATATCCGGCGAGAGGCTGCTGATGTCGCTCGTTTCCATGCCGTCCACGAGAATCAGCGGTTCATTGCTGCCCAATATCGAGGAGACCCCGCGAATCGAGATGGACGTCCCGTTGACGACAAGTCCGGCCACGCGCCCCTTGAGATACTCGTAGATGTCGCTGTATCCGGAGCCCTGCTTTATCTTGATGCTCGAAACTGATGAGGTGGAATCTTTTTTCTTTATCTTGCCGTAACCGGTGTTGACATATTCTTCCTCCTGATTATCGGAAGAGCCGCTGATTGCGGTTTTGCGTGCCGTGCCGCAGGAAAGCGTCATCAGGATGACGGAAATCAAAAACAGAGTTTTTTTAATCATATACTGTCATTAGCTTTCCCAAATATACGAAAACTTTGTCGAATACTCGGCAAATCTTGTAAATCTTGGGCGGCTGCGCTTGCGGTTTCGGGAAAATGGCGTATATTTGCACTCCACAACGGTGCGTTGGCCGAGCGGTCAGGCACAGGTCTGCAAAACCTGGTACAGTGGTTCGATTCCACTACGCACCTCACCGAAGGGGCGGGCCGAGAATCATTTTTCAGGTCTGCCCCTTTTTTAATGGCCAGCCCTGCGCCCGTTTAAAAAGTTGATGAATGAAAACCATAGGAGTGTCTGTGGCGATGGAGCGGGAGCTCCGTATGCTGGAAAACAGTCTTGATTTGAAATCTCAGGCGCAGCCCGGGGGCTTCGTATTCCATGGCGGGCAATACGGAGACGGGCTTTCCGTCGTCGTCGCGCAATCCGGGATAGGCAAGGTGAATTCCGCTCTCTGTGTAGCCTCGATGATAGAACATTACGGAGTGGAGGCCGTCGTCTCAACGGGGGTGTGCGGCACTCTGTGCGCCGACGGAAGCATACGCCAGAAGGATATCATCTGCGCCTCCGCCGTCCGCTATCACGACGTATGGTGCGGGCCGGAAAATCTCTCCGGTCAGGTGCAGGGGGAGCCTTTGGAGTATGACTGCATCGGCGGGAGTGTCCTCGCGGAGAAAATAGCCTCGAAATACGCTCACAAGGTCTTCGTCGGGCCCATCGCCTCCGGAGACTGGTTCGTGGACACCGTCCGGAAGGCGCGCAGCATTTCAGACGCGTTTCCGCAGGCTCTCGGAGTGGATATGGAAAGCGGCTCCATCGCCCACACATGCCGGCGCTACGGAGTGCCCTTCATCTCCGTGAGAATGGTGAGCGACGCGCCTCTGTGCGCCGGGGCCGTGACCTACGGGGATTTCTGGAACACCGCTCCGTCCGGACTTGGGAGCGTGCTCCACGCGGTTCTCGACTATCTCGCGGAGCTTAAATGAAGCCGCAACTTGAGATTTTAAAATAAATTGAACTATCTTTGCGAAAATTTAACAAAATCGTTACGAAACCATAACATCATGGAAACAAAACAAGCAACGAGAATTCAAACGTCCCTTCTGAACGGAGTAGAGAAAAAAGCGCTGATATGGCTGGCTGAAAGACAGCCGAAGTGGATGACTTCAGACAGGTTGACTGCGATAGGTTTCATCGGGGCGCTGATAATAGGCACCGGATTCATCCTCACCAGACAAAGCATCAATTTCCTGTGGCTTTCGACGGCAGGTCTGTTCATCAATTGGTACGGAGATTCTCTTGACGGCACCCTGGCGCGGGTAAGAAAGCAGCAGCGCCCGATTTACGGTTATTATCTTGACCATACGGTGGACGGCATCAACGAAAGCCTGATGTTTATCGGCGCCGGACTTTCCTGCCTGATGGAACATCCTTCGCTTGCGCTCGGAGTTCTGGTTCTCTACCTCCTGCTGACCATCAACGTCAGCGTCAACGCCCACCTCAAGAGCGAGTTCCGCCTGACCTACCTCAAACTCGGACCTACGGAGTTCAGACTTATCGTCGTGATTGTCAACACTCTCTTCATCTTCATCAAGCCTCTCGCCGAATTTTCCCGTGACATACGGCTCTTCAAGCTTGACGTCACGATGAAGAGCCTCGATTTCGTGGCGGCGGGGATGATAGTGATTCTGCTGGTGATCTATCTCGGCACCATATTCACCGACGCGCGCAATTATTCCAAGATAGATCCGATGCCAAAGCGTAAGGAAGAATAATAAGAAGCCGTTCGAAAAATTTTTACTCGGAATATTCTTCGCCTCCGGTTCTACAAGGGGGCGAAGATTTTTTTCAGGCTCGCGACAGTCCTGGCATTCAAGTCGATATCTTCCTCCCGCGCGCCCTTCCCTTCGGTGAGCCCGCCGCAGAGGTCAGCCCCCAGAACGGGATGCTCAGCAGATACCGAGAGTATCACCCGCTCCAGTTCCCCAAGGGTCATATCCCCCTGGTCCCAGTCGGTGCGGGCATAGTCGGGGGAAAGCACGTCCAGGTCGATCGACAGATAGACGGGGAAGCCGTCGGAGGGCAATTGCAGGGAATCGGAAAATTCCTTTATGTGGAAGCTGCGGCGCAGACGGGGGAGTTTTCGGGCATCCGCCACCCAGCTTCCGCAGCTCAGAAGCTGCTCGCCGAAAGCGGGGGTCTGATCGTCGGGATGATGGTCTATGAGCACGAGGTCGAAAGCCTCCGTGATGCGTTCCAGCCAGAAAAGTGACAGATAATGGTAGTCACCGGTGCCGATAAGGTGCAGAGCCCTCAGGGGGAGGGACACCAGAGATGCGCGGATTTTGGCCGCGCTTTCCCCGGAGCAGTAGCAATTTGTGCCCTCAAGCGATGAAAAATCGGATATAAGCGTCTTCATGCTTACAAATTTCATTAATTTTCCTTATATTTGTTCACTTTATCTTTATTGCTTGCATGACATCGGATACTGCGACAACAGTTGACCCGGAAAAGGTCTATTATTCCATGGACGAGCTCACGCTCGAAACAGAGGATGGCCCGAAGACTCTCAAACTGGGGGCCTGGCTCAACGTGGATCCTGTCCGTATCCACAAGCTCATCGTGAAAGAGAAGCTGCTTCAGGTGGATACCCTTGAGGTTCTCAACCCGCTTGTGAGCAAGCTCCGCCGGGCGGATCCCGAATATTACAAGAAGTTCATGGGGCTCAAGCTCGTGATAGACTATCCCGGATTCAGCAACGGCATCCTCGCCAAAATACCTTTCGAGAACGACCCTGTCGGCTTCTACAAGTGGTGGAGGCGGGGAAAGCACGAGGATAAGGTCTATCTCTCGCTCGGCAACCAGATCAGGCTGTTTCAGAAAGTCGCCATGATGGATCCGAAAATGATTCTCAAAAAAGATCTGGACGCCCTCAAATAAGAGTTAAAATATTTCTGATATGGACGAACAGTTGAAAAAGACTTGTCTGCACGGAGAGCATGTCGCGCTCGGTGCCAAGATGAGCCCGTTTGCCGGTTACGACATGCCTATTCAGTACAAAGGCATCATCGATGAACACAAGGCGGTGCGCGAGAGCGTCGGGATGTTTGACGTCTCCCACATGGGGGAGGTTTTCATCAGCGGGGCGGATGCGCAGCGTTTTGTCAACCACATCTTCACCAACGACGTCAGCACCCTCGGGGACGGCGGCATCCTCTACGGGATGATGCTCTACCCGGACGGAGGCACAGTCGATGACCTTCTGGTTTACAAGGAGTTCGCTCCCGACAGCTACCTTCTGGTCGTAAATGCGTCCAATATCGACAAGGATTGCAGCTGGATAAGGGACCAGTCCGCCGGGTTCGACGTCAAGATAGACAATCAGTCCGAGAAATGGGGACAGATCGCCGTGCAGGGCCCGAAGGCGGAGGAGACTCTCGTCCGGGTGCTCGGGCTCGGGGAGGCGGCCGCCCTCGGATTCTATGAATTCTGCGATATCCGTAAGGACGGCAGCCCTCTGATTCTCAGCCGCACCGGCTACACCGGGGAGGACGGGTTCGAGCTGTACTCCACCCCGGAGCAGACGGTCTCGTTCTGGAAGCAGCTCCTCGCAGCCGGTGTGCAGCCCTGCGGGCTGGGCTGCCGTGACACCCTCCGTTTCGAGGCGGGGCTCCCTCTGTACGGGGACGAACTGACCCCGGAGATCAGCCCCGTGATGGCGGGATTCAGCATGTTCTGCAAGCTGGACAAGGAGGAATTCATCGGCAAGGAGGCCCTCGTCCGCCAGAAGAGCGGGGGAGTGGAGAAGAAGCTCGTGGGAATCGAGCTTTCCGACAAGGCCGTCCCGAGAGCCGGATACCCGGTGGAGACGGAGGACGGAACCGTCATCGGAGCCGTCACGACCGGATATCATTCCATCTCGCTCGACAAGAGCATCTGTTTCGCGCTGATTGACTCGGCGCATTCGGCTCTGGGCACGACCCTGTATGTCGGCATCCGCAAGCGCCGTTTCGAAGGCGTTGTCGTCAAAAAGAGATTTTATCAAACCAAATACAAGAAGTAATGAGCAAAATTGTTGACGGACTCCTCTACAGCGAGTCACACGAATGGGTGAAAGTGGATGGCAACGTCGCCATTATCGGCGTCTCCGACTTCGCACAGAAAGAAATGGGGGACATCACTTATGTCGATCTGCCGGACATCGGCGACGAGTTCGGCGCGGGCGAGGATTTCGGCGCGCTTGAGAGCGTCAAGGCCTCCGGCGAACTCATTACCCCGGTATCAGGCAGCGTTACGGCCCGCAATGAAGAGCTTGAAGACAAGCCGGAGCTCATCAACGAGGACCCGTACAAGGCGTGGATCATCAAGGTGGAGATGTCCGACTCCTCGGAGCTGGACTCCCTGATGAACGCCGCCGCCTACGCCAAAGCGACTGAATAAGAATTTTCCTGCTATGGCGAATTTCTGCTATTTTCCTCAGACCGGGGAAGATATACAATTGATGCTTAAGAGAATAGGGGTCTCCAGTCTTGAAGACCTCTATTCTGATGTACCGTCCGAATTCATCTACAGGGGAGAATACGACCTGCCGTCAGCGATGAGCGAGCAGCAGGTGCGGGATTATTTTGAGAATCTCGCCTCCAAGAATTCAAAGCTCAAGGTTTTCGTGGGGCAGGGGGCATACGATCACTACACCCCGGCCGTAATCCCGTATATCACCTCCCGCAGCGAATTCCTCACGGCATACACCCCTTACCAGTGCGAGATTTCCCAGGGCACACTGCGCTACATCTTCGAATGGCAGAGCATGATTTGCGCCCTGACGGGGCTGGACTGCTCGAACGCCTCGATGTACGACGGTCCGACGGCCGCGGCGGAGGCGATGAGGATGTGCGTGGCCGCTGCGAGAAAACGCAACACGGTGGTTGTCAGTGCCACTCTTCTTCCGAACGTGCTTGACACCATCCGGACCTATGCCAGATATTCGGGCATCAAACTGGTGATCAGCAAGGACGTAGCGGAGGACATTGCCGGGGCGGGCACCGACCTTGCGGGCGTGATTGTACCGTCCGTCAACCGTTACGGAATCATCGAAGACCTCGGCGGGCTCGCGGAGACAGTACACTCCGCCGGAGCTCTGATGGTGGAGTATTGCGACCCGTCGGCTCTTGCCGTCGTGAAAACTCCATCCGAGTGGGGCGCGGACATTGCCGTGGGAGACGGGCAGTCGCTCGGCATTCCGCTCTGCTACGGCGGCCCTTATGTCGGCTTCATGGCCTGCAAGGCTGAACTTATGCGCAAGCTCCCGGGGAGAATCGTCGGCCAGACCGAAGACGCATCCGGAAAGCGCTGCTATGTCCTGACCCTTCAGGCCAGGGAGCAGCATATCCGCCGCGAAAAGGCCACCTCCAACATCTGCTCCAACGAGTCCCTGATGGCGCTGTGGTGTACGGTATATCTCTCCCTTATGGGGCCGGAGGGCCTGCGCAGGGTGAACGAACTCTCTTACGCGGGGGCACACCGCCTGCACGACGGCCTGCTCGCCACCGGCAAGTTCGAGAAGGTCTTTGACGGGGAGTTCCTCAAGGAATTTGTCCTCAAGCCGCTCTGCCCGGTGGACACTCTTCAGAAAGCCCTGCTTGACGCCGGGTATTTCGCCGCCCTCCAGACGGAGGAAGGCTACGTGACCTTCTGCGTCACGGAAAAGCACGGCGCAGAGGAAATCGACAGGATCGTTGAAATCGTTAGGAAGCTGTTTTGAAATGAAATACTACGACAAACTCATATTCGAGCTTTCCCGTCCCGGAAGGACAGGGTACTCCCTCCCGGAGACTGATTGCAAACTCCCGTCCGGCGGAAAGCTCTGGAGGGGGACGGATCTGAAACTCCCTCAGGTCAGCGAGCCGGATGTGGTCCGTCACTACACCAATCTCAGCCAGATGAATTTCGGCGTGGACACGGGCTTCTATCCGCTCGGTTCATGCACGATGAAATACAATCCCAAAATCAACGAGGAAGTGGCCGCGATGCCGCTCTTCGCCGGCCTGCATCCGCTTCAGCCGTCATGGACCGTGCGCGGAGCCGAGATGGTCATGGAGGGGATAGACAAGGCCCTCTGCGCCATCACCGGAATGAAGAAGTTCACTTTTCTGCCTTGCGCCGGAGCGCACGGAGAGCTGACGGGGCTGATGCTGATGAGGGAATATCATTTCAGCAGGGGGGACTTCGGCCGCACGAAGGTGATCGTACCGGACAGTGCGCACGGCACCAATCCGGCCTCGGCCTCTGTCTGCGGGCTGGAGATAGTGGTCGTGAAGTCCAAGCCCGACGGCCTTGTGGACGTAGAGGACCTTAGGCCGCTCCTCGGGAACGACATCGCCGGAATAATGATGACGAACCCCAACACCCTCGGACTTTTCGAGCGCGACATCAAGGAAATCGCCTCTCTCGTGCACGGCTGCGGCGGCCTGCTCTACTATGACGGGGCCAATATGAACCCTCTTCTCGGAGTCGTGAGACCGGGGGACATGGGATTCGACGTCATGCACCTCAATCTCCACAAGACCTTCTCCACCCCTCACGGGGGAGGAGGCCCGGGAAGCGGCCCGGTGGGTGTGGCGGAGCGTCTGGTGAAATTTATCGACATCCCGCGAGTAAGCGGATTCCACGGCAACTTCGGCGTGATTCTCAGGGCATACGCATATATTCTGAGCCTCGGCAGGGAGCATATCAGGATGGCCGGCAAACTTGCGACCCTCGGAGCGAACTACATCAAGGAATCGCTCAAGGACTGCTACAAGCTGCCCATCACGACGGTCTGCAAGCACGAATTCGTGTTCGACGGGCTTCTTGAGCCAAACGGGGTCAGCACTCTGGATGTGGCCAAGCGCCTGCTCGACTACGGCTTCCACGCCCCGACGATCTACTTCCCGCTGCTTTTCCACCAGGCCCTCATGATCGAGCCGACGGAGACCGAATCCAAGGAGACTCTCGACTCGTTCATCGAAGTGATGCGCAGGATAGCGGACGAGGCCAGCTCAGACCCGCAGCTTCTGCACTCCGCGCCTCACGACACGCCTATAGGCCGTCCGGACGAGACCCGCGCCGCCCGTCAGCCGATAGTAAGATACGAAGCTTGAGATGAAGAATAGACACAAAGGACTGATCATTCTTCTCACCCCTTTTGTCATCGGCTTCCTCCTCGGACTTCTTGTCGGAAGAGGAAGCGGTGATAAAAAAGGAGAAATTCCTGAACAGCAGGTAATCACCGAGGAGCAGGCGGAAGGTATCACCGAGGAGGAGATGGAGACGCAGATTGCGGGCGAAGCATCTGTGAACGACGACGGAGATGACGTGGACGGAACCGGGGAGGCCCGGGCAAAAGAAATCATCTACTACGGAAAGAGACTGAAATACGCCTCCCTTTTTGCAGACCTTAACCCCGAACACCTTGAAGTCGCCAAAAGAGTCGGTCTTCCGAGCATTCCGCAGACAAGGGCGGAACTTTCCGGCCTTTCGGAACTCGTGCTGATACAGGACAACGACTGCTATGTCCTCGACGATCTGAGATATTCGATGCCCTACCTCACCCGTGGAGCCGCAGAAGAGCTGAATGCGATAGGCAGGGCGTTCAAGGATTCGCTCGCCTCAAAGAAACTCCTTGACTACAAGCTTGTAGTCACCTCGCTTCTGAGGACGGAGGAGGATGTCAGGAAGCTGCGCCGCAGCGGCAACCCCAACGCCAGCGACAATTCGGCCCACTGCTACGCCACTACTTTCGACATCACCTACACCAGATATTACAGGGAGGACGAATCCGAAGCCTTCATGCAGCCCTACGAACTGACGAAAGTGCTCGGGGAGGTGCTGCGCGACCGCAAGGCGGGCGGAAACTGTCTTGTCAAGTACGAGCGCAAGGAACACTGCTTCCACATCACTTCCTGCAGGTAGCAGCCCCGCGGAGGCTCGCAAACCGGATTATTTCTCCGCCGGCAGGATGGCCGTGCCGGAAAGGGCCTCCCGCAGAGCCTCTCTATAGCTCTCTCCAATCGGGATGCGCTCTTTTCCCATTATGATATGGTTCCGCTCGATTGCTTCGATGCGGCCCGTCTGCACGATATATGACTTGTGAACCCTCACGAAGCGCACGGCGGGAAGGCTGTCTTCAAGGGTCTTAAGTCTCATCAGAGAAAGTACGGCGGAAGGCTCCCCGTCAAGCTGTATCCGCACATAGTCCTTGAAGCCTTCTATATACAGTATCCGGTCAAGTTCTATCTGCTGCAGACGATATTCGGTCTTGACGAAGATGCTTTTGGGCTGCTTGTCCTCTGCGGACGCAGGGGCTTCGCGCCGGGTGAAGCAGTCTCTTGCCTTACCCGCCGCAGAGAGGAAATCATCGTATGAGACAGGTTTCAGCAGGTAGTCCAGCGCCCTGACCCGGAAGCCCTCGACCGCGTATTCGCTGAATGCCGTGATGAAGATGACACGGGTCCTCTCGGGAAGCATCCTGGAGAGTTCCATCCCATTGAGCGAAGGCATCTGGATGTCGCAGAAGAGCAGATCCACGGGATTGTTCTGCAAATATTCAAAGGCGGCGGCCCCCCTGTTGAAGCAGCCTTTCAGTTCCAGGAAAGGGGTTTTCAGGACATAGGACTCGATCAGCCGGGCTGCAAGCGGCTCGTCATCCACTACGATGCAGGTGATTTTCTCCATATCAGATGTCGTTATTCGTCCTTATTCTCAGAAGGCTGCGATAGGTGCTCTGCACTCTGCCGTGCTCGAACGAATACCTGCCTGCGTAGAGCATGTCCAGTCTGCGCACGAGATTTGAGAGACCTATGCCGGAGCCGCTCTTGTCCGAGTCGTCCTTGGGGAAGCAGCTGTTCTCGACCTGAAACACCAGCGTGTCACCCGTTTCCTTCAGCGAAATTCGGATGAACGACGGCTCGCTGTCGCTGATGCCGTGTTTGAATGCGTTTTCCACCAGAGGGATGAAGAGCAGGGGGGCGACCCGGGTGTCGGACGGGGTATCGGGAAGGGAGACGCACAGAGAGACGTCGTCCGTCAGCCTCGCGCTCATCAGTTTGAGATAATCCCTGATGAAGCCGCACTCTCTGGAAAGCGGAACCGTCCGGGCCTGACTGTCATAGAGCACGTAGCGCAGCATCCCGCTGAGTTCGTGCACGGCCTCCTGCGCCTTGACGGAATCTATCTGAATCAGCGAATAGATGTTGTTGAGGGTGTTGAAGAGGAAATGCGGATTGACCTGATTCTTGAGATTGGCAAGTTCCGCCTCGGCTCCCGCCTTCTCGATCTCCTTGCGCTGCGACTCATTCCTGTACCATTCCTCCGTCGTGCGCAGAGCCACCGCGATGCCGGCGATGCAGGCATAGACCATGGTGTTGTAGAGGATGAACTTCACCGTGTCGATAAATGGTCTCGGAGGGCGGTAGGGTACCGGAGAGGGGGCGATGAAAAGCAGGAACGTCACCCTCACGAAGAGGATGGCGGCGGCGATGAGCACCACGTTCCAGGCTATGAAAAGGCCCGTCCTGTGGGCGAGGAGATATTTCTTGACCAGAACAAGGTAATTGACGTAGAACACAGCGATGAACGAAGAAATCACCGGCAGGAACAGCATATAGTCCACCCCTCCGTGCAGCGGGCGTCCCGGCTGCAGGGAAAAGAACGGCATGGCGAGTATCACCACCCACACTGCAAGGTGGATATATTGTCCTCTGTTTCTTCTGCTTATGCTCATATCCGAAAACTGTGTGCACAGATGTACAAAAGTAAAGAAGTTGCCGCGCTTTTGCAACAACTTCTTACTTTCTATTCGTATCTGATGGCCTCTATCGGGTCGAGGTTGGAGGCCTTGCGGGCCGGATACCAGCCGAAGAAGATTCCGATGACCGTGCAGACAAGGAAAGAGAGCACTATGCTCCACGCCTGTATCACGATAGGGTAGGAGAGCAGGGCCTTGACAAGGTAGGAGGCCCCCACCCCAAGAACGACCCCGAGCAGACCGCCCGTGATGCTTATCAGAGTGGCCTCGATGAGGAACTGCGCGAGGATGTCCCGTCCCTTCGCCCCTATGCTCATCCTGAGCCCGATTTCCTTGGTGCGTTCGGTCACGGAGACATACATTATGTTCATGATGCCTATGCCTCCGACGAGCAGCGAGATTCCCGCTACTGCGGCGAGCAGGGTGGACATCATGTCGCTCGTGCTGGTCATCATGGACGAGAGCTCCTGCTGGGAGCGGATATCGAAATCATCGTCGTCGCTCTCCTTGAGCTTGTGGTTGCGGCGCAGCACGGTGGTGATTTCGTCTATCGCCTTGTCGGTATAGTCCTCGCTGAGGGCGGAGCAGACGATTTCCTGGAGGTAGGTGACGGCCAGGATCCTCTTCATCACGGTGGTATATGGGGTGAGGATAAGGTCATCCTGATCCATGCCCATGCTGTTGTAGCCCTTGCTCTCCAGCACGCCCACGATGCGGAACGGGATGGTCCCGAAGCGGATCACCTTCCCGACGGGGTTCTCTCCATTGGTGAAGAGCTCATCGACGACGCTCTTCCCGACGATGCACACCTTGGCGGCCGTCTTGATGTCCTGGTCGGAGAAGATGTCCCCGTCCTGCACCTTGTAGCCCCGGATTCCGAGGTAATCCTGATTCACTCCATAGACCGAGGTCGGAGTATTGTTGGCCCCATAGACGGCCTGTCCGGCCGAATTGACCGAAGGGGACACGAGCGACACATGGGCGCAGCCGCTGCGGATATCCTCGAAATCCTTGACTTTGAGCGACTGCATGTCGTCGGCGCTCAGCATCACCCCTCCCCTCATGTCTCCGCCGGGATGGATCATGATCATATTGGAACCCATCTCGCTGATCTCCTCCTGGATGCTCTTCTTGGAACCCTGTCCGATGGCGAGCATGGTGATCACCGACCCCACTCCTATGATGATGCCGAGCATGGTGAGGAATCCCCTGAACTTGTTGTTGCCCAACGCCTTGAGGGCTATTCTAAATAAGTTTCCAAAATTCATTTCTCAATCTTTTCTATATTTCGTTGTCTATCGGAAGCTTGGCGAGAGCCTCCGCCGCATCGAGGATGCAGCTGTTGCGCACGTCGTCAGTCACCTTCCCGTCGCGCAGGGTGATGGTGCGGGTGCTGTAGTTGACTATCTCGGGATTGTGGGTCACGAAAATTATGGTTCTCCCTTCGGAATGTAGCTGCTGGAAGAGCACCAGCACTTCGAAACTCGTGCGGGTGTCGAGGTTGCCGGTAGCCTCGTCGGCGAGGATTACTGCGGGGTCGTTGACAAGGGCCCTCGCTATGGCGACCCTCTGCATCTGTCCTCCTGACATCTGGTTGCTCTTGTGTTCGAGCCTGTCTCCCAGTCCCACGGCCTTCAGGGCCTTTACGGAGCGTTCGAAGCGCTCCTCCCCGGAATATTTCGGGTTGTACAACAGAGGCAGTTCGACGTTCTCCACCGCAGTGGTCTTGGCGAGGAGGTTGTAGTTCTGGAATACGAAACCTATCTTGCGGTTGCGCAGCGTGGCGCGGGCGTTCTTGTCCATCGTGCGGACGGACACTCCGTCGAGCCGGTATTCTCCCGATGTCGGAGTGTCCAGGCAGCCGAGAATGTTCAGAAGGGTGGATTTGCCCGAGCCGGAGGTTCCGACGATGGTGACGAATTCGCCTTCCTCTATGGTGAAGGACACCCCGCGCAGCGCATGGACAGTCTCACCGCCCACGATGAAATCCCGGCGTATGTTCTCCAGTTTGATGACTTCTTTCATCTCGCAGCAGCTTTTAGTTTCTAGGCCCCGGGGCGAACGGGCTTCTCTCGGCCGATGCACTCTTTTGTGCCGCAGCGGCGACTTCGAGCCCGGTCACTACTTCATCGCCCTCGGAGATTCCGCTGAGAATCCCTGTCTTGTCGCCGCTGGTGTGGCCGATGGTGACTGAGCGCGGACTGATCGTGCCGCCGTTTCTGACCCAGACCGCCCTGGTGTCGGGGGAGTCGGTCGCGGAGCCGCTGATGCTGATTCCGATGGAGGAGAGTATCTCGGGATCCGGAGTGAATCTCAGGGCTTTGGTCGGCACGGCAAGCACGCCCTTCTCCTCAAGGGTGGTCACGGTGACGTTTGCGGTAAGGCCCGGCTTGAGCTTGAGGTCCGGGTTCGGGGCCGTGATAACTACTTCGTAGGTGACGACGTTGGATGTGGTGGTGGCTTCCAGACGAACCTGCTTCACGGTGCCGGAGAACTCATCGTCCGGATAGGCGTCCACGGTGAAGATGACTTTCTGACCCTCTTTGACCTGCCCTATGTCCGCTTCGTCCACGTCCGCGATCACCTGCATGTCCGTAAGGTCCTTGGCTATGGTGAAAAGGGTAGGGGTCTCGAATCCTGCGGCCACGGTCTGGCCCTCCTCGACGGCGCGGCTGATGACAACCCCGTCGATAGGGGAGGAGATGGTCGCGTAGCTGAGGTTGCGTTTCACCTTGGTATAGGCGGCCTGGGCCTGGCTGTAGTTGTTTTTGGCCGTCTGGTACTGATAGTAGGAGGAGTCGTATTCCGAGTCGCTCACGAGCTCCTTTTCGTGAAGCTGTCCGGTGCGCTTGTATTCCTTCTCCCGGTATTCGAATTCTGTCTTTGCGGCGGCGAGCTGAGCCTCGGAGGACACCAGCTCGGCTTCAAGATTGACCTTGTCCATCTCGGCTATAATCTGTCCTGCCTTGACAATGTCGTTGTAGTCCGCGAAGAGCTTGTCGATGATGCCGGACACCTGCGTGCCGACATCGACCTTGGTGACAGGCTCCACCGTCCCCGTGGCGGTGACGGAATTGACGATGTCGATTCTCCCGACCCTCGCGGTCTCAAGGCTCACTCCGCTTCCGCCGTCCGGTCGGAGCAGGAAGAATGCGGCCAGCGCCACGCACAGCGCCGCCATGGCGATCCACAGAGATTTATTTTTCGCTTTCATATTGTGTGTTGATTTTATGATTTCCCTGGTAAATGTCAAGTAAAGTATTGTTCATCAATGCGGTGTATTTGGCCTGCAGGAGCTCCGCGCGGGCGTTGAGAAGATTGTTCTTCGCCGTGATAAGCTCCACGGTGTTCTTCATCCCTACGTTGAACTGCTCGAAAGTGAGGTCGTAGCTCTGCTCGGCATATTTCTCCTGTTCCTTGGCGGAAGTGTATTTGGACTGTGCTGAGACTGCATTGAGGTAGATGTCCTCGACTTCCTTGAGGAGGGCCTTCCGGGTGCTCAGCTGCTCCAGGCGGCTGTCATCGAGCGCGATCCTGGCCTTGTTGACGGCTGTCTTCACCTTGCGTCCCTGGAAAATCGGAATCTGCAGGCTCAGCCCTATGCTCTCGCTGAAATTCCTTCTGATCTGGGAGTCGAACGAGCTGTCAAGTCCGGAGACGTTGGTGGTTCCGAGGGAGGCGGTCGCCATCAGAGTCGGTGAATAGGAGGACTTGGCCTGGCGTATGCCGAGCTCGGAAGCCGTCACGTTCAGCTCCGCCTTCTTGATTTCCGGCATGGCATCGAGCGCCTTGAGATATACCTCCTCCTTGCTCGGAAGGAGCCTGAGCACCTCCTCATCCCCGTCGGAAGGTTCTTCGAGTTCTATCTCGTCGCTTATTTCGAGTTCAAGCAGCTGCTTGAGCTGCAGGCGGTAATTGTCGAGGCTGGCCTTGGCGGCCGTGATCTGATAGCGGTCGGACGCATATTGGCTTTCGAGCTGCGCGACATCGACCTTGCTGAGCTCTCCAACGTTCTTGAGTTCGACGGCTCTTTCGAGCTGGGCCTTGGAAGACTCGGCGCTTAGTTCTCCGAGCCTGACGGCTTCGGCCGCATAGAGGCATTGCATATATGCCTGCACGAGGGAAAGCGCTATGTCGTTGGCGCTTTCCTGCACGGAGAGGGAATCCAACGAATTCTGCAGGCGGCTCTGCCTGAGAGAGGTGACTAGGCTTCCGCCGCTGAAGAGCGTCCAGGAGGCGTTGAGGCCGTAGTTCCCCGAATAGCTGGTGGCTCCCGATGTGCTATAGACATCGGAGCCTATGACGGTGCTGTTTCCGCTGTCCGTGAACGGTCGATTGGTAAGTCCCTGGCTGACAGAGGCATTGAGGTTGGGGAAGAAGGCCGCTTTGGCCTGACGGGTGTCTTCGAAGCCGGAGAGCTGCCGGTTGCGGGCCTGGCGCAGGGAGATATTGTTCTCCATCGCATAGTCGATGCAGTCCTGAAGAGACCACTTCCGTGTCCGGGCCGCGCACTCCGCCCCTTGTAGCAGAGTGAGCGAGAAGACAAGTGTGAGAATGATTGATTTCGCTTTCATATCCTTAAATATTCCGGTCGCGAAAATATGCTTCGGCCGGAAGCGGAACAAGCGGAATCGACGAACTCCCCGATTCTCTCGACAAAAAACGGCGGCTTCTCCCTCCGGGGCAGGGTCAGAGAATCTCCGTGACGGTAAGGCTCCCCCCGTCCACGCGGAAACGGATATCGCGGCCCAGATAGCTAAGGCCGTAGATGCGTTCCGGGTCGTCGTGATACTGCGGACGAGGGTCTTCCGCGAGAAGCTCCCGCAGGGCTTCAAGTTCGGAAGAGGAAAAAATCAGCTCCGCCCGCGCCGGAAATTCCACCTTCAGGGTGCTCCATGAGCGGCTGTCCGCAAAACCGCTGCGGACGCCCTCGTGGCTGTCCGCATATTCGACATACGGCTTGATGTCGTAGATCGGGGTGCCGTCGGCAAGATCCGCCCCGAGAACTTCAATGACCCCCGAATCATAGTCCACCGAGCTGATTCTCACGGAGCTGAGCCCCAGAGGATTGGGTCTGAAAGGGGAGCGGGAGGCGAACACCCCCACGCGCTCGTTGCCGCCGAGCCTTGGAGGACGCACCGTCAGGTGGCGGAGATTGGCGGGGCGGTTGAGACTGAAGCCCCATATCAGCCAGAGATAATCGAAGCCGTCAAGACCCCTGAGGGAATCCGGAGAGCGGAATTCTCTTTCCAGCACTATCCGTCCCGGCAGGGAGAGGGCTATCCCGGCCTGTCTCGGCAGGCCGAACTTTCCTCCCACGGGGGACTTGAAATAGGCTACGGGCTTAATTTCCATTTTTTTCCGCGCCTATCGAATCGGACTGCGCCGTCACACTTGCTCCGGCCTCGGTCATGTACTTTTCATACAGGGCGTTGAATTCCTGCAGATATTTCTTGTCCAGAGGCTCGGAAGCCGGGGAATTGAGAGACAGAGGGTCGATAGGCCGTCCCTTCTCCCAGATGCGGAAGTCCAGATGCGGCCCGGTGGCCGTGCCTGTGGCACCTACATATCCTATAAGCTGCCCCTGCGAGACACGGGTGCCGACCTTAATTCCCTTGGCGAATTTGGAGAGGTGCATATAGCAGCTCTCATATCCCTGCATATGCTTGATGCGGATGCGGTTGCCTCCGCCGCTTGCGTCCCAGCCGCATTTGGTCACGACTCCGTCGCCGATGGCATGCACTTCCGTGCCGGTGGGAGCGGCGTAATCTACGGCCGTATGGGCCTTGACCTTTCCGGTGACAGGGTGCTTGCGGTGATAGGAGAAACGGCTGCTGATGCGGTTGTACTTGAGAGGTGCCTTGAGGAACATTCTCTTCAGGCTCACGCCCCCCTTGTCCCAATAGGTGTTGCCCCCGCCTCCCTCGTCGGTCTGGAAACGTACCGCAGCCACCTGTTTGCCGTCATTGCCGTTGAAAAGGCTGAAATGCACCGTATCTATCGATACCACCTCGTTCTCGCACACTGTCTGCGAATAGATCACGCGGAAGCGGTCTCCATCGCGGAGGGTGAAGAAATTGACGCTCCACTGGTAGATGTCCGCGAGATTCATTATAAGGTTCGGGGACGCTCCGGCGGAGATCATGTCATTCCACAGAGAGCTCCGGATCGTAACGTCCGCGAGATGGCGCTGCTTCTCCACAGGTTTGTCCACGTTCCAGATTGCAAGCGAGTCGCTGCACTGGAAAACCGTCGAGCGCACCCGGTCCTGCTCATAGACGACATAGCGGAGAATCCTGCTGCTGTCGCTCTGCTCGTAGTAGGCGTGGATATGATTGCCAGCCCGCATCTTGCGCAGATCGAATATCTCGCGGCTGCATAGATTGCTCAGGCTGTAGGCATCCGATGCGCTCATCCCCAGACGGCGCATCAGCACGGAGAAAGTGTCCCCGCTGCGAAGCTGCGTGGTGTCCGCAGAATAACGCTCAGTGTAGAATCCGAGAGGAGGGGGCGCAGAAGGGGTCTCTTCCTTGGATGAGTTTCCGCTTTTCGGGCCGCAGGCGACGGCCAGCAAGGCCACAGGCGCCAACAGATACTGCCATGTCTTCATGTTGATTTTAAGCTGTCCTTTTCTTTGCCATATGGAAATTTCCAAAGTTACTAAAAAATCATCAAAATTATGGCAAAAAACATTTCTACCACCAAATTCCGTGTGTACCTCAGCAGCCAGTCGGCAAAAATGAGAGAAAATGAGAGCTTCGGGACAGCCCGCAATTACGACAGGGCGAGAGACAGCTTCGCAAGGTTCCTCAAACACGAAAAAATCGACGACACTGTGCTCGACGAGCATCTGATATGTTCGTACGGGAATTATCTGTCGGGGCGGGGGCTCGTCCGCAACACGATCTCCTTCTATATGAGAATCCTCCGCTCCGCATACAACAAGGCGGTTTCGGAGGGGCTGGGGGAGCAGGAGACACCGTTCAAGAGAGTCTATACCGGCGTTGACGTCACCCGCAAGAGAGCCGTCAGCGAAAAGACGATCAAAAAGCTGCTGAAAACCGACTTCGACGAGGACGGAAAGGAGTTCGCGCGAGACCTTTTCGCGTTCAGCTTTTTCACTCGCGGCATGGCCTTCGTGGATATGGCCTATCTCAAGAAAAAGGACGTAGAGGGAGGAATCATACACTACACCCGCAAAAAGACGGGGCAGCATCTTACAATCAAGGCGGAGCCCTGCATACAGAGCATAATCAAAAAATACATCGGCAGTCCCGGGGCCTACCTCTTCCCGCTGTTACGCAGTGAAAGCCCATCGGAAGCATATAGACAATACGAGGCCGCCCTGGCCTGGTACAACAAGAAACTAAAAAAAATTGCGGACCAGACGGGGATAAACGTTTCGCTGTCTTCCTATGCGGCGCGCCACAGCTGGGCGACTTCGGCCAGAAATCATCGGGTGCCGCTCTCCCTGATAAGCGCGGGGATGGGGCACAATTCGGAGAATACGACCAGAATCTACCTCGCCTCGATAGACAATTCCGAAATCGACAAGGCCAACAGAAAAGTACTCTCCTTTTTCAAAGACTTGCGCTAACTTTTACGCGAAAAAAGAGA
>CAVHNN010000011.1:39607-46339 GCA_963637465.1 Paludibacteraceae bacterium
GTGGTGCTGGCAGGAGTTGAACCGGCGACACATGGATTTTCAGTCCATTGCTCTACCACCTGAGCTACAGCACCTCATTGCCCTAACGGGAATGCAAAGGTAGATAAAAAATTTGAACCCGCAAGCGTCGGGGCAAAGTTTTTTGAAATTTTACAGCTTCTTACAATTCCCCTGCTGCTTTGGCAAGGCTTTCCAGCGCCTCCTTGAGAGCGCTGCGGGGACATCCCACGTTGAGCCTCATGAATCCCGCGCCTTCCTCTCCGAACATAGTTCCGTCATTGAGAGCAAGATGCGCCCCGTCCACGAAAAGATGCACCAGCTCCTTCTGGGAGAGTCCGAGCTTGCGGCAGTCGAGCCAGATGAGGAACGAGGCCTGAGGGCGGACGGCGTGCACTTTCGGCAGATGCTCTTTGAGATAGGCTTCGACGAAATCCACATTGCCCTCCACGTAGGCGAGCATTTCCTTCCGCCACTGGCGGCCCTTGTCGGTGTATGCGGCACGGGTGGCCTCGGCGGAGAAGATGGACGGGTAGTCAAGTTCGACAGCCTCTATGTAGTCGTAGAATTTTTTCGCTATCCCCTCATTGAGCACTATGGAGTACGAGCTGACGACACCGGCGATGTTGAAGGTCTTCGAAGGGGCGAGGAAGCTGATGCTGCAGTCGGCCGCATCTTCGCTGACAGAGGCGAAGGGATGATGCTTTTTGCCCCCGAGCAGCATTTCGGCGTGGATTTCGTCGGAAATCACGATGATCCCGTGTCTGCGGCAGATTTCGGCGAGACGTTTCAGGGACTCCACACTGAAGCATACGCCGCACGGATTGTGGGGATTGGAGAGGATGAGCATCTTGGTGCGCCCGTCTATCAGGGACTCCAGATGGTCAAGATCCATCTCATAGGTCAGAAGGAAACCCTGCCCGTCATATACGGGCTTGAGCGGATTGTTCACCACTTCGAATCCGCAGGCGCGGGTGACCTCGCGGAAAGGATGATACACCGGCGGCTGGATTATCACCTTGTCTCCCGGAGAGAGAAAGCACCTCTCGGCCAGTCCGATGCCCTTTACTATGCCGGGGATGAAACGGAAATGCTCCGGGGCCACTTTCCAGCCGTGCAGGGATTCGACCCATGAGGAGACGATTTCAAAATAATCGGAGCCCGTCGTCGGGTAGCCAAGAACGGGGTGGTCGAGCCTGCGCCTGAGCGCATCTATAATGAAATCAGGGGTTCTGAAATCCATATCCGCAATCCAGAATGATTTGAGGTCCGAACGTCCGAAGGTCTCTTTAAGGGTGTCCACCTTGCAACATCGTGTGTTGTGGCGGTCAATAATCTCGTCGAAATTATACATTTTCTGATTTTTTATAAATTAGGACAAATCTACGTTAAAAATACGAGTTTTTTCGTATCTTCGCGCCCAAGTTTCACCAAAGCCCTATTTATGGTTGGAAATGAAGAAAACATTATTCTCTATTGCAGCTGTGCTGCTGGGCTTTCTTGCGCACTCGCAAGAGGCTGACGGACCTGACAGATTCGCCGAGGTTTCCGTCATTTCACGTCTTGACGCCAACACGGCCTACAGTTCCGAAGATTCGGAATACGGCTTTGACCTTGGCAACACTTCCGTCTACACGCTTTTTGAGGGTTCCCTGTCAGAACATTTTTCCTGGACGCTGGTCAACCACTGGTTTCACGCCGAGAGCGATGGTGACTACGGCTGGCCTTACACGAGTCTGGGCTATTCGGATTCGACCAACTGGCTGGATTACTGCAAGTTCGATTTTACTTTCGAGAATTGGGGCTTGAGCCTGGGCAAGGACATGATTGCCACCGGCGGCTTCGAGTACGAGGACTGGGACTGGGACATCCACCCCGTTTTCTCCTCTCCTCTCGCCTATTCTCTGCCCTGCTACCAGTGGGGAGGTACTCTCCTGTACACCGCCCCTTCCGGCAATAGTGAGTTCAGGATGCAGATGACGTCCTCGCCCTTCGGCGAGCACCCTTTCAGCAGCGGCCTCTGGGCATATTCAGCCAAATGGAAAGCTGAGTATGGCGCATTCTCCAACATCTGGAGCGCGAGCGCCCTCGAAACTGCCGAGGAAGAATATATGTACATCTTCTGGCTCGCTCAGCAGCTCAGCCTCGACAAGTGGACGGCTGTGCTCGACCTGAGCAACGCCTACGGTTCATTCGAGGGCTTCCAAACCTCCGCCCTCAGCGGAGGCACCGCAGCCATGACCCTCAGATTTGCTCCGTCAGAGAAATTATGCGCCTCGCTCCGAGGCTCCTATATATTGAGCGGAGACGAGGACTTCACCCCGGACCATTGGACTGCCGGGGGCATAGCCGAATTCTGTCCGCTTCGCGACTCGGATGCGCTCAGACTCCATGCATTTCTCGCCTATGACTCACTCCTGTCACAGGTCACTTTCAGCCTAGGGGCACGCTACTGCCTCAATTTCAAGCTTTTGTAGGGAAGAAGATGGTAGAATCTGAAATCATTATCTCCCTGAAGAACGTCAGCAAGGCGTTCTCCGGAAAAAAGGTGCTTGACAATATCAGCCTCAATATAAGGAAGGGGGAATTCGTGACCCTGCTCGGCCCGTCGGGCTGCGGCAAGACCACGACCCTGCGGCTCATCGCCGGATTCCTCGCTCCGGACGAGGGGGAGATCCTGCTTGACGGCAGGGACATCTCGTCCATTCCTCCGTACAAGAGGCCTTTCAATACCGTATTCCAGCGCTATGCGCTCTTTCCGCATCTGGATGTCTATGACAACATCGCCTTCGGCCTCAAGCTCCGGAAAGTTCCTTCCGACGAAATCGACCGCAAGGTACGCAAGGTTCTGAAGCTCGTGAGCATGACCGACTACGAAGACCGCGACGTGTCCACCCTGTCGGGCGGGCAGCAGCAGAGGGTCGCCATAGCCAGGGCCATCGTCAACCAGCCGCGGATTCTGCTGCTCGACGAACCGCTTGCGGCATTGGACCTCAAGATGCGCAAGGACATGCAGATTGAGCTCAAGGAGATGCACAGCAAGCTCGGCATCACCTTCATCTACGTGACGCACGACCAGGAGGAGGCTCTGACCCTTTCGGACACCGTAGTCGTGATGAACGAGGGTGAGATCCAGCAGATAGGAAGTCCTGCTGACATCTACAATGAGCCCCGCAATTCATTCGTCGCCGACTTCATCGGAGAATCCAACATCCTGAACGGCACGATGATAGCAGACCGCAAGGTGGAATTCATCGGCCACGCTTTCGACTGCGTGGACGAGGGTTTCGGAGAGAACGTGCCGGTGGACGTGGTGATACGTCCGGAGGACATCTACATCATGAACCGGCTTGAAGGAGCCCAGTTCAGCGGAACCGTCAAGTCCTGCACCTTCAAGGGCGTGCACTACGAGATGTTCGTGGACTCCGACAAGGGATACGAGCTGATGATCCAGGACTACAACGCCTTCGAAGTCGGCTCCACGGTGGGGCTGCTCATTCGCCCGAATGACATTCAGGTCATGCGCAAAGAGCGGCTCACTAACAGTTTCGAGGGGGAGATGGCGGACGAAAGCCACGTCGAGTTCCTCGGAGAGAAGTTCGAATGTCTGCCTCAGACGGGGCTCGCCGCAGGCGACAAGGTGAGCGTCAGCATAGACTTCGACAAGGTGGATCTGCTTGACCATCAGGAAGACGGAATGCTGGAGGGGGAGGTGCACTTCCTGCTGTACAAGGGTGACCATTACCATCTGACGATTCTTACCGACAGCGGAGAGCACATCTGGGTGGACACCGATGATATCTGGGACAAGGGAGACCTTGTCGGCGTCAATTTCGCTCCCGGGGACATAAAGATCGAGAAGAGAGATGACTAAAAGAAGCAACTGGAGCATTCCGTATCTGGTCTTCCTGATTGTCTTCGTCGTTCTTCCGCTGATTCTGGTGGTGGCTTACGCCTTTCAGGACAGCTACGGCCACTTCACGCTGGAGAACATCGCGAAGTTCTTCTCGGATTCAGATGCGATGGGCACTTTCGCCCTGTCGATGGAGATAGCCATCGAGAACACCCTCATCTGCATACTGCTCGGATACCCGGCGGCATGGATTCTCGCCAACAAGGAACTCAACCCCAGCACGGTCACCATCGTCCTTTTCATCCTTCCGATGTGGATCAACGCCCTGATGCGCACCCTCGCCACGGCGGAGCTTTTCAATATGCTCGGCATCAGCCTCGGCAAGGGGACGCTGCTCTTCGGTATGGCCTACGACTATCTTCCGTTCATGATTTACCCAATCTACAACGTTCTCAACAAGATGGACAAGTCCTATGCGGAAGCGGCGCAGGATCTGGGAGCAACGCCGTTCCAGGTGTTCCGCAAGGTGATCGTACCGCTCTCGATGCCGGGCGTAGCCAGCGGCATAATGATGGTGTTCATGCCCACGGTCAGCACCTTCGCCATATCTGAGTTTCTCACCAACAACAAGATAAAGCTCTTCGGAACCATCATCCAGGAGAACATCAACTCCTCGATGTGGAACTACGGTGCCGCGCTCGCCTTGATAATGCTCGTCATAATAGGAATCAGCTCGCTGTTCACGGGCAGCGACAAGAACGCAGGGGAGGACGTTTCGAGGATATGAAAAAGCTGCTCGCCAAGATTTACATCTGGATTCTGCTCGCCCTGCTGTATGCGCCGCTGGTGTTCATCGCCGTGTTCTCTTTTACGGAGAGCAAGGTTCTGGGGAACTGGACAGGTTTCTCCACCAAACTCTACAGGAACCTGTTCACCGGGGAAATGCAGGGGACCGGTTCGCTGCTCGCGGCCGTGGAGAACACCCTGCTCATCGCTCTCGCCGCAGCGTTCATCTCGACCCTGCTCGGCACCACCGCCGCGATAGGCATCCACAATCTGCACGGACGCAAGCGTCAGACCCTGACCTTTCTCAACAACATCCCGATGATCAACCCGGACATCATCACAGGCGTATCGCTCTTCCTGCTTTTCGTATTTCTGCACATCAGCCAGGGATATGTCACCGTGGTGCTCGCCCATGTCAGCTTCTGCACTCCTTATGTGGTGCTCAGCGTGCTGCCGAAACTCCGGCAGATGAATCCGAACATCTACGAGGCGGCGCTCGATCTGGGCGCGACCCCCTCGCAGGCTCTCCGGAAGGTTCTCTTCCCGGAGCTGAAACCGGGGATGATTTCGGGATTCATCCTCGCCTTCACGATGTCGCTCGATGATTTCGCCGTGACATTTTTCACCCGGGGCACGGTGGGGCTTGACACGCTCTCGACCTATATTTATACGGATGCCCGCAAGGGGGGACTCACTCCGGAGCTGAGGCCTCTGATGACCATGATTTTCCTGATAATACTTGCTCTGCTCCTTTTTACGAACCTCAGGCAGGCGAGACATCAAAAGAAAAACGTACAACGCATATAAATGAAAAAAATTCTGACTTTCATCGCAGCGGCGGCAATGCTCTGCGGCTGCGGCGAGGATCGAAGCACGATTCTCAAGGTTTACAACTGGTCCGACTACATCGACGAGAGCGTCATCGGTGATTTTGAGAGCTGGTACGAAGAGCAGACCGGAGAGAAAGTCAAGGTCATCTACCAGACCTTCGACATCAACGAGACCATGCTTTCCAAAATCGAGAAGGGGCACGAGGATTATGATGTCGTCTGCCCTTCGGACTACATCATCGAGAGGATGCTTCAGGCCGACCTGCTCCTGCCTCTTGACAGGGATTTCGGGCAGACGCCGAACTATATCGACGGCAACGTCGCCCCTTATATCAAGAGCTGTTTCGACAAGATGGAAGGCAAGGGCAAGAACGCCAACGACTATTCCGTAGGCTATATGTGGGGTACGACGGGTATCCTCTACAATGCGAAATACGTCTCCGACGAGGAGGCCTCCACCTGGGATATCATCCGCAATCCGAAGTTCGCGGGCAAGATTTTCATCAAGGACTCCGCGCGTGACGTCTTCTCGCAGATTATCATCTATCTGAGACAGAAAGAATTGCAGGAAGGCAAGCTGACTCTTGATGATCTGATGTACGACTCTTCCGACGAGTCTCTGTCCGAGGTGGAGAACTACATGAAGCAGGTAAAGGATCTCGTCGCGGGCTGGGAAGCCGACTTCGGCAAGGAGCAGATGACGCAGGAGAGGGGCTGGGTCAATCTGACCTGGAGCGGCGATGCGGTCTGGGCGATAGAAGAGGCCAGGGAAATCGGCGTTGACCTGAGGTATGTCTGCCCTAAGGAAGGCTTCACCGTCTGGTTCGACGGCTGGGTGATACCGAAGTATGCCCGCAACACCAAGGCCGCGAAGTACTGGATAAACTTCATGTGTCGTCCGGACATTGCCATCCGCAATGTGGAGGTGACGGGCTATGTCTCAGTACTCGGTTCGCCGGAGCTGATGGAGGCGTTCTCCGACGAGGAATACTCTCCTGCCGATTTGAGTTATTTCTTCGGCCCCGAGGCGACGGCGGTGTGCGCCGACCCGGTGCTGTATCCCGACGGCGAGACGATCGCGCGCAGCACCATGGAGCACGACTGGGGCGAGAGAACCGAGCCGCTCATCGCCATGTGGTCCCGCGTCAAGGGTGACAATGCCAGCAATATGACGCTCATCGTCATCTCGACGTTCCTTCTGGGTGCGGTGATTGCCGCAGTTTCCTCAAAGCTCAACAAGTCCCGCCGCAAAGGCGGCCGCCGGAA
>CAVHNN010000012.1:0-45951 GCA_963637465.1 Paludibacteraceae bacterium
CATAGACAACAAAAAAGAGAGTGACTATCAGTCTTTCGACTTTTTAGTCACCCTCTTGTCTAATTATCTGTCTATCAGATTGTCTTCCGTGTTTTGCCTGGATCCTTGAAGAAAATCATGAAGAGCACTCCGACCACGAGGGCGTAGGCCGCGAAGACATACCAGGCCGTGCTCCAGTCCGGGGTCGCGGCATTATAGACGAAGCGGTTGACGACAAGGCCGGCGACCCAGGTGCCGATGGACGCGCCGAGGCCGTTGGTCATCAGCATGAAGAGTCCCTGAGCCGAAGAACGCATGCCCTTGTCCACGTTCTCGTTGACAAAGAGCGAGCCCGAGATGTTGAAGAAATCAAACGCCACGCCATAGACAAGGCAGCTCAGCACGAAGAGCCACACTCCGCTTCCCGGGTTGCCCAGGCCGAAGAAGCCGAAGCGGAACACCCAGGCGAACATCGCGATGAGCATCACCTTCTTGATGCCGAACCTCTTCATGAAGAACGGGATGAGCAGGATGCAGAGAGTCTCCGACATCTGGCTCAGCGAGATGAGCGCATTGGCGTTGTTGGCCCCCCAAGTGTCCGCAAAGGCCGGATTGTCCTTGAAGGAGGTGATGAAGGTGTTGGCATAGCCGTTGGTGATCTGAAGCGCGGCCCCGAGCAACATCGAGAAGATGAAGAAAACGGCGAACTGCCCCTCCTTGAAAAGCTTGAAGGCGTTAAGGCCGGTCGCCTCGGCGAAACTCTGCACCTCGGCGGTTTTCGGTTTGCACGGACAATCCGGCAGAGACAGGGCGTATGCGGCAAGTATGATGCTCAGCGCCCCGGAAACGAGGAACTGATTGTAGCTGTGCTGGAACTGCACCCCGTCCGCCCCCTTGACGAAGTTGACAAGGAGCATGGTGCAGATGAAGCCCACCGTACCGAACACCCGGATAGGAGGGAAGTCCTTGACCGGATCCTTGCCGGCCTTTTCCAAGGCATTGTACGCCACAGAATTGGAGATGGCGATGGTCGGCATGAAGAATGCCACGCTAAGTGCATAGAGGGCATAGAAAGCGCCGAACTCAATCCCCGCTCCGGCGGATTTGGCATAGAAGCCTGCACCAAGCATAAACAGTCCGGCAAATGCCTGACACAGACTGAGAACCTTCTGCGCCGGAATCCACTTGTCCGCCACGATGCCCATCAGGGCCGGCATGAAAATCGAGACAAAGCCCTGAGTTGCGAAGAAAAGCCAGATCTGAGGACCGAAACCCGACTTTGCAAGAAAACTTCCCATCGAGGTGAGGTACGCCCCCCACACGGCAAACTCGAGGAAGTTCATAATTATCAGCTTGAGACTGACCTTCGAATTATTCATTTCTTTATTATAATTAGTTTCAGGGCATAAAATTAAGAAAAATCGCAGAATTAGAAGCTGTTTTGCTTATCTTTGCGGGGATAAACGGATTTGAGATGAAGTTCACGGAAACCGCCTCTGACCCTCTCTCCGGCGCAAGATGCGGAGTGCTTGAGACAGACCACGGAGCCATACATACCCCGATTTTCATGCCTGTCGGAACCGTGGGTTCCGTCAAGGGAGTCTATCACAGGGATCTTAAAGAAGACATAGGCGCGGAAATCATTCTGGGCAACACCTATCATCTCTACCTGCGTCCAGCTCTAGACACGCTCAAGGCGGCGGGCGGCCTGCACCGCTTCGAGAACTGGGATCGTCCGATTCTCACGGACAGCGGAGGATTCCAGATTTTTTCCCTCACGCAGATCCGCAAGCTGACCCCGGAGGGCTGCACTTTCAGAAGCCATATCGACGGATCGAAACACTGCTTCACCCCGGAGAACAACGTTGACACCCAGCGCATCATCGGAGCGGACATAATGATGGCCCTCGATGAATGCTGCCCGGGGGACGCAGACCGCAAATATGCCCGCAAGAGCCTGGACCTCACCAAGAACTGGCTCGAAAGATATGCCCGCAGGTTCAAGCAGACGGAACCCCTGTACGGCTACTCCCAGACCTTTTTCCCGATCATACAGGGCTGCGTCTATCCCGACCTGAGGGTGGAGGCCGCCGAACACGCGCTGGAATTCTCTCAGGTCGGCATAGCCATCGGCGGGCTGGCGGTCGGGGAGCCCACGGAGAAGATGTACCAGATGCTGGAAGTTCTTGGTCCGGTGATTCCCCGGGAGCGGGCCAGATATCTGATGGGCGTAGGCACCCCGGCCAATATCCTCGAAGGGATTGCCAGGGGAGTGGACATGTTCGACTGCGTGATGCCGACCCGCAACGGGCGCAACGGGATGCTCTTCACATGGAACGGCATCATGAACATGCGCAACGCGAAATGGGCTCAAGATTTCTCCGAGCTTGACCCGGACGGAGCGTCGTTCGTGGACCACAATTATACCAAAGCCTACCTGCATCACCTCTTCATCGCCGGGGAGATGTTCGCGGCCATGCTCGCGAGCGAGCACAACCTCGCGTTCTACCTCGATCTGGTGCGTCAGGCGCGGCTCCACATCGAGGCGGGGGATTTCTCCTCATGGAAGGAGGCCGCCGTCAAAAGGATAAGTTCAAGGATATGAACATCCCCGGAATCAAGAAACTCGACCTGTACATCTCGAAGAAGTTCATCCTGTCCTTCTTCATGTCGCTGCTGCTCATCATCGGCATCGTCATAATCTTCGACATATCGGAGAAAATCGAGTATTTCGTCTCCAACAAGGCCCCGCTAGGGGAGATTATATTTGACTACTACCTCAATTTCATCCCGTACTTCGTCAACATGTTCTCCCCGCTCTTCGTGTTCATCACGGTGATTTTCTTCACCTCCAGGATGGCCGCGAATTCGGAGATCATAGCCATATTGTCCGGAGGGATCAGCTACCGGAGGATGCTTGTGCCTTATCTTGTCTCCGCCTCCCTTATCACCCTGCTCTCCCTCGGGCTCAACTTCTACGTGATACCGCGCTCCAACGCCACGAGGGTGGAGTTCGAGAGCAAATATATCAAACGGCACAACAATTTCAATCTCAAGAACCTCCACTACCAGATAGCTCCGGGGCAGTTCGTGTATATAGAGTCGTTCAGCCGCTGGAACAGCACGGCCTACAAATTCACGATCGAGGACATCGAAGGCAACCGCATCTCGCGCAAGGTCAGCGCGGCGAGCGCCGCCTGGGACAGCACCCTGGACGGATGGAAGATGCGCCGTGTCTTCATAAGGGACTATTCCGAGGGGCTTGAGGACCGCGTCACCTACAAGGAGAACGTGGACACGGTGATAGCCCTCAAGATCAAGGACCTCTTCGTCAACGAAAAGACCGTGGAGACCCTGAGCATGGGGCAGCTCAACGGCCTCATCGCGACCCAGAAGATGAGGGGCGACACCAATGTCATGTATGCCCTCATCGAGCAGAACCGCCGCTGGGCCATGCCTTTCTCAGCGATAATCCTCACCATTATAGGTGTCACCCTGTCCTCCCGGAAGAAGAGGGGAGGCATAGGGTGGAACATCGGCATAGGCATAGCGCTGGCCTTCTCCTATATTCTGTTCCTGCGCTTCAGCGAGATGTTCGTCTATACCGACACTCTCCCGCCGGGGATAGCCCTCTGGATACCGAACGTCCTTTTCGCGATAATCGCAGTCGTCCTGTACAGGCTCGCACCGAAATAAATAAGAAGCTGTTTTGAAATGGTTCCCGAATTTTATTATGCGGAATTGTGGCTGCGTGACCGATGACAAAGATGAAAATGGCCGGAAAGGCCGTGTAAGAAATATGAAAGTCAAGATAGTCAACAAAAGCGGCAATCCGCTGCCCGAATACGCCACCCGCCTCTCGGCCGGAGTGGACATAAGGGCCAACAACGAAGAACCCATCGTGCTCCGTCCCATGGAGCGGGTGCTCGTCCCGACGGGACTCTATGTGGAGATTCCGGCCGGATACGAAATCCAGGTCCGCCCCCGCAGCGGACTCGCCGTCAAGCACGGAATCACGGTAATCAACGCCCCGGGCACGGTGGATGCCGATTACCGTGGGGAGCTGAAGACCGCGCTGGTCAACCTCGGAGACAAGGATTTTGTCATCGAAAAGGGAGAGAGGATCGCCCAGATGGTGCTCGCCGCCCACGAAAAAATCGAGTGGGAGCAAGTGGAGCAGCTGAACAGCTCGGAGCGGGGAGAGGGAGGATTCGGAAGCACAGGAGTGAAATAATGATATGCAGATAGAGGAACTATACAAAAAGTATTGCAGCTGCCGGTTCAGAGTCACCACCGACACGCGCAAAATCAGGGGCGGGGAGATGTTCTTCGCCCTCAAGGGGGAGAATTTCGACGGCAACGACTTCGTCGAGACGGCGCTGCAAAGCGGCGCATACTGGGCCGTCACGGACAGGGACTCCATCCCCGAGGGTCGAGGAATCATCAAGGTAAAAGACAGCCTGAAAGCTCTTCAGGACCTTGCGACATATCACAGGGGCCAGATGGGAGGGGGCAGGCTTCCTGTAATCGCTCTCACCGGAACCAACGGCAAGACGACCACCAAGAACCTCATCCGCGAGGTGCTCTCGTGCCGATACAGCGTCACGGCCACGGAGGGGAATCTCAACAACGACATAGGAGTGCCGCTCTCGCTCCTGCGCATCACCCCGAAGACGCAGGTCGCCGTCATAGAGATGGGGGCCAACCATCCCGATGACATAGCCCGGCTCGTCAGGATATGCCGTCCGGATTATGGACTCATCACCAACATAGGCAAGGGCCATCTGCTCGGCTTCGGTTCCTACAACGGGGTCAAACAGGCCAAGGGCGAACTCTACAAGTGGCTCGGAGAGCACAGATATTCTCTCATCTTCCTCAATGAAGACGACGAGGTTCTGCGCAGGATGGCCTCCTGTCAGCCTTGCCATATTTTCGGCTACGGCCGTGATTATCAGAGCGCCGAAGTGCTCCCTACAAGCCCGGAGGAGCCTTACCTGCGCCTCAGGCTCGACGGAAGCGTCATCAACACCCATCTTATCGGAGCCTACAACACGGACAACGTCCTCGCTGCCATCGCGATAGGAGACCGTTTCGGGGTGACGCGCAAGGAATCCATAGCCGCCATCGGGCGTTATCAGCCCGACAACAGCCGCTCCCAGATGGTGCGCACGGAGCGCAACAGCCTGATTGCTGATGCCTACAACGCCAATCCGTCTTCCATGGCCGCCGCCCTCGACAGCTTCTCGGCCATGCTTTCAGATCACAAGGTGGTGATGCTCGGTGACATGCGCGAGCTGGGGGAGGATTCCGCCGAGGAGCACGCCAAGATTGTCCGCCGGCTCAAAACTTCCGGCTTTGAGGTATATCTGGTTGGCGAAGAGTTCCGCAAGGCCCTCGATTCAGAGGGAAGTGACGAGGGATGGCACTGGTTCGCGACTTCATCCGAACTCGCCGACGCTCTGAAGCTCCACCCTCTCGAAGGGGCTTCCATACTTCTCAAGGGCTCCCGGGCGATGGAGATGGAAAAGGCCATAGCGGAACTCTAAATCTTCCACCTGTATTGCAGGCTCAGACGGGTTCTGCCGTCCTTGGCTGTGGGATTCCGGGGATAATTGACCGTTTCCGCCCGCAGCCAGAGGGAGTGATGCCGGCTTATGTGCCAGACAAGATAAAGCGAAGCGTTCCATCCCCGGCCATAATACGCCGGGACGTTGAAGCTGCCCGGAGCGTCCCTTTCATAGACATAGATGCGGTCATCCCAATTGTCTATCCGGAAAAGGCCGGTGCGCAGCCACAGCTTGAACTTCTCCGCAGAATAGGCTCCCTCCAAGTATCCCAGCCAGGCGAAAGCCTTGCACCATAGGGCATTGAACCTGCCGGCAAGAATCCATTCCCCCCTCTGCAACGAAAGGTCCCCCCTCACGTCGCTCTTCAGCGGGTTTTCATCTTCGCTTCGCAGGCGCGAGACGAGCCGCAGCGAGGGCTTCAGGGCGAGGGAATCCGAGGCCGAATACTCCCCTCGGAGCAGCAGGAGCAGCTTGTGCTGAGACTGGGACTTGTCGCGCCGACGGGACAGGTCCGCCGTCAGAACGCAGGATGGGGTGTCCATCCCCAGCGCAACTCCGCTGTACTCCTTGACGCTCTTGTCAAAGAAGCGCGCCTGAAGAGTGAATTTCCGCCCGTACTGCGGAATCCACAACGCCCCGGCGAGCGCCGACAGTTCTCCTCTGTAACTGCATGCTGCTTCCCCGAAAACGCTCGCCCCCGGCAGAGGAATGCGCCAGTCGATGGAAGCGGCATCCATGGTGGCTGTCATTCCCAGTGTGGAATGTCGCCCGAGACGGCTGAGGTTAACTATCCCTCCGCTTCCGCGCACGTCCCAGGCCGTGCTGAGCGTATATCGCCCCAGCTGCCAGTCGGCGCCGGCTCCGCACAGCTGCGCACCTGCCGCTCCTGTGACTGAAATCCCGCTTGCGTTGCGGTAAAACGAGGCGGCCGAGGAGAATCCGCTGAGCGAAAATCCGCTCCAGCTCACAAGCCCCTGCCCGAAGCGGGCGTTGAAATTCCCCGCCACGACCTTGCCTACAATCCCCCTGCCGTAGATGGCGGCGCTGACGGTTCCGATCTTGAGCGACGGCTCCGAATACGTGGTGCGGGACGTCCACCTCAATTCCGCCGTTTCCCCCAGCGAAGCCTCGTATCTCAGACTTCCGGCGTATTGCTGGAACTCCTCCGTTGACCCTCTGAGAGTCAGGCTGTTGTGAAAAGCCGAAGACCTGAGGCTCCCGGGAGGGGAGGAAGCATCCAGACAGACGAAGAACGACAGGGCCTCGGCAAGGTCGGGGGAGAATCCGTCGATGAGTCCGAGCTCGGCAAAGGAAAGAATATCTCCGGACTCACGCCTGTACTCCAGCAGTGAGGCTATCTGGAAAGGGGAGAGCAGGCCGCTGGAGCGAAGGCGGCTCTCTCCCGCAAGGTTCAGATTCAGAGGATGCAGCACAAAGTCTTGATAGCGTTGAACTTCGTCATCCGAAAGTTCCTCCGTGCAGGATGCGCCGCTGAGCGTCAGCATGGCTTGCTGAAAATCCGTCGGAGCGAGAAGGGCGATAATCAAAAGAAGCGATTTCATAGTCGTCAAGTTTAAAGTTCGCCAAACTTACAAAAAAATAAGTAAATTCGCGCTTCAATTTATTCTTTCTTATGTCGGAAAAGATAACCTTGCAAGACAAGACGTTCAGGCCGTTCATCCGCAATGAACGGATAATGAAGGCCATCGATGAGGTCGCCGCGAAGATCAACGGAGATTTCAACGGCTGCTCGGACGTTCCGGTCGTCCTCTGCGTCCTCAATGGAGCCATCCCTTTCACCGGAGAGCTTCTTCAGAGACTCGATTTCAACTGCCAGCTCGTCTCGATCAAGCTGTCCTCGTATCAGGGCACAAAATCCACCGGTACGGTGCTCAACGTGATGGGTCTTACCGCAGATGTCTCGGGACGCAGGATAATCATCTGCGAGGACATCGTGGACACGGGCAACACCATCGTCGCCCTCAAGGAGATGCTTCTCAGCAAGGGGGCCGCGGACGTCAAGATCTGCACCCTGCTCCTGAAGCCGGAAGTATATGACAAGAGCGAGAAGATAGACTATGTGGGGATGGAGATACCCAACGCCTTCATCGTGGGCTTCGGCCTCGACTACAACGAGCTCGGGCGCAACTCAAAGGATATTTACGTCATAGATGACAACAAGATGAAATACTACATTCTTTTTGGCCCTCCGGGGGCCGGCAAGGGCACTCACGCCGGAGCCATCGCACAGAAGTATAATCTCAAGCACATTTCGACCGGGGAACTGCTCCGTGCCGAGATCGCGGCCGGAACGCAGCTTGGCAAGCAGGCCAAGGCCCTCATCGATGCAGGTTCTCTCGTACCTGACGAAGTGGTGGAGGGAATGATCGAATCGGCGTTCAACAACATCAAGGGAGTCAGCGGATTCCTGCTCGACGGCTTCCCGAGGAACATCGCCCAGGCCGAAGACCTCGACAAGATTCTTCAGAAGAGGGGGGAGAGCGTGAGCGCGGTCGTATCCCTGATGATTTCCGACGAACTCATCCGGGAGCGCATCAAGCACAGGGCCGCCATCGAGGGCCGCGCCGACGATGCCTCCGATGCCACCATCACGAACCGCATCAAGACCTATCATGCACAGACAGAGCCTCTTATAGACTACTACAAGAAGGCCGGCAAGTACTATGAATGCGACGGAGGCACCGGCACCATCGACGACAACCGCCGCAGGGTGCTCGCCCTCATCGAAAGCATCGGATAGTCCCTGAAAAACAGCTTCTAATCATGAAAAAGACAATAGCATCACCCAAGGCTCCGGCAGCGGTCGGGCCTTATTCTCAGGCGGTTGAACTCAACGGCACGCTCTTTATCTCCGGCCAGCTTCCCGTAGATCCGGCAAGCGGACAGATGCCCGGGAGCATAGAGGAGCAGACCCGCCGCAGCCTCGACAATCTCGGATACGTCCTTGAGGAGGCCGGGCTCGGTTTCGACGATGTCGTGAAGACCACCGTGCTCCTTGACGACATCGCCGACTTCGGAGCGATGAACGCCGTGTATGCCGAGTATTTCAAGGGCGACAAGCCGGCGAGGGTCTGCTATCAGGTGGCCGCCCTGCCGAAGGGCGCCAAGGTCGAGATTGACGCCGTGGCCGGCAAATAATCGCGGCATGGACAAATATCTCCAGAGGACAACCCTCCTCGTGGGGGAGAATGCGCAGGCGGAGATTTCCCGCGTGCGCATAATTCTTTTCGGGGTCGGGGGAGTCGGGAGCTGGTGCGCTGAGGCCCTGGTGCGCTCCGGGGTGAGGCGCCTGACAATCGTGGACTTCGACAGCGTGAGCGAGAGCAATGTCAACCGCCAGCTGATGGCAACGCCTCGCACAGTGGGTGAAGCCAAGGTGGAGGTGCTGCGGGACAGGTTGCTGGAAATCAGCCCGCAGGCCGAGATCATCTCCCGGAAGGAGCTGTATTCCGCGCAGACCGCAGGGAGCTTCGCGCTGGAAGAATACGACTATATAATAGATGCCATAGATTCTCTTAAGGACAAGGCCGACCTCATAAGGAGGGGGATGGATGCTCCCGGGGTGTTCTTCTGCTCGCTGGGCGCCGCGCTCAAGATTGACCCGACCCGCATCAAGGTCGGGAATTTCTGGAAGGTGCGCGACTGTCCGCTGGGCGCCGCGCTCCGCAAGAAGCTGCGGCGCGAGGGAGGAGTGAAGGAACATTCTTTTCTCTGTGTGTACGGGGACGAGGTGCTGCCGAACCTGGGCGTGGAGGCCGTGGGGAAGGTTTCCCTCGCAGACGAGGCCGAGGCGGCGGGAAAGGCCACGATCAACGGCACCATGGCCCATATCACCGGCATCTTCGGTTTTACGCTTGCCGGACTTGTGATAAGGGACATATATGAAAGAGATAATTCCTATATTTAGGGAAATTTTGAAACTATGGTAACGAAACTTTATCCTTACGTCAGCTACATAGGCTGCGATGACATCGGTCTGGATCTCTTCGAGAATCAGTACAGGGTTCCGGAAGGGATGTCCTACAACTCGTACATCGTCGAGGGCGACAAGATCGCCGTGCTCGACACTTGTGACGCCCGCACCGGTCAGGAGTGGCTCTCCAATCTCAAGGCCGCCCTCGGAAAAAGGACTCCGGAGTATCTGGTCGTGCACCATCTGGAACCGGATCATTCAGCGATGATTGCGAGGATGATGTCCGATTTCCCCGAGATGAAGATAGTCGCGTCCGCCGTGGCGCTCAAGATGCTGCCGCAGTTCTTCGAGGGGGTGGATTTTTCCGGAAGGACCCTCGCCGTCGCGGACGGGGACAGCCTGGATCTGGGCGGACGTATGCTTCAGTTCATAATGGCCCCGATGATCCACTGGCCGGAGGTGATGATGAGCTATGAGCCCGCCGGCGGGATTCTCTTCTCCGCCGACGCTTTCGGCAAGTTCGGAGCCCTTTCCCGGACCGGCGGTCTGAAGGGGGTGTCGCTGCAGGTGTGGCGCTCGGAGGCCAGACGCTACTATTTCAATATCTGCGGCAAATACGGCCCCCAGGTCCGGAAGCTTCTCGACAAGGCGGCGGCTCTGGACATCAAGATGATATGTCCTCTGCACGGGCCGGTGCTCGATTCCGCCCTTGCGGGTGCAGAAAGTCTCTATGATGTCTGGAGTTCCTATGCCCCGGAAAGCGAGGGGGTGCTGATTGCACATGCTTCGATTCACGGCGGCACCGCCGCAGCTGCGGAACGGCTCGCGAAGATGCTTGAGGAGCACGGAGTCAAGGTGCTGGTGCGCGATCTGTGCCGCTGCGGCCTTTCATACGCCGTGAGCGATGCTTTCCGCTGTGACAGAATGGTGCTTGCCGCTTCTTCTTACGATGCGGGGCTGTTCACGCCGATGTATGATTTCCTGCATCGTCTGCAGATCAAGAATTATCAGAAGCGCAAGGTGGCCCTGATCGAGAACGGGAGCTGGGCCCCGACGGCCGGACGGGTGATGACCGAGATGCTCTCATCGATGAAGGAGATAGAGCTTGTGGGAGACAGGCTTACGCTCCGCAGCCGTCTGCACGAGTCGGACGTGGCCGCCCTGCAGGCTCTTGCCGACACTCTTCGAAACATTTAGATTCTTGAAAATGAAGATAGTTTATCTTGATTCTTCCACTCTGGGGGATGCTCCGCTGGATGAAATCCGCTCCCTCGGGGAGCTTGTCACATATCCGACCAGCACAAGGGAGGAGTCTCTGCGGAGAGTGGGGGACTGCGAGGTGCTGATGGTCAACAAGGTGATTGTGGACGAAGAACTTATGTCCCGCGCCCCGAAGCTCAGGCTCATCTGCGAGGCGGCCACCGGGGTCAACAACATAGAGCTTGAAGCCGCCGCACGGCGCGGGATTATCGTGCGCAACGTGGCGGGGTATTCTACCGATGCGGTGGTGCAGGCCACTTTCACCCATCTTCTCGCGCTGCTGGGCAATGCCCGCTACCTTGATGATTATGTGCGCAGCGCTCGTTATTCGTCTTCCGCCATTTTCACCGAGGTCTCACATCCGTCAGTGGAGCTCTCCGGCAGGACCATGGGCATCATCGGCTTGGGGGCCATCGGCTCACGGGTCGCATCCATAGCCTCCGCCTTCGGGATGAAGGTCGTGTATTTCTCGACTTCCGGCACTTCCCACAACCATGATTATCCGAGCCTGCCGCTTGGTGAACTGCTCGCCTGCGCCGATGTGGTGAGCATCCATTCTCCGCTCAACGAACGCACCCGCGGGCTTATCGGGGAGGCTGAACTTCGGCAGATGAAGCGCAGCGCGGTGCTGCTCAACCTCGGACGCGGAGGGATAGTCGATGAGGCCGCGCTCGCACGGGCCCTGGACGAGGGGGTGATAGCCGGAGCGGCGCTGGACGTATTTGAGAGCGAGCCGCTTCCGTCTGACAGCCCTCTGCTGCGCCTTGAGCATCCGGAGCGCATCCGTTTTTCTCCGCACAGCGCCTGGGCCAGCACGGTTTCTCTTCCGAGACTCGTGTCCATGGTTGCGGACAATATCCGCAAGGGCTGGTAGGGCGGCTTCAGAAAAGATAGCCGCTGTTGATATAGAACGCCCCGTTGCCGTCCTGCCTGTAGAGCGGGCTGGTGACGGGGTAAAATCTGCTCAGCGGCACCCCTCCCTCCAGCGCGAGGATGAAGTTCTCGTTCAGGATGATTCTGAATCCGGCTCCCGCCGTGATGTGGGGAACATCATGTCCGCTGCCTTTCTGCATATAAGCCTCGTATGAGGCCCTTTCGGACTCTTCCCCCCGGAAGCTCATGTCTCTGCCTCTGGTGACCATCGTTCCGTCGCTGAAGATGTTCAGTCCGAGCGAGAGATGCTCTCCGAAAACAGTGAAGTCGTAGAATCTCCAGCGCAGCTCGGCCACGTAGCTGGCCATGTCCAGTCCCACGACCCGGTTGCGCATGAGGCCCCGCACGGTGCGGTAGCCTCCCATCCCGTCGCGGTCGCAGCTCTCTCCCATCAGGGTGAGAAAGGGGAGTATCGTGTACGGCGCGGAGCCGCCGAAGTTCCCCTCGTAATTGAGCCTGTAGGCAAATGTCAGGGTATTGTTCCCGATGAGGGGGAAATACCGGCGCATTGTAAGGGAATAACGGTAGAACTCCCCGCCGCCCCCGAGCCATCGCGGCGCGAGCATCAGGTGTCCCTCCGCCCAGATTCCCCGGGTCGGGGCCCCCTCCTTGTCGCGGCTGTCATATACCGCTCCCAGCCGGACGCTGCCGTAGTGTCCGCCGTCCGCCTCATCATCGCCGATCAGCCCCCAGCTGCGGTATTTTTCGAAAAGGGTGGGCTCGCTGTCCGGGAAGCGGTTGTAGTCGGCCTTGCCCTTGTTGAGGCTCTCGCGGTCTATCGTCCCTTCCTCTACCAGACGGAAGTGGAGGCCGGCCTCCCATGACCAGTGTCCGCCCAGGCTCCCCGTCAAGTCCGTCTTGCAGATGAACTGGCTGCGGTTCACTCTGTAGTATGGACTGTAGAGGTATTGCTCCGGATTCTGCGGCCCCTTGGCGTTGCCTTTGCCAAGGGAAACCCTCTCGTAGTCGTACCATGAAGAGTATCCGTTGAATCCGTAGAAGTCGAGGGCTTTGTCAAGGGAAAGCGACAGAGCGGTGGACCAGCGCACCCCCGGGATGAGCTTCTTGTTGTCATACATCAGGAAGTACTGCTGCGAGCCTTTGGAGAAAATGGAGGCTTCAAAGTAGGTTTTCGAGGCGTAGTTGGGGTAGAGGCTGCCGTCGCCGTAGTCGAAGAGGTTGGCGAAAGCTCCGTACTGTATGCCCTTGTCCGCATCCAAAGCGGCAAACGGCAGGGCGAGGAAACTGTATCCGCTCTTCGCGGAGAGACTCTCGGCCCGTTCGATATTCGTGCCGTCCGGTCTGTTCCGTCCGTGCCCGGCCGGAGTAAGGCCGGCTGCGTTTGTCAGGACTTCCGGAAAACAGAGCAAGAGGCACAGAATGGCGTAGGGGGCTATATTTTTCATTTTTTTACTTATTTCTAAAGGGCTGATTTTCAGGGCAGCGAAAAAATATTAAAAAAACTTCAAAATTTTTTTGGAGAATAAAATAAAAGCATTACCTTTGCATCCGGGTTGAGCAAGTGACCGTTCTGGCCCGTCAACCTATTGGTTATTAGTTTTAGTGTTATTAATTATGTGGTTAGTATGAGTTGTCGCCGTGACGGTCACAACTCATTTCTTTTTTATGTCCACCCCGCTATTCAAGGAAGCCCCTGAGGGCGGCGGCGACTTTGTGGGTGGGGAGCCCCATGACGTTGTAGAAGGAGCCCCGGATTCCCTCTATGCCCACATAGCCTATCCATTCCTGCACGCCGTAGGCGCCGGCCTTGTCGTAGGGACCGTATTTATCCACATAATAGTCTATCTGTCCATCGCTCAAGGGCAGGAAATCCACTATCGTGGAATCCGAGAAACTCTCCTCGCGGCTGCTGTCGCGGATTACCACGGCCGTCACGACCTCGTGGCTCCGCCCGGAGAGCAGGTGCAGCATCCTTACGGCCTCGGGGCGCGAATGCGGCTTTCCGAGCACCTCGCCGTCCACGATGACGACGGTGTCGGCGGTCAGCAGGACTTCGTCCTCTCCGAGCGGGCGGTGGAAGCCCCTGGACTTGCCGAGAGCCATGTCAAGCGGGATGCGATGCGCCTCCACTCCGGGCTCCGGCCCTTCGTTGAAAAGAGTCTCCTTGTCAATCGTGAAATCGACGTTCAGCCCCGCGAGGAGTTCCCTGCGCCTCGGGGAGCCGCTTCCGAGTATCAGATGTTTCATCTCAGTAGATCTGATCGTATTTGTCCTCGTCGAAGTGCCATTTGTCCTGGGCCTTGAGAATCATCTCGATGCCCTCGCGCAGGCAGCCGTGACCTCCGCTGTGGCGGGTGACGAAGTCAGCCGCCTGCCGTGCCTCCGGCACGGCGTCTGCGGGGGCGAAGCCGGCCCCGCAGCAGCGGAGCACCTGAGTGTCGGGAATGTCGTCGCCAAAGTATGCGACTTCCTCCGGAGAGAGGCCGTTGTCCTCACAGAACTGCTTGAAAACCTTGAGTTTGCCCCTTACGCCGAGGTGGAGGTTCCTCTCGCTCGCGCCCATGTGCAGGCAGCGGCTGTGCAGGGCCGGGGTGTCTCCTCCGGAGATGACTCCGATGATGAAGCCCTTGGCTGCGGCGACTCTGGACGCGAAGGAATCCTTGGCGTCCACAATGCGCACGAGGTCTTCCGGCTTGGGCCCGACGGGGATTATGCATCCGTCGGTGAGCACTCCGTCTATGTCATAGACGATGGCCTTGATCCGCTTAAGATTTAGTGCCATTGGGATTGAAGTCTGCTATGTTGAACGTATTGTCCTGCTGCCTTTGGCCTTCCATTGCGATAGGGCCGAACTGCGCCTCGTATTTGCCGAGGTTGTCCATCAGGGCGTTGAGCAGTCTCTTGCAGTGTTCCGGGGCCATCACTATGCGGCTCTGCACCTCCGGCTTGGCAAGCCCGGGGAGGATGGTGGCGAAATCAAGTATGAACTCGCTTCTGGAGTGAGTGATGATGGCAAGGTTGGAGTAGGAGCCGCGCGCCACTTCCGGCTTGAGCTCGATGTTTATCTGCTTTTCTTCTTTGTCCATAATGACGGTGATATGTTTTCAAGGCCGCAAATTTAATGATAATTTGCTTATCTTTGCCGCTTATGGAACTTGAAGCAAAATATAACCCGTCCTCGGTGGAGGACAAATGGTACGCATACTGGACGAAGCACAAGTGCTTCCATTCGGAGCCCGACGGTCGTGAACCTTATACTGTGGTCATTCCGCCGCCGAACGTGACCGGAATTCTGCACATGGGCCATGTGCTCAACAATACCATCAACGATGTCCTTGTCCGCAAGGCCCGCATGGACGGCAAGAACGCCTGCTGGGTGCCCGGCACGGACCACGCGAGCATCGCGACCGAGTCGAAGGTCGTGGCGAGGCTCAAGCAGAGGGGCATCTCCAAGGAGGACATCGGCCGCGAAGAATTCCTCAAGTATGCCTGGGAATGGAAGGAGGAGCACGGAGGCATCATCCTGCAGCAGCTCCGCAAGCTGGGCGCTTCCTGCGACTGGGACCGCACCCGCTTCACGATGGAGCCGGAGCTCTCGAAGGCCGTGATCGCCACGTTCTGCCACTTCTATAATAAAGGTATGATTTATCGCGGCGTGAGGATGGTCAACTGGGATCCGGTGGCGCTCACGGCAATAAGCGACGACGAGGTCATCCACCGCGACACCAAGAGTCATTTCTATCATCTCCGCTACTATATCTCGGATGGTGCGGGCAATCCTACGGAGGAGTATCTCGTGATTGCCACGACCCGGCCGGAAACCATCATGGCGGATGCCGCGATTTGCGTGAATCCTGCCGATGAGAGGTATCACCACCTGCGTGGAAAGAAGGTGCTCATACCTCTGATAAACAGGGAGATACCTGTGATTGAGGACAGCTACGTGGAGATGGATTTCGGTACGGGCTGCCTCAAGGTCACCCCGGCGCACGACGCTCACGACTATGAGATCGGCCTGAGGCACAATCTGCCCGTGATGGAGATAATCGACGATCACGGCCGCCTGAACGACAAGGCGCAGATTCTCGTCGGTGAAGACCGTTTCGAGGCGAGGGAGAAAATCGTGAAGATGCTTCAGGAAGCGGGGAACCTTGTGAAGATAGAGGAATATGTCTCGCCTGTAGGATATTCCGAGAGGACGGACGCCGTGATTGAGCCGAAGCTCTCCGCACAGTGGTTCCTCAAGATGGAGGCCCTCGCCGCGAAGGCTCTGGACAGCGTGGAGTCGGGCAGGATCAAGTTCATCCCGGACAAATACCGCAACACCTACCGCCACTGGATGGAGAACGCCCATGACTGGTGCATCTCCAGGCAGCTCTGGTGGGGGCAGCGCATCCCGGCGTATTACCTTCCTGACGGAAGCGTAGTCGTGGAGGAAACCGCTGAGAAGGCGCTAGAGGCGGCCCGCAAGAAGAATCCGTCCCTGACTGCGGCGGATCTGCGTCAGGATGATGACGTGCTCGACACATGGTTCTCCAGCTGGCTCTGGCCGATTTCGGTGTTCGACCCGGAGCGTCCGGGCCACCCGGAGCACAGGCCGAACGCCGACCTGAGCTATTATTATCCTACCAATGACTTGGTTACGGGCCCTGATATCATCTTCTTCTGGGTTGCCAGGATGATTATGGCGGGAGATGAGTTCATGTCCGACGTGCCTTTCAGGAACGTTTACTTCACCGGCATCGTCCGGGACAAGCTCGGCCGCAAGATGAGCAAGACCCTCGGCAACAGCCCGGACCCTCTGGTGCTCATAGAGAAATACGGCGCGGACGCGGTGCGTCTGGGGATGCTTCTCTGCTCTTCGGCGGGCAACGACATCCTTTATGACGAGTCCCAGGTGGAGCAGGGTCGCAACTTCTGCGGCAAGATATGGAACTCGTGGAGACTGGTAAGCGGCTGGAACGTGGATGAGAAAGCCCCTCAGAGCCAGGCGGCCGCAGTGGCGGTCAAGTGGTTCGACAACCTGCTCTCCCGCACCGTGGAGACCGTGGAGGAGCATTACCGCAAGTTCCGCATCAGCGATGCGCTGATGGCAGTATATAAGCTTTTCTGGGATGACTACTGCAGCTGGTACCTCGAACTTGTAAAGCCCGCGTATGGCGCTGCCATAGACGGAGTTACGTACAAGGCCACGTTGAGCTTCCTCGACAAGTTGCTCAAGCTTATCCATCCTGTGATGCCGTTTATCACGGAGGAGCTCTGGCAGCTTATGGAGGAACGTTCCGAGGGTGAGACCATCATGTTCCAGCGCACCCCGGCGGCGGGGCCTTATGATCCGAAATTCCTTGAGGCTTTCGATCTCGTCCGCGATGTCGTCGTGTCAGTACGCAGCATCCGTGCGCAGAAGCAGATTTCCCCTAAGCAGAGTCTGGAGCTCTTCGTGGACGGGACGCTTCCGGAGGATCTTCTGGGCGTGCTGATGAAGGCGGCCAATCTCTCGGCCGTGAAGCCGGGCAAGGCCGACGGGGCCGCAGTATCGTTCATCTGCGGGACTCTCGGCTTCAGCGTGCCGCTCTCGGGCTTCATCGACGCCGAGGGCGAGAAGGCCCGCCTCATATCGGAGCTGGAACATCAGAAGAAGTTCCTTTCCGGAGTGCAGGCCAAGCTTTCCAACGAGAAGTTCACATCCCACGCCCCCGCGTCCGTGATTGAGACGGAACGGAAGAAGGAGGCGGACTGCCTTGCCAGAATCGAATCCATAGAGGCTGCGCTCGCAGCCATCAATAAATAATGTGCTTATGTTGACTTATCCTTTGATTATAGGCTGGTGGGAGGTTGTCGTAATCGCTTTTGTCATCCTTCTGCTCTTCGGCGGGAAGAAAGTTCCGGAGATGATGAAGGGGCTCGGCAAGGGGGTCAGGAGTTTCAAGGACGCCCTTGACGGCAAGGACGATGACGGGCAGAAGAAGATAGACGGCTCCTCTTCCGACAAGTAGAGAGGTGGCAGGAGAGAAGGAAATGTCCTTCTGGGACCATCTGGATGAGCTGAGGGGAACTCTGATTCGCTCGGCTCTCTTTTTGTGCGCCTTCTCCTGTCTCGGGCTGTGCCTGAGGCGGCAGCTCTTCGACGGGATCATTCTGGCTCCGTCGCGTCCCGGCTTTCCGCTCTACAGGCTGCTCGGCTGGAATATAGACATCGACCTTGTCAACATTGAGCTGAGCGCCCAGTTCTTCGTACATCTCAGGGCCAGCGTGGCGGCGGGCCTTATTCTCTCGTTCCCGTTCATTGTCATGGAGATATGGAAATTCGTCGCTCCCGCTCTGTATGCGGGGGAGAAGCGTGCTCTGAGGACGGCGTTCCTCTTTTCCGGCGTTCTTTTCTATCTCGGCGTGCTGGTGGGGTATTTCCTCGTGCTGCCGCTGTGCCTGCAGTTCTTTTTCAACTACTCGGTTTCCGCCGAGGTGGTCAACACCATCAGCCTCAGTTCGTATATGTCGATGTTCACCTCGATGGTGCTGCTCAACGGGGTGGTGTTCGAGTTCCCGACGGTGATGCTGGCGCTTTCGCATCTGGGAATCATCGACAGGGCGGATCTTCGCAGGGGGCGCAGATATGCTTTTGTCGCAATACTTATAGTGGCGGCCGTCATCACTCCGGCGGATCCGGTGTCGATGTTCGTGCTGGCCATTCCGATGTATCTTTTGTATGAATTTTCGATATTGCTATGCTCATCTCGGAAGAAGCCCGCGAATGGGGAATAAGCTGCGTCAACTGGCCTGAACAGTGGCCCGGCAGACCGGAGGTGTCGCTCTCTGCGCATCACGACGGGGACAATCTGTACCTGCATTACAAGGTTCGGGAGGATGCCGCCCTCGCCTTGACCGCGGCGGACAGAGGGCCCGTGTGGCGGGACTCCTGCGTGGAGTTTTTCTTCGCTCCGTCCGACGACAGACTGTACTACAATATAGAATGCAGCTGCATAGGCAGGATTCTCATGTGCTGCGGAAGCGGCAGGCAGGGACGGGAGTCTCTTCCGGAGAGCGCTTACGCGGGGATAGTCCGGGAGGGGAGTCTCGGCGGCGAGCCTTTCGCCCTGCGCGAGGGCGGGGTGGAATGGGATTTGCGGCTGGTCATTCCGGCCTCCACGTTCGTGTACCACGACATCGGGAGTTTCTCCGGGCTGCGTGCGCGGGGGAATTTCTACAAGTGCGGCGACGCTCTGCCGCAGAGGCACTACCTGAGCCTTTTCCCGGTGGAGACGCAGAAGCCGGATTTTCACAGGCCGGAGTTTTTTGATGAGATAAATTTTAGCAAATGATTTCTGTAGAGGACGTTACAGTGTCTTATGGCGGCTTCGTGCTGCTGGATGCCATCAATTTCCATATAAGCGAGAATGACAAGATAGGGCTTGTGGGGAAGAACGGGGCCGGAAAATCGACCATACTGAAGCTCATCTGCGGCATTCAGAATCCCACTTCAGGGCGGATAGACAAGCCCAACGACGTGACCATAGGCTATCTGCCCCAGATCATGGAGCATCACAAGGGGCTTTCCGTGCTGAAGGAGACGATGTCCGCATTTGACGACGTGTCCAGGCTCGAAGAGGAGATAGCCTGCGTTACATGTGAACTTGAGACCCGCACGGACTATGAGTCGGACTCGTATTCGGCTCTGATCGAGCGTCTCAACAACCTCAATGACCGTCTCGAACTGAGCCACAGCGAGCCGCCCGAGGTGCAGGCGCGAAGAACCCTGCTGGGACTGGGCTTCCGGGACAATGAGCTGGACCGCAACACCGAGACTTTCTCGCAGGGCTGGAACATGCGCATCGAGCTTGCCAAGATTCTCCTTCGCAAGCCGCAGGTCCTGCTGCTCGACGAGCCTACCAACCACCTTGACATCGAGTCCATCGAATGGCTGGAGGACTACCTCAAATCCATCCGCTGCTCCGTGCTTCTGGTAAGCCACGACCGCCGCTTCCTTGACAACGTGACCAACCGCACCGTGGAGGTGATGCTGGGCCATATCAATGATTACAAGGTGCCATACAGCCGCTATCTGGAGCTTCGCGCCGAGCGCCTGCAGCAGCAGACAGCGGCATACGAGAACCAGCAGCGGATGATTCAGAAGACCGAGGAGTTCATCCAGGCGTTCCGCTACAAGCCCACCAAGTCGAATCAGGTGCAGTCGCGCATCAAGGCTCTGGAAAAACTGGAGAGAATCGAGCTGGACGAGACGGACAACGTTCGGCTGAACGTGAAGTTCCCCCCGGCGCCGCGCTCCGGGGACGTGGTGTTCAGAGGGAGCGGGCTCACGGTGGGATACCCTGAAAAGGTGGTGTTCCGCAATGCTGACATCGAAATCAAGCGCGGGGAGAAAGTGGCCTTCATCGGGCGGAACGGCGAGGGCAAGACGACCATGATGAGGGTGATAATGGGGGAGTTGGAGCCGTTGAGCGGGGAGGCCCGTGTGGGGCACAATGTCCAGATTGGCTATTATGCTCAGAATCAGGAGGACGTTCTGGATAAAAGCGAGACCGTCTTCTCGACTCTCGACAGGATAGCCGTGGGCGATATACGCTCAAAGCTCAGGGACCTGCTGGCACAGTTCCTCTTCCGGGGGGAGGATATCGACAAGAGGGTGTCCGTGCTTTCCGGAGGGGAGCGCGCCCGGCTCGGGATGGCCAAGCTGATGCTCCAGAGCTACAACCTTCTCGCCCTCGATGAGCCGACCAACCACATGGACGTGAAATCCAAGGACATCCTCAAGCAGGCTCTCGCCGCCTATGACGGCACCCTTGTCGTCGTCTCGCACGACAGGGATTTCCTTGACGGACTGGTGGGGAAGATGTACGAGTTCAGGGACGGCAAGGTCACGGAGCATCTGGGGAGCGTTGCGGAATTTCTCGAAAAGCGCAAAATCGAGAACCTGCAGGAACTTGAGCGCAAATGCGCTCCTCCGCAGACTGCCTCGGACAATGCTCCGCAGAAGAAGGCTTTCGAGCAGAACAGGCAGGCCGTGCGGGAGGATCGCAAGAAGAAGAACCGCATCGCGTGGCTGGAGAAGGAAATCGCCTCTCTGGAGGAGAAGATGAAAGGGATAGAGACGGTGCTCCAGTCCCCCAAAGAAGGTGATGATATTATGGAACTTACCCGCAACTATCTGGAATTCAAGCGAGAACTTGACGCCCGGACAGAAGAGTGGGGAGAATTGATAGATTAGAGGTATGAAATATTCTTTGTTCGGGCGGATTCTGGCATCCGCCGCCGCTTTCGCGCTTGCGTTTCCCTCCTATGCCCAGCTCAGGCACATCGATCTTGAGCCCGGGGCGTTTGAGGGGGTGTCAGCGGAAGGAAGTTTCGTCGTCAGTATAGTTGAAGGGGATTCCTATCTCGTTTCGATGGATGTCAGCGAGGAGTTCTCGGAGTTCATGGTCGCAGACATAGTTGACAGCGTGCTTGTGCTGAACGTGGACGAGAAAAAGGACTTGTCCGAGATATGGAAGAAGTTCCGGGGGAGAAACGCCCCCTCGCCGGTGTTCAGGGCCGTGGTCACGATGCCTCGCGCCGCTCTGAAGACACTCTCTCTCGGAGGGGGTGCCGCCCTGGACAGCCTCGGAGACGTGCTTGATTCCGCCGCCGTGAGCTTGAGCATCAAGGACAATGCTTCCGCTGCGGGATTGTCAGTTCGTTCATCATCGGTATCCCTGACTCTTTCAAAGAAGGCCGGGGCTGACTTGTCGGTGGTCTGCGACACGGTGCGCGTGACGGCTTCCGGAAGTTCCGACCTCCGGCTGGGATGCAGCGCGACCTCTCTTGTGGAACTTGACCTGGGCTCCAACGCCAGCCTTGTCTTTGTCGGGGAATGCGGCAGGATTTCGATGGTGTCCAACGGGACGTCAAAGGCGATACTGAATGGTTCGGCTCCATATGCTCTCTACCGGATCGGGGGTTCAAGCAGTGTCAACGCGTTGAATCTCAAGGTAAAGGATGCGAACATCGATATGAGCGGCATCTGCAGCCTCAAGCAGGCGGCGAGCGAATGGCTCTTCGTCAGCATACGCAACGGCGCGAGCCTCACCTATGACGGCGACCCGCAGTTCAAGATAGCGGGGATCAGGAATGCAAGTATCACGCGCTATCGGGAGGAGAAGAAATGATAGTGCTTGACGCTCACTGCGATGCGCCTTCGCAGATGCTGAGGCTGCGCGATTACGGGAAAGATAATGAGCACTCGCAGGTGGATTTTCCGAAGATGCTGCGCGGAGGTGTGAACGCCTCTTTCTTCGCCGCATACGTACCCTCGTCGCTATCCGGAAAGGCCGCTTCGGACTATGCGGAACGCCTGCTGGACGTCGCTGAGAAACAGGTTCTTGAGAATCCGTCAATGGTATCGCTTGCGACAAGCGCCTCGGCGCTTGTGCGGAACGCGCGGAAAGGGCTTGCAAGCGTGCTCTTCGGGATAGAGAACGCCTCGGCTCTGGACGGGGCGGATGAACCGGAAGTGCTTCTGAGGCATTTTTACAAAAGGGGAGTGCGATATGTCACGCTGACCCACAGCGCCGACAACCGCTATGCCGACAGCTGTAGCGGAGAGGGTCACTGGGGAGGGCTAAGCCCTCTGGGCAGGAGGCTTGTGGCAGCGATGAACGAGCTTGGGATGCTCATAGATCTCGCCCACGCGTCCGATGCGACGATGCGGGACGTGCTGGAGATGAGCCTAAGACCCGTAGCATATACGCATGGCTGCTGCCGTGCCCTCGCGTCCCACAGGAGGAACATCTCGGATGAGCTGATAAGGGGCATTGCCGAGAGGGGAGGAATCGTGTGCATCAGCATATATCCGTGTTTTCTCGATGATGGCTTCGTGCGCACCCTGTCCGAGTCCGGGCTTGAGCGGAAATACCGGGTGGAAGACGAGTTCATCCGCGACCCGGCCGACCCCTTCAAACGTGCGGCATGGTATCAACTGCTGGATGAACTCTCCGCCCTGAAACGTCCGCCGATTTCACGGGTGGTCGATCACATTGAGCATGCCGTGGAGGTGGCGGGAGTCGAAAACGTCGGGCTCGGCACCGACTATGACGGCATCGAAGTGACGGCCTGCGGGCTCGAAGACATATCAAAATTCCACCTGATTTTTGACGAAATGCGCCGGAGGGGGTTCTCCCGTTCCGAGATTTCCAAGATTGCGGGAGGCAACTTCCTAAGGGTGCTGAAAGAGGTCAAAAAACGCGTATAATTGCCGTTTATCGTTCACAAATTACGCTTAACAAAAATGTTATAGACTTAAACTTTTTTGTTAAACTATTTGATTTCTTGTGGTTTACAAGATTCAGAAATGTAACTCTCCAAAGTTTCCAATGCAACACGCGCAAAGCGCCTGATATTGGCTTTCCGACCCAGATCGCAGTGATAAATGCGGGTTCTCGTGCCCGCCGGTCCGCTTACTCCAATCCAGACCGTGCCTTCCGGGTAGTGAGCGTCGCCTCCTTCGGCAAGGCCTGTCGTGGCGACTGACCAGGTGCTGCCGGTGAGAGCCCTTACCCTTTCGGCCATGGCCGCCGCAACCTCGCTGCTGACCACTCCGTTCTTCTCGATTACCTCCGGGGGGACTTTGAGAACCCGCTCCTTAATGCGGATTGCATATGAGGTCACGCTTCCGAGGTAGTAGGCCGAGGAGCCGGAGACCATGGTTATCAGGTGGGAGATGTAGCCTCCCGTACAGGACTCGGCCGCACTCAGAGTGTCACCGCTCCCCTTTAGAAGGGTGGCGATTCTATATTGTACCTGCTGTTTCATTCTTGAGATAGTTAAGAGTCTTTTTTATCATGTCAGGCCCCTCGCGCAGGAATCCGCTTCGGATTTCCACAAGGGAGGCCCCGGCCTTAAGGGAGTCGGCCGCCTGGGCGGGGGTCTCGATGTGGCAGTTTGCGATGATGGGGAGCCGCCCTCCGGTGAATGCGTGAACCTGCCGGATCTGGCTGATCGAGCGGAGCTCCATCCCGTCTATCCGGTTCATCAGGCAGAAATCGGCGATCCGGTCGAGTTCCGCCCCGCATACGTAGTCGGGGAGCTTGATGATGATCGGCTTGTACTCCTGCTCGCTTATTCTGGACTCAAGCAGGGCATTGGTTTCTTCGGTGGACGGGTCATCGCAGAGATCTATCACGAACATGTCGAAGAAGTCATACGCGAGGGTGAATGCCGTCAGGAAGTCTTTCGATATGCACACCGCTATGATGTCGTCCGGCGGATCGGCCTGAATGCGTCTTACGGCCTTGCGTACGCCGTCCGCGTCCATCGGGCCGGCTTCCGTGAAACAGAATCCGAGATTGTTGAGGTCGTTGTACAGTTCGCAGTGTATGTCGAGTCCGGCGCCGAGCCCCAGAGGGTTGTAGAAATTCAGGCCGAAGACCTCCCTTTGCAGGCCGTCTTCGCGATTGGAATGAATCCAACGGTTGATCTTGCGGCCGAAGGGAATTTTGCCGATGAGCTGGAAATATCTCAGTCCTATCCTGGACGCACGGTCGGTGTCCATCTCGCGCACCAGAGGCTTGATGATTATGTCATAGAGGCTCATGGAGAGCAAATTTAGGACTTTATTTCAATTCTTGATAGGTGTCGTCGCTGAAAAAGACGATGATTTTGGTGATAGATCTTTTTGTGTCAGTGTTTTGCGTCTGTATATCCGATGCGATGGCCTTGGCTTCGATTTTCTGAGGGGCCGCCGCCGGCTCCGGCTGCGAGAGAGCTTCGTGCACTTTTGCCGGAGAATCGTCTTGCCGCTCGTTCTCATCGAAAGGAAGCGTGGAGGAGTAGGATTTATCCGAGAACATCCTGCCCTTGCCCAGAATCAGCCATTCAAGATTGATGGCGGGGTATTGGCGGGCCATGCTCTGAATGAAGTCAAAGCCCGGTTTGTTGCGTCCCGCGAGAATGTGGGATACGCTCGCTCTCGCAACCCCGATGCTGTCGGCGAACTGGGACTGGCTGATGTTTTCGGCCTTGAGAAACTGCTCCAAACGCTTGTTCATGATGTAACGTTCATTTTCACAAAAGTAACGACTAAATTTCAGATATCCAAGTTTTACACATGTTAACAAAAGGGGAGTGTTGATAAATTGTTAACAAATATACCTAAAGCCACTATTGCGCAAACGCATATAAATTTTTCATGAGCAATCATATAGATATATCCTAACGGCAGCGGAGGCTCCTGGATGCGTGTCCGAGGGAGAAACCCTCGGAACTAACTATATCTTGTCATAAGGTAATTGATATAAATTACTGATAATCGGTGAGAAACAAAGCAGCGAATCAAACATATAACATAATCTTATATTACAAAAGGAAATAATGCGACATAATGCTTGTTACTTTTGTTTTGTTTACAAATAGTCATACCCGGTTTACATAAATTAACAAATGTGACTCAATTTTAATGACTATATTTGCACCCATGATTCCACAGATTCGAATAGAAGATTACAGCTACTCTCTGCCTGACGAACGGATTGCCAAATATCCGTTGGCGCAGAGGGATTCTTCTAAATTGCTTATATATAAGGAGGGGCTGATTGAAGAGAGAGTTTTCCGGGAGATTCCCTCCCTTCTCCCCTCCGAAGCCATAATGGTGTTCAATGAGACCAAGGTCGTTCCCGCCCGGCTTTTCTTCCGCCGGGATTCCGGGGCACATATCGAGATTTTCTGCCTTGAGCCTTACGAACCGGCCGATTATAATGTGAATTTTGCCTCTGTTTCGTCCTGCCGCTGGAAATGCGTCATCGGCAATGCCAAGCGCTGGAAGGATGATATTCTCTCCTTTGACGTGGAAAGCGGAGAACTTGCACAGATTTCCCTAAAGGCTTCTCTGATATCCAGGGACGGTCAGACGGGGGTGGTCGAGTTCAGCTGGCAGGGCGGGATTCCTTTTTCGAGGGTGCTTGAACTCTGCGGGCAGGTGCCGATTCCCCCGTATTTGAACAGGGCGACGGAAGATATTGACGTTGAGAGGTATCAGACTCTATATGCCAAGATCCGGGGCTCTGTCGCCGCCCCTACCGCCGGACTGCATTTTACCGAAGATGTGCTGGACAGAATCCGGGAAAAGGGGGTCGATGTCGAGAAAGTGTGTCTCCACGTAGGGGCCGGGACCTTCCTTCCGGTCAAGAGTTCGCTCGTTTCCGAACACAGGATGCACCGCGAGCCGTTTGTCGTCAGCATTGATTTTCTCCGCGACCTGCGCCTCGGCGGCAGGAAGCTGATAGCTGTCGGAACTACTTCCGTGCGTACGCTGGAGTCTCTCTACTACGCAGGAGTTTCCTGCATCGAGTGCGGCGAGCCGAGGGACGTGGGTCAGTGGGATCCGTATGAGCGTGAGTATGAATATAGCACGGATGAGGCTCTGGATGCGTTGATTTCTTACCTTGAGAAAGAGTCCCTGCGTGAGCTGAAAGTGGGGACGCGGATAATAATAGTGCCGGGGTTCAAGTTCCGGCTCACGGATATGATGGTCACTAACTTCCACCAGCCCCAGAGCACCCTGCTTCTGCTGATTTCAGCTTTCGTCGGGGGTGACTGGAGGAAAATATACGACTATGCGCTGCATCATGGCTTCCGCTTTCTGAGCTATGGTGACAGTTCTCTTCTTTACAGGGCGGATCATAAGTCTGAGGGTGATGGAAAATGATGCTCGTTTTGATGAAATAAGGCCTTTCCCGGAGGATAAGGCCGTCCGGACGCTGCACAGGCTCTCATATAATCCTCTCATTGCCGTGGCTTCCAAATTTGTCTTCCCGGATGAGCCGCTGCTGCATCTGGGGAAGATGCTGCGGGGGGTGAAATCCGTCAATGATTTCCAGTGCAACGTGCTGGCTCCGAGCATCGAAGCTCTTTTGCAGCGCACTTCTTCGGCTTTTGTCTGCGAGGGCATCGAGAACCTGCGTCCAGGCAGGACTTTTCTTGCCATTTCCAATCACCGGGACATCACTCTTGACGCCGCGCTGACCCAGCTGGCCCTATGCCGGCACAATATGCCTCTGATGGAGTTGTGCATCGGAAGCAACTTGATGGATGACAACAGGATGGCTTCCGAACTTCTCCGTTCCGTGAGCATGATACGCGTCCGGCGCGGACTGTCCGCAAGAGAGGCTTACGCCGCGTCCTGTCTGCTCTCGGAGTATATCCGTCATTCCGTTGCTGGAGGGCGCAGTTCCATCTGGATCGCCCAGAAGGAGGGAAGAGCGAAAAACGGTCTGGACAAAACTGCCCACGGCATCATCAAGATGCTGGATATGAGCGGGATGAAGGGATTTTACGAGAATTTTGCGGAGCTTGTCATCACTCCGATGAGCATATCCTACGAGTATGAGCCTTGCGACATAAGCAAGGCCCGCGAGACTCTGATTTCTTCGACCCGCCGCTATATAAAGAAGAAGGGTGAAGATACGCGCAGCATCCTCGACGGAATCCGGATGTGGAAGGGCGGCATTCATCTGTCCATCTGCCGACCTCTGGGCGAGGACGAGTTGAAGATGGCCTCCGCCTGCGAGCGTGCGCAGCGCTACCAGATGGTGCGGGATATGATAGACGGGCGTATAGTGGAGGGATATAAATTGTGGAAGACCAATTATATCGCTTACGACATCCTGAACGGAACGGAGAAATATGCCGCCCTCTACAGTTCTTCAGAGCGCGAGGCTTTCGTGAATTATGCCGAGCGTCGTCTGGATAGCGTTGAGCCCGAACTCGACCGTGATGAGCTGCGCAGACATTTCCTCAGCATATATGCGAATCCCGTCGTGTCCAAGGGGAGGGTCTGACGATGATACAGGCAACTTAACATAATATAAATTGTGTAACAAATGCGTGAAACTGAGGTTGTGCCCGATTGGGCAAAGGGGCTTAATTGCTCCATCACCGTGTGCGACGGCGACGGGGTCATCATCTATATGAACGACAGGGCGGTCGAGCAGTACCGCAAGCGCGGCAATCTGATAGGCCGCAATCTTTTCGACTGCCACGGCGAACGCTCGCGGGAGATTATCCGCGGGCTTCTTGAGACCGGGGGTTCGAACTGCTATACCATTGAGAAAGAAGGAGTTCATAAGCTGATTTTCCAGAGCGCCTGGACTGTGGACGGAAAGGTGGCCGGGCTGTGCGAAATCTCCATCATCACCCCGGATTCAATGCCGCACTATGTCCGGGGATAGAGAGATTGTATCCCCACGGAACGGGCATACGCCGACACCTCTGTGCATCCAGTATTACGACTCCCCCTGCGGGAAAATCATTATGGGCGCGACGACCGGAGAGCTTTGCCTCTGCGACTGGATGGGAAAGGACTGCGCCGCGAAGAATTTGCGCAGGATTGTCAGGACATTGAATGTGGAGCTGCGGGAAGAATCCTCGCCTGTCCTTGAGCGCACAAAGACTCAGCTCGACGAATATTTCGCGGGCAGGAGAAAGGCTTTCGACTTGCCGCTGCATCCCATAGGCACGCCTTTCCAGAAGAGGGTCTGGCGGGCATTGCAGGAGATACCGTTCGGAGAAACGAGGACTTACAGGGAGATAGCCGGTCAGGCGGGCAATCTCAAGGCCGTCCGCGCCGTGGCGCAGGCCATCGGGGCGAACGGAATCTGCATAATAATCCCCTGCCACCGTGTCATCGGCTCGGACGGGTCGCTGACCGGTTTCGCCGGAGGACTTGACATCAAGAAGGCGCTGCTGGGCGTGGAAACTCGGGCGCAGACGCTTGCAGACTTCGGCTTTTTTTCCGACATTTGAATCAATTGACTGCATTATGGATAAAAAAGCCTTACTCCTGACCGCGCTTCTCGCCTTCTGCTGCACCGTCAGCTATGCACAGACTTCATTCGGCGACGCTTCAAAGTTCAACGACGGCTGGCTCTTCAGCCTCAGCGACGACCCCGCGTACAAAGACAGCTCCTTCGACGACAGCTCCTGGCGCACTCTCGACCTGCCGCACGACTGGTCTGTGGAGGGCCGGCTCTCCCCTACTCTCGCAAGCTGCACGGGATACCTTCCAGCAGGCACGGGATGGTATCGCAAGCACTTCAGCGTGAGCGACAACGCCCCGAAGCACTACATCTACTTCGAGGGTGTCTATAACCGCAGCGAAGTTTATCTCAACGGCCATCTGCTCGGCAAAAGGCCCAACGGATATATATCATTCCTCTACGATATGACCCCCTACCTCAAGGACGGGGACAATGTGCTTGCGGTCAGAGTTGACCACAGCCGCTATGCCGACTCGCGCTGGTACACGGGGTCCGGCATCTACCGCGACGTGTGGCTCGTGTCCGCAGCGCAAACCCACTTCGCCCTCTGGGGCGTGGGCTGGAGGGCGGAATCGATTTCCGACAGACAGGCTATAGTTGCAGTGGATATGGAGGTACAGAGGCAGCCTGGCGTCTCCTGCGGACTTGAAGTCACGGCCGAGCTCTATGATGCCGACGGCAATCTGGTCGCAAGCCGGAGCGCCGCAGTCAAGGACGGAGAAAGCAAGACCGCCCTGGCGCTGAAAGTCAGGAAGCCTCACCGCTGGAATCTGGATGAGCCGTATCTCTATACACTGCGCACCGGACTTTTCGAAGACGGACAGAAGATAGACAGCTGCAAGACACGCGTCGGGCTGCGCACCCTCACGTTCGATCCGGACAGGGGCTTTGCTCTCAACGATAAATGGATGAAAGTCAAGGGAGTATGCCTCCACCACGATGCCGGAGTACTCGGAGCCGCAGTGCCGGAGGAAGTTTGGAGAAGAAGGCTGGAAAACCTCAAGGCGATAGGCGCCAACGCCATCAGGATGAGCCACAACCCGCAGGCCCCGGTGCTATACGACCTCTGCGACGAGATGGGGCTGCTCGTGATGGACGAGGCCTCTGACGAATGGGAGTTCCCTAAACGCAAGTGGCTGGAAGGCTGGAACGTGGGGACACCGGGGTACGAAGGAAGCTTTGACTTCTTCGAGGAGTGGATAGAGAGGGACGTGACCGATATGGTGCGCCGCGACCGCAACCATCCGAGCATATTCCTCTGGAGCATAGGCAATGAGGTGGACTACCCAAACGACCCGTATTCTCACCCTGTCCTGAACGGCAGCAAAATCAATCAGCCGATGTTCGGGGGCTACAAGCCCGACGCGCCGGACGCGATGCGCATCGGCAGGATAGCCAAAAGGCTCGCCGCCTGTGTGCGGGCCGTGGACACTTCCCGTCCGGTGACCGGTGCGCTGGCGGGCGTGGTGATGTCCAATGAGACGGAATACCCGGAAGCGGTGGACGTGGTGGGCTACAACTACACCGAAGACCGCTACGATATGGATCACGCCGCATATCCTAAGAGAATCATCTACGGAAGTGAGAACGGCCTCGGTCGCGACGCATGGCTTGCCGTACGCGACAAGGACTTCATTTTCGGGCAGTTCGTGTGGACAGGGGCCGACTACCTCGGAGAGTCGAGAAGCTGGCCGTCCAGAGGACTCGGATCCGGGCTGCTCGACTTCGGGAGTTTCCCTAAACCTCGCGGATACTTCCGCGCATCGATGTGGAGCGCCGAACCTGTCACTTATATAGGGACATATCCGGCCCCGAGCCATAGGCAGGGGAAGCTTTTCCTCTCTACGGACGCGCCGGACGTATGGAACTACGCATTGGAGCAGAAGATCCGCGTCGTCTGCTATACCAACGCCCCGCAGGCCCGCCTGCTTCTTGACGGAGAGCAGGTCGGGGAGATGAAGCCTTACGACGACAAGACAGGCATCATCTATTGGGACATCCCGTTCCGCCCGGGCACCCTCAAGGCCGAGAGCTGTGACAAGGACGGCAAGGTGCTGTCGGAATACGCCATCACCACCTCCGGACTGCCATACGCCATCAAGGCCACTGCCGACAAGGCCGTGCTCTCCAAGGACAAGGCCACGGCCCATATCACCGTGACGGTAGTTGACGAGAACGGAGTGACGGTCAAGCTCGCCGACAACAACGTCACCTGCACTGTGGACGGCCCTGTCGAACTGCTGGGACTGGAAGGCTCAGACGACACGGATATGGGAGACTATACGGACAATAAGCAGAGGGTCTATAACGGACGCCTGCTCGCATACATCCGGACCACCGGCGAAGCGGGAGAAATCCTCGTCAGCTTCACTTCCCCGCTCCTCAAGGGGGTGTCGGTCAAGCTGACCGCCGAATAAGAAACCTGTAGGATAGGACACGATATGACAGATTTCGAAAAGATGACAGCCGGAGAGGTCTACAACGCCAATGCTCCGGAGCTTGTGGAAATGCGGGACAGGACGGCCGACCTCTGCCGGGAATACAACGATATAAGACCGTCGGCATACGGTGAGCGCTATGAGAAGCTGCGCGAGATACTCGGAGTCTGCGGCCCTGACAGTGTTGTCGTGCAGCCCTTCTACTGCGATTACGGCAGGCAGATACGGCTCGGGGCCAATTTCTTCTCTAATTTCGGGCTGACGGTTCTGGACGAGGCGGAAGTGACTTTCGGGGACAACTGTTTCATCGGGCCGAATGTCAGCATCTACACGGCCTGCCACAGCACAGACCCCGCCGAACGCAACAGCGGCCGTGAATGGGCGAGGCCGGTGAAGATAGGAAACAACTGCTGGATAGGAGGAAGCGTGACGATACTGCCCGGAGTGAGCATAGGGGAAGGCTGTACAATAGGCGCCGGCAGCGTGGTCACCCGCGACATCCCTCCTCACTCCGTCGCCGTCGGCAACCCGGCCCGTGTAATCAGGACGCTGGACTCCGGGCAATGACTTTCCGAAAACTATGACTATCTTTGCCCGATATGGCGAGAAGAAATAAAGAAGAGCAGATTCTGGAGAATCTGACTATAGAAAATATGGCGGCGGAGGGCAAATGCATCGCCCATACCCCGGAGGGGATAGTAGTATTTGTGGAATATGCCGTGCCGGGAGACGTGGTCAACGCTCGGGTGCTGCGAAAAAAGAAAAACTTTATCGATGCCAAAATCACGGAAATTGTCCGCCCGTCGGAATACCGCCAGAAGCCGTTCTGCGAGCATTTCGGAGTGTGCGGCGGCTGCCGCTGGCAGCTTATCCCCTACCCGATGCAGCTGGAGTCCAAGCGATGCCAGGTGGAGGACCAGTTCCGGCGGATAGGGCATCTGGAATTCCCGGAGGTCTCCCCCACAATCGGTTCAGACAATACGGTGCTGTATCGCAACAAATTGGAATTCACCGCATCAAACAAGAGGTGGATACTCTCCGACGAGGACCCGGACAACATCCCGCTCAGTCAGAGACAGGGCCTTGGCTTCCATGTGGGCAAGTTTTTCGACAAGGTTCTGGACATCCGCCGCTGCTACCTCCAGAAAGAGCCGTCCAACGCCTTGAGACTCTTCATAAAGGACTATGCCATAAGCCATTCCATCCCTTTCTACGATATACGGGAGAACAGCGGAGTGTTCCGCAATATGTTCGTCCGTACGACGGATGACGGTCAGGTGATGCTGATAATCTGCTTTGCGACCGAGTTTGACGGACGGGAGGCGATGCTCGACGCCATCGCCGGAGCCTTCCCGCAGGTCACGTCCCTCTATTATGTCATCAACTCCAAGCTGAATGACAGTATTGCCGACCAGGAATGCATACTCTACCGGGGCGAGGAGGCCATTTACGAGAAGATGGAGAATCTCCGTTTCAGAATCGGCCCCAAGTCCTTCTATCAGACGAACAACGCCCAGGCCCTGAAACTCTACAGCGTAGCGCGGGATTTCGCCTCCCTGACAGGAAATGAGGTCGTGTATGACCTCTACACCGGGACGGGAACCATAGCGCAGTTCGTCAGTTCCAAGGCCTCGAAGGTCATAGGCATCGAGTACGTGCCCGAGGCAATCGAGGATGCTAAGGTGAACGCCCGCGACAACGGCATAGGCAACTGCGAATTTTTCGCCGGAGACATGAAGGACATTCTCACCGGGGACTTCATCCGGGAGCACGGCCGTCCGGACGTGATCATAGCCGATCCGCCGCGCGCCGGGATGCATCCGGACGTGGTGGAGACCATTCTCCGGGCGGAGCCGGAAAGAATCGTATATGTCAGCTGCAATCCGGCCTCGCAGGCCCGCGATCTGGAGCTGCTCTGCCGGAAATATCGCATCACGGCCGTGCAGCCCGTGGACATGTTCCCGCACACCCAGCACGTAGAGAACGTGTGCCGGCTCGAAAGGGATACTCAGAAAGACAGCGCGACGGACAGATTGAGGCTGTAGAATTCCGCCACGTTGCGGCGGATGTTCTCCCCCCGCACTATGCCCGGGCCCTCCGGATTCTGCAGCAGCGGGCCGTCGAAGGCGGCGCGGATGCTGAGCAGAAGGTCCAGACAGAAGTTCGGGGCCAGATACATCCTGTAGCCCTCTCCTCCGTCGAAAATCGGAATCAGAGCCCTGCTGTATTCTTCGATTTCCGTGCGGAATCCGACCCCTCCCGACAAAAAGGAGAAAAATCCCTCGCGCGAGAATCCTTCCGGGGCGAAACTTATCCGGGAGATGACAGGATAGGTCTGGCAGTTTTCGGAAATCCCCATCCAGCCGGCGTAGAGGCTGAGATTGATTTTTTCGCGCAGGTCATACGAAACTCCCGCGAGAATCTTCCCGCTCGCTTTCCCCATGAAGCGGTGGGAAATCTCGTTGATGCGGTAGCCCTCCTCGCTTATGATGTTGATGTGGGCATAGTTGTAGATGCATTGCCCGAATCCCCACTCGATGCCGAAATGTATCCTTTCGGCATCGCGCCCGTCCCGGGCCGCCGCCGTGGCGGCGGTGAGGATGGACAGTGCCACAAAAGTGAAGAACTTTCTCATGAAAAGATCAGAATCTGTAATATATGCATAGCTGCGGCATCAGGCAGTAGTATAGCCCGCGCTTGTAGAGCGAGATGAGCGTGGCTCCGGAGTCGGAGTCCCTGCGTATGTGGAGTCCCGGGTTGACGGACAGGCTCACGTCCAGACTCACGCTGTGATTGAAGAAGTCCGCGGTGAGTCCGAAATTGCCTTCAAGGGCGATTGCAAGCCCCATCTTCTTGTAGGTCTCCCCTCTTGAACTGAGGAAATTACGCTCATAGTCGTGCACGTATCCGGCGAAAACGCCGGGACCGGCGTGCAGTGACAGGTATGAATGGCCGAGGTCGGCATAGGCGATCACGTAATCCCTGGTGCAGCTCGCCGCCACCCCTACGTCTTCGATTCTTCCGGGGAACACGCCGAACATATCGGCATACAGTTTGACGAAAGTCATTTCAGCCCCGCCGTCCGACTTGAACGCCGCGCCCAGGCCCAGCCCCTTGAGGGAGTTGTATGTCCCGAGGTAATGCTCCCCCGCTTCCGCCCCCTGTCCTCCGAAAAGCAGAAGGGCGGCTATGCTCAGGGATGATATTGCGGTTCTCACTTTCATCAGGACGAAGATAGACAATTCTTTGATTATTTCATATTATGGCTTATCTTCGCGAACTTTTGCAATTTGTATGCGCATGGTATCGATAGTAATTCCGATATATAATGCGGAGAAGTATCTCGGACGCTGTCTTGACAGCCTCCTGTCGCAGACTTTCGGCGATTGGGAGGCGCTTTGCGTCAATGACGGGAGTTCCGACTCCTCGAAGCAGATACTTCTCGGCTATGCGGCGAAGGACGCCCGCTTCAGGCTGATTGACAAGCCCAACGGCGGGGTTGCCGATGCCAGGAATGCCGGGCTTGACGCCGCCAGGGGAGAGTATCTGATGTTCGTGGATCCCGATGATTTCATTCATCCTCAGACGCTTGAGATCGCCGTAGGGCTGTCGAGACGGGACCTGACGGACATCGTTTGCTGGACTTTCGACAGGGATTACCGCTCCGCGGTGCTCTCTTCGCGGCAGGGCGGCAAGGCTTTGGCGGAACCTCTTCCCGAAAGTCTTCTGCGCCGCTATGAGATAGGAAACGTGGAAAGCACGGTGACGCACGATATGGTGTCGCACTTGACGGAGATGGAGAAGCCCATGGGCGTGCAGTGGCCGATAAGGCATTTCTATCTGTGGCAGTTCCTTTTCCGCTCCGAGAAGCTCAAGGGCCTGCGCTTCATAAAGGAACTCACGATATATGAGGACTTTCCGTGGCTGAGCGAGTTGCAATTGCGCAATCACCCGTCAGTTACCATCACGCAGCTGCCGCTATATTATTATTATCCAAACGAGCACTCCATCGACATGAGTACGAAGGCGGGGTCAGTCAGGGCCCGCTGTCTGGTGAAGGGACTTCTGCACTGCTGCCACCTTTACAATGGAAGCGATCCTGTCAAAAGGGAAGCCTGGTCCCGGCTCTGCAAGTGGCCGGTAATACGTTCCCAGCTCAGGCGGAATCTGGAACAGGCCGATCCGTCCGACCGGGAGGAGCTGCGAGCGTCTCTTGAAAATCTCCGGAAAGAAGGAGGATTCAACTTCCCTCCGGGCCCGGGATATTGGGTCTGCCGTCTGAAAATATCCTTTTATATGAATGCAGCATGAAGAATATGCCAGCCATATCAGTGATAATTCCGGTCTATAACGTGGAGAAATATCTGCGCAGATGCCTTGATTCCGTGCGCGGGCAGACATTCGGCGACTGGGAGGCGATCTGTGTCAATGACGGCAGCCCCGACGGCAGCCGTGCCATCATCGAAGAATACGCCTCTTCCGATCCGCGCTTCATTCTTTTCGACAAGGAGAACGGCGGTCTGTCAGATGCGCGCAATTTCGGACTTTCCAAGGCTCGCGGGGAGTATGTGGTCTTCCTTGATTCAGACGACTTCATACATCCTCAGACTTTTGAGATCTCCCTGGGGCTCGCCCGGAAGAACGGCACCGACATAGTGTCATGGTATAAGGATCCGAATTATCGCAACATCACGATGCTCAGGCATTTTCTGCATCTCGACACCCTTGGTTGGCGTCCTGCCGGCTTCCGAAGGCGTTTCAGCGCGGACAAAGTGAGGTTCTGCGTCACACACGACATAATGGCCCATGTCACGGAGAGGTCCCATCCCAAGGGGATCGAGTGGCCGCTGAAGCATTTCTACGTCTGGCGGCATCTGATGCGCAGAGAAGTTCTGGACGGTGTGAAATTTATAAAAGGCATCACCTTCGAGGATTTCCCCTGGTGGAGCGAGGTGCTGCTCCGCAACCCTTCGGTGACGATCACCTATCTTCCTTTTTATTATTACTATCCCAACTTCAAGTCGATCGATCTCGGCTCCTCCCGCATCAAGAAGATGCGCAACTGGTGCATCGGTCTGGAGCATTCTTATGCGCTGTATTGTGCCGAAGCTGACGACAGACAGATGGAGCGGTGGAGCGCCAACTGCAAGTGGCCGGTCATCAACGTGATGATAGGACGCTGGCTGCCCCGCTTCGATTCCTCCTCCGGGGAATGTGCGGAACTTGTTTCCGGGCTCAGGAGGCTTTGGGATGCAGGGGCGTTCGACGATGTGCGGGATGAGCAGGGGCGCAGGAGCCGCGAGGCCGTGGCGCGCTTCATCGCAAAGTGAAAAAAAAGTCTTATATTCGCATCGCGTATACTAAAGGACCAAAACGATGTCAGTAGAAATCAAAGAAGTGCGGTCTCGCAAAGAGCTGCGTGAATTTGTCAATTTCCCGGAGAGACTATATCGGCATAACCCGTATTATGTACCCCCTCTCGAATTCGACCAGATGGACACTCTGGATCAGAAGAAAGGGGCGGCACAGGAATTTTGCGACTCTGAGCTGTATCTTGCGTACAAGGACGGAAAGCCGGCCGGAAGGGTCGCCGCCATTGTCAACAGACTGGCCAACAAGCAGTGGAACCACAAGGAGGTGCGCTTCGGATGGTATGACTTCATCGATGACCCGGAGGTCTCCAAGGCCCTGATGGACAAGGTCGAGGAGTTCGGCCGCAAGTACGGGATGGAGTCGGTCGTGGGGCCGCTCGGATTTACGGATTTTGACCCCGAGGGGCTTCTCATAGAGGGCTATGACAGCTTGAGCACGATGGCCTTGATTTACAATCATCCTTATTATGTGGAGCATGTCGAGGCCCTGGGCTTCCAGAAGGACGCCGACTGGATAGAGTACAAGGTCTTCATCCCGGAGGTTCTGCCCGAGCGGGTGGCGAGAGTCGCCAACATCATCAAGCAGAGGGCCAACGTCCATGTCACTCCCCTTACGCGCAAGCTCATCAGGGAGAAGGACTATGCGCACAAGGTGCTGAGAATCATCAACGAATGTTATAAAGATCTCTACAATTTCACGGTGCTTCCCGAGAAGATGGCCGACAAGTACATCGGATTCTATCTGAAGGTTCTCGACCTCAATTATGTCACTCTCATCGAAAACGACAAGGATGAGATAGTGGCGTTCGGCATCACCATGCCCTCGATTGCCAAGGCTCTCCAGAAGTGCCGCGGCCGTCTCTTCCCGCTGGGCTGGTGGCATCTTGCCAAGTCTCTCTTCTTCAAGAGGGAGGAGGGAGTGGAGATGCTGCTCGTCGGGGTGAATCCGGAGTATCGCAATTCCGGGGTCAACACCCTCGTGCAGGCGGACATGTTCCGAAAATACAGCGAGGCCGGAGTGAAGTGGGCCGAGACCAATGCCATACTTGAGACGAACATCAAGAATCAGGGACAGTTCAAGGAATTTGAACACGAGTGCAAAAAACGCCGCCGCTCCTACATAAAAAAACTTGCTTGAAAAGGAGGAGATGATGTTGCCACCTCTACCGGAACGGATGAGGCCGAAGAGCCTTGCGGAATATGTCGGACAGCGTCATCTGGTTGGGGAAGGCTGCATACTCCGGAGAATGATAGACTCCGGCAATCTGGGTTCTTTCATCCTCTGGGGACCTCCGGGGGTCGGCAAGACCACTCTCGCCCGAATAATCTCCACGACTCTCGACCGGGAGTTCTACACCTTGTCGGCAATCAGTTCCGGAGTAAAGGATGTCCGGGAGGTCATAGACAAGGCAAAGGGGAAGTCTCTGTTCTCGAACGCCGCCGCCCCGATTCTTTTCATCGATGAAATCCACCGCTTCAACAAGGCTCAGCAGGACGCCCTGCTGGGGGCCGTGGAGGACGGAACGGTCGTGCTTATCGGGGCGACCACCGAGAATCCCTCCTTCGAAGTGATCACTCCCCTCCTGTCCCGCTGTCAGGTGTTCGTACTGAAGAGTCTCGGGGCGGAAGACCTGCAGCAGCTCCTTGACAGGGCTCTGACCCGGGATGAGCTGCTGTCGAAAAAAAATATAGAAGTATTCCAGACCGAGGCTCTCTTCAGGTATAGCGGAGGCGATGCCCGCAAGCTTCTGAACATCCTCGAACTTGTGACGGACTCCGCCGCAGGCAAGGACAAGGTGGTGATAGACAATGCTGCGGTAGTCTCCTGCCTGCAGGACAATGTGGCGGTCTATGACAAGGGCGGAGAGATGCACTACGACATCATTTCGGCCTTCATCAAGAGTGTAAGAGGGTCTGACCCCAACGCCGCAGTATATTGGATGGCCCGGATGCTCGCCGGCGGGGAGGATCCGCTGTTCATCGCCCGGCGTCTGTGCATACTTGCAGCCGAAGATGTCGGACTTGCCAACCCCAACGCCCTGCTGCTCGCCGAGGCGACTTTCCGCATAGTACACGAAATAGGCATGCCGGAGGCCCGCATCCCTTTGAGCGAATGCGCGATATACCTTGCGAGCTCCCCCAAGAGCAATTCGGCGTATCTTGCGATAAATGAAGCTCTGGAAGCAGCAAGGAGCGACTCCCTCGCCGCCGTGCCCCTGTATCTTCGTAACGCCCCGACCAAACTTATGGCCGAGCTCGGATATTCCGACGGATACAAATATGCCCACGATTTCCCGGGGCACTTCGCCGGGCAGGAATATATGCCCAAGGGCTATGAGGGACGGGTGTTTTATCAGCCGCAGGAAAACCGTCACGAAGATTCGCTCAAGTCTTATCTTCTCTCCTGCTGGCCGAAGTATTACTCGAAGAAGTAGCGGATACCCCCGCGCTATTTGGCCGGAATTGTCAGCTTCTGCCCCGGCTGTATCTTGTCACTCTTCATCCCGTTGGCTTTCTTGATGTTGTCTGCGCTCACTCCGGGATACTTCTTGGCGATGGTATAGAGGGAATCCCCTTTGCGCACCGTATATGTTCTCGGTCCGGATGCTGCTGCGGAAGAGGAGGACTTGTTTGAAGAGGAGGATGTCGATGACCTGCTTGAAGAAGGGGTCTTGGTCGCGCCGTAGATGTAAAGGGTCTGCCCGGCCCTGATGTTGGAGGACTTGAGGTTGTTCCATTTCTTTATCTGGCTGACGCTCACTCCATAGCGGGAGGCGATACGTCCCAGATAGTCGCCGCTCTTGACCTTGTAGGCTATTCTCTGCTGACCCGCCCTGCTGCCGGCACGCTGGATGTCCTTGAGAACCTTCTGGCTCATCAGGGAATCCGCCTTGAAGCTGTACAGACTGTCCCTGTCCGCCTCGAGGAAGGCGTTTGTCCAGGTGTAAGGCAATTTGAGGACATAGCCCTTGCTGTTGCCCGGAATGATGTCATGGACATATTGCGGATTGAGATTTTTCAGAGCGTCCATCGGCACCCCGACGACCGAGTTGATCTGCGCGAAGTGGAGGTTCTTGTGAATCTCGAAAGTGTCGGTCTGTGCCGGCATTCCCACGTTCTGCGGCATGATTCCGTATTCCTTGTGATAGGTCATCGCGTACATGGCCCCCACGAACGCCGGCACGTAACCTCTCGTCTCTCTCGGAAGATACGGGTAGATGCTCCAGAAGTCCCTGCTGCCTCCGGCTCTGCGGATGGCCTTGGAGACGTTGCCGGCGCCGCAGTTATAGGAGCTGATGGCCAGAGCCCAGTCTCCGAATATCTTGTAGGCGTCGCGCAGGTAACGTGCGGCCGCGTCCATGGCTTTCTCCACATCCAGCCTCTCATCCACGAAAGAGTTGATTTCCAAGCCATAATTGCGTGCCGTGCCGTACATGAACTGCCAGATGCCCCGGGCTCCGGCACGCGAGGTGGCCACCGGGTTGAGCATCGATTCTATCACGGCCATATATTTCAGCTCGAGAGGGAGTCCGTATCTGGTCAGAACCTCCTCGAACATCGGGAAATAGTAATTGCTCAGTCCCATCACCCTGCTCATCCTCTCCGGCATCTTCTCCGAGTAGAGAATGATGTAGTTTTTGACGTTGTCGTTGAAAGGCAGGGAAATGAAGGAATTCATCGCACTCAGTCTCTGTATCATCTCCTGATTGGAGATGTTGGAGGAGAAACGCACGGAATCCATATTGAATTCGGAGACGGAGAGCGTCTCGTCGATGAGTGAGTTTCTGTACCAGAGATGGAGCAGGCTGTCGCTCACTTCCGCAGTATATTCTATGCTGTCTTCCGCCTCCTGTGCGCTGTTGCCCTCAATCACGGCCCGCAGCTCGTTGTCTTCGAGGTATCTTCTTTCTTCGAGGCTGTCCACCAGAGCCTGAAGGGAATCAAGGCTGGCCCTAAGCGCGCTGTTCTCGGCCTGAAGGGCCTTGCGGCCCGGCCTTTTGAAAAAATCCGAAAAGTTCTGCGCCTGCACTGAAATCGGGAAGAGCAGGATTCCCGTAAGAAGGAGAAGTATGCTTGTAGATCTTGTCATCGTCAAAAAGTCATTCCCAATTTCAGTCCTAAAGCCGGGGTGCCGAATCCGCCGATCGACGCCAGCTGGCAGGACGGGGCCATCAGCGTCGGGGAGAGATTGAGCGAGAGGTCGTCATCGACCTCGAAATCATGCATGTACGAGAACACGTTGGCATCCATTACCTGAAGCAGGTACATGGCCACCGTGATCAGCAGCGTATAATCGCGGTAGCGGCGGTAGGTGTTGCGGTAATAGAGAGCCTGTTCGGCCGTTACAGGGCCAAGGTATTCGCTTCCCTGTTCCGTCGCTTCTTTGTAGATGTTGCGGAAACGCTGGAAGTTCTGTTCGAAATCCGAGTAATAATGCACTCCGGCGGCCATCGCCCCGAGATAGAGCGGGAGTTTCCAGTATTCTCTGTTGTAGATCTGTCCGAGACCGGGGACAAGCACCGAGAGCATCGTGGCCTTGCCGGCGTGAGGATATTCGGCGGGACCGTAGTTGAGCACCCCGTCCATCATCGTCCCCCAATATGCGAGCCCGGCTCCGATGAAGCACCATCGGGCCGCATCTGTCCTGCCCTGGCTGTTGAGATATATTCCGGCACCGAGACTTCCTCCGATAGTACCATAGACCACGGGGAGCTTCCAGTATTGACGGTTGTATATCTGAGATCCTCCTATCATGACGGCGGAGCCCATCGCCATCGTCCCGATCTTGATCTGTTTCTGGTGCTTGAGGCCGGCGATATATTCTTTGAAGGAGAATATCACGTCGGTGGTGTCCACCTTGTCCGCCGGGTCGGAATTATATTGTTGCGAGAAAGCTTCGTCCCTGAACTGCGCAGAGGCGAAAACGGAGGACAGCAGGAATGCCGCCACCAGCGTCCCGATGAATTTTATCCCTTTTGCCGGAATCATCAGAACTGCTTGTCTTCAAGCGCCCGGACAAAGGCCTTGACTTCCTCGTCGGAGTCGAAACGGATGGTCATTATGCCTTTTCCGCTGCTGCTTCTCTTGAGAGAAATGCTGTTGGTGAAGTACTTGCCCACATGTTCAAGCACCTTGTAGTATTCGTCGGGCAGATCCTGTTCCTTGACCCTCTCTCGGGCATGGCTTGACGCAGGATCCAGCACGATTTTCCTGGCTACGGACTCGAGCTGGCGCACGGACAGGCCGTCCCTTATGACCAGGTCGCAGAGCTTCTCCTGCAGCTGGGGGTCGTCCACTCCAAGGATCGCCTTGGCGTGTCCTGCGCTGAGCAGTCCGACCTTGATGTCGTGCTGTACCTTTGCCGGAAGCTTCAGAAGCCTGATGGTGTTGGTGACCGTCGCTCTCTTCTTCCCTACTCTGTCCGCGAGCATGTCCTGTGTCAGCGAGCATTCGTCGATGAGCCTCTGGTAACTCAGTGCCAGTTCGATAGGGTCGAGATTCTCCCGCTGGACATTCTCCACGATGGCCATCTCCAGCATCCCCTGGTCGTTGGCGTCGCGGATATATGCGGGAATAGTGGTCATTCCGGCCAGACGGCAGGCCTTGTAGCGGCGCTCTCCGCTTATGATCTGGTAGCGCTTGTCGCCCAGACGCCTTACCGTAATCGGCTGTATGAGCCCGAGAGTCCTGATCGACGATGCGAGCTCCTCCAGCGCGGTCTGGTCGAATGACATGCGCGGCTGAAACGGGTTCGGTTCAATCATGTCCACGGGAATCCTGAGGATGTCGGCCGTGTTCTCCTGTTGTCCGCGCGCGCCTACGACCTCCTTGTTGACGTAGCCGACCGGCTTGCGCAGGGCGTCGGCATTGGGGATTTCTCCAAGAAGCGCGCTCAATCCCTTGCCCAGTCCTCTCTGCTCTTTGCTCATGCTCTTTTTTCTGTATTTTTCACCACTTCCAGGGCAAGACTATTATAATCGTCCGTTCCGCTGCACTTCACCCTATGAAGGATGATAGGTTTGCCGTGGGACGGGGCCTCGCTGAGGCGGATGTTCCTGTGAATCACGGTTTTGAAAACCAAATCCCCAAAGAGATCCTTGAGCTGGTCGAGCGCCTGGCAGTGGAGCGTGGTGCGTCCGTCGAACATCGTCACGACAAAGCCTTCGACCGAGAGGTCGGGATTGTATCCGGCCTGCACGAGACGTATGGTCTGGAGGAGTTTGCCCAAGCCTTCAAGGGCGAAGAACTCCGGCTGTACCGGTATTATCACGGAATCGGCCGCCGTAAGGGCGTTGATGGTGATGAACCCCAGCGACGGGGCGCAGTCTATGATGATGTATTCGTATTTGTCCCTGATGGGCGACAGCGCCGATTTCAAGACTGATTCGCGGTGCTCGATCTCCAGCAGTTCAATCTCGGCCCCGACAAGATTGATATGGGACGGAATCATCTGAAGATATTCCATTTCCGTCTGTACCAGAGCGTCGGTGATGTCAATCTTGCCGATCATCACCTCATAGAGCGTGCGCTGCTCGTCACTCTCGGGATTGAAATTGAGTCCGGAAGTAGTGTTGGCCTGCGGGTCGGCGTCGATGATGAGCACTTTCTTCTCCATCGTTGCGAGGGAGGCTGCGAGATTGATGGCGGTCGTGGTCTTCCCCACCCCGCCTTTCTGATTAGCTATGGCGATGATTCTCCCCATGTTCCTTTTTTTGCAGGCACAAAAGTAATAATTTATTCCTACATTTGCGGCATGTCTAAAACAAAAACCGACTGTTATTTCATAGTGAATCCTCGTGCCGGGTCGGGCAGAACGATGTGTGAGTGGCTTCCCGCCGAGCGCAGACTGGAGCGGTCGGGCATCCCTTTCGTCACTGCGCTGACCGATTACAAGAGGCATGCGACATCCCTTGCTTACGAGGCTGCGGCCTCCGGCTACAGGAAGATATACGCCGTGGGCGGGGACGGTTCCGTACACGAGGTTTTCAACGGAATATGCGCATGGTGTCTTGACAACGGAGCATCCACCGAGGACTTCACCATCGGGGTCGTTCCCATAGGCTCCGGAAATGACTGGATCAAGTCTCTCGGGGTGCCGAATGACGTGAATCAAGCCATCGGCCTGATATGCGGGGGTTCTGTCGGGAAGATGGATGTCATCGAAGTGAGGTGCGGGGGCGGAAAGCGCCTCTATATGGCGAATATCGGAGGAGTCGGATTTGACTCGCACGTGTGTCAGAGGGTCAACTCTCAGAAGGAAAGCGGCAAGCGTGGGAAACTGATATATCTGAACGCCCTTCGCCATACGATTCTCGGCTTCAAGTCGATAGACGTCTGCCTGGTGGCCGACGGCGAGGTCGTGTTCAACGGCCCCTGCTATTCTCTGGCTTTCGGGAACGGGCGCTATTCGGGAAGCGGCATGCGTCAGGTTCCGCTCGCCGTAACGGATGACGGACTGCTGGACTATGCGGTGATCCCCAGGCTGAGCCTCGGCAAGATTGTCCGTGAACTGCCCAGACTCTATCGGGGCAATCTCAACGAGTCCAAATATGTGCTGAGCGGCAGATGCCGGGAACTCCAGGTGATGCCGATGAACGAGCATTCCTCGGATCTGGTGGAACTTGACGGAGAAATCGAGGGCCGCCTTCCGCTTACCCTCTCGGTCACCGGGAGAATGATCAAAGTTGTTGCAGGTTCAGCCTCCTTATAGCGAACCTGGTCAGGGAGGCTATCCCCCAGGCGAAAAGGCTTCCTACGATGAATCCCGTGAGTACGTCTCCGAAGAAGTGCTTGCCCACGAATATGCGGCTGACCCCCACCAGCAGGGCCCATGTCAGGATGCAGTATTTGTATGTCAGATGGGCCGGAAGGTTGATTCTCCGGGCATTTTTGAAACCTATCGTGGAGCATACGGCGAAGCCTATGGCGTTGGCGGCATGGGCCGAGTAGAACCCGTGGAAATTACCTCTCCCCTCCAGAAGATGCAGTCCTCTCCCGGCGGTTAAAGAGTCCCAGCAAGGGCGCAGTCTGCCGAAGAATTCCTTGGTGAAGTTGGAGAACTGGTCGCAGGCCACAATAGTCAGGATGCAGGAAAGGGTCACGATCAGAGCCTTTTTCCAGCCGAGTCTCACAAAGAGGAAAATCATCACCGCCGCATATAGCGGATACCAGATCTCCTTGTCGGAGAAAATTCTCCAAATCGCATCGGTGAAACTGCTGTGGAGGGAGTTTATGGCCATGGTGACTCCCCTGTCCGCGCTTTCGAGGCTGTTCCAGATTGTCAGGCTTGTAATGCTTTCCATAATGTGTCTTTGAGTTTGTCCAGCCCCTCTCCGGTGCTGGATGAGATAAACGCGCAAGGCACTCCTTTCGGGAGCGAAGGGCGGAGCTGCTCTTCAATCTCCTTGTCGATGAGGTCGCACTTGGTGACGGCCAGCACCCGTTCTTTCGTGAGAAGTTCGGGATTGTAGAGCTTGAGCTCGTTGAGCAGGGTTTCGTACCCGACGGCGATGTTTTCCTCTTCCACGCTCACCATGAAGAGGAGCACGGAGTTGCGCTCAATGTGGCGCAGAAACCTCAGGCCTATGCCTTTGCCGTCGTGCGCGCCCTCGATGATTCCGGGGATGTCGGCCATCACGAATGAGCGGCCGTCGTGGTATCTCACGATTCCGAGGTTGGGCTCGAGCGTGGTGAAGGCGTAGGAGGCAATCTTCGGTTTCGCTGCGGTTATCGTGCTGAGCAGCGTGGATTTGCCCGCATTGGGGAATCCCACCAGACCCACGTCGGCGAGAAGCTTGAGTTCGAGGATGAACACTCCTTCCTGTCCGTCTTCTCCGGGCTGGGCGAAGCGCGGTGTCTGGAGGGTCGCGGACTTGAAGTTGCTGTTTCCAAGCCCCCCTCTTCCGCCCTTGCAGAGGATGCGTTCCTCCCCCGGTTCCATCATCTCGAAGAGCACTTCCCCGCTCTCCGCATCTTTCACGACCGTGCCCACCGGCACGTCGAGCCAGATGTCCTCTCCGTTCTTGCCGCTGCGGTTGGCCGATCCGCCCTTCTCCCCGTCATCGGCTTTGATGTGCTTGCGATATTTGAGGTGGATGAGGGTCCAGAACTGGGGGTTGGCCTTGAGGATGATGTGTCCTCCCCTGCCCCCGTCCCCGCCGTCCGGGCCGCCCTTGGGGATGTACTTCGCCCTGTGCAGATGCACCGAGCCCGCGCCCCCGTGCCCGGATGCGCAGTATATCTTGACATAGTCTATAAAGTTGCTCTCTGGCATAAGTCTCTCTCAATTGTCTTAATAAGCGGTAAAGATACGCATTATTTTCGGGAAGTTAGCTGCTGTCGCCTTTCCTATAATGTTCACCTTAGGTTTTGCTGAAACCAGCCTGTATATGTGCCTCCGGGCTTTTGTGAACTCTTTTGTGAACTGTGCAGATTCTTTTGTGAAGTCTTTTACGAACCCTTCTGTGACATCAGAGTTACTACCCGCAACATCTTTTACGACCTCAGCACCATAGTTGAGATTCCAGAGGGTTACGTGGAGTAGCCCCCCCCTTAATCTTCCTCACTATCTTCTATATACAAGCTGTCATCAGCTTTCCAATATGAATCTGCATTGAAATCGTAGTTTCGTAAGGATAACACTTCTGGAGTGAAATAGTCCCGTTTTTCCGTGCGGACGAGCTTCTGTCTGGCGACAAAGGAGAA
>CAVHNN010000013.1:0-44602 GCA_963637465.1 Paludibacteraceae bacterium
GTCTCCCGTAGTGTTCGTCGCGATGAATTCACCTCCTCCGTTGACCGTCAGTTCTCCGCCATCGACAACAAGTGCACGGCATCCTGTCGGATCGATGGTCTTTTTGTTGGTGTTGAGGATAATCTTCTTACCACTATTGACATAAACTGAAGAAGTAATCTTCATGTTGCGAAGAATTGTGATTGTGGTCTCGGTAGAGCCTGCGGCGTTTATGGCTGCGGTGAGATTGGCATAGTAGCCTGCGTCATCGCCCAGCATCACCACGCCGTTGACCGACTTCCAAGGGTAATCAGCCTTGGTGTCCGCAGTATTGTTGGTAAAGGAATAGCCGTCAGCCAAGAAGGACTCATCAAGAGCGGCATCCGTATAGATGCCTCCCGTAATAGAGACGCTGCCGCCATCACTGTTGCTGATAGGGCTGCTGAATGCTCCGCCGCTTATAGAAAGCGTTCCGTTGTTCTCAATGAGGTTCTCTCCTTCGGCACCGTATGTGCCTCCTTTGATGACGAGAGTGCCGTTATTGACGATGGCAGGTTTGCCGGTGGCGGTGTTGGTGATATTGCCCTCGCCGTTGATGGTGAGGCTCGCGCCTTCCGCTACGGTGAAGGTGGCCTTACCGCTTTCGCTGTTGGAGATGGTCTTGCCGTTGAGGTTGATGGTGACATCCGCGCTGATGGTAAAGTAGCCTTTGAGGTCTTCGCCAAGGGTCACTTCTCCTCCGGCAACGAGATAATCTGTCGTAGTCTTGACAGCGTCTGTTATTACATTACCGCTGTTGTCCTTGACGGCCTTGACCTGACCGTCGCCTACGGTGGCCTCTGTCGTCTGTCCGTTGGCAGCTACGACAGTTACTTTGCTCGTGCCTGCTGAAGAGCTTGTCTTATCCTCAACAGCCTCCGTTACCTTTCCGGTCTCCGTTACCCAGATGACAGGGGCGGTCTCGGTCGCGCTTCCTTCTGCTACATTTACCGTGACGGTTGCAACTTCTGCGGCGATGGTCACCTGCGGTACGGCAGCAGTAACTTCAACTGTCGATACTTTTGCAGCGACTTCCACGCTGGCCGCCTTGGCGACACTGAGCTTCCCGCTTACGGTCGCGTCTTTGGTCACCTTCACGGTGATAGCCTCGTCCACGGTGTTCTCGACTTCAATATCCTTCACCGTTCCCGCAACCTCGACGCTGCCTGCGGCCACGGTGAGCTTCTCCCCGATGGTCACGGTCTTGTCAAGGACAAGGGTGGTGTTGCTCGTCTTGGTGTTGAGTGTCCCGAGGGTGGCGTTGCTGCCTTCTTTGCCGCTGATCTCCACGTGGCTTTCCGAGAGGTTGACGTTGAGCTTCGCTATGGTGTTCCCGCCGCAGTTGATATAGACGTTCGCAGGCTTTTTGACAGAAGTCTCCGTGTTTGCATATTCGATAGTGACCTCTCCGCCGGTACCGGAAGCATTGCATATCACCCCCTCGGGGAGAATGTAGATGAGCTCGGAGAGCGGACTCTCGTAGGCCTTTCTGTCTTTTGTCTGACTTGTCATAATCGTTAATTTTGTATTTGACACCGTAGTACACGACAAAATCCAGCACCAGGGCCATCCCGGATGCTGGATTTTACTGCATAATTATCTGATTTACAGCATTTTGCCCCCCCCAATCATGGCATCATAATCGGGTGCGGCAGGGCTTCCGCCCTGTGCGCTCCGGCGGGTGGCCGGCTCTGAGCTGACGCTGTCTGTCATAGGATCTTCTTGCTTTCTTGCCTATCTTTGCAATTATCGCAAACGTTTTCGAGAAATGCAAGACTTCCGGGGGCAAAACGAAAATCCGATCCCATCAAGGGGACCGGATTTTTGAAATCTATGTGTGATAGACGTCGATTACTCGGCGGCTGTGACTTTGACTTTGATGTTGGCGAAGACGCCCTTGTAGCACTTCACCTTGCCTTCGAACTCGCCGAGCTCCTTGATGTCGCCGAGAGTGATGTTCTTCTTCTCGACCTCAACTCCGGCTGCTGAGAGAACTTCTGCGACCTGGGCGGCGGTGACTGATCCGTAGAGCTTGCCGTTCTCGCCGACCTTGGCTGAGATAACTATGTCAACTGCCTCAATCTTTGCCGCAGCGGCCTGTGCGTCAGCGACGAACTTGGCCTCTTTGTGGGCTCTCTGACGGAGAGTCTCGGCGTGCTGCTTGAGAGCGGACGGAGTCCCCACTGAAGCGAATCCCTGCGGAACAAGATAATTGAGAGCGTATCCGGCCTTCACTTCAACCACGTCACCGGCCTCGCCGAGAGTGGCAATATCTTTCTTGAGAATGATTTTCATAACGCTTCAATTATTTGAGGAGGTCTGTTACATACGGGAGGAGAGCAAGCGAGCGGGCGCGCTTCACGGCCTGGGCCACCTTGCGCTGGAACTTCAGTGAGGTTCCGGTGATGCGGCGGGGAAGAATCTTTCCCTGCTCGTTGAGGAACTTCTTGAGGAACTCAGGATCCTTGTAATCGACATATTTGATGCCCGCCTTCTTGAAACGGCAGTACTTCTTCTTGCGAACCTCTACGGTAGGAGGGTTCAGATAACGGATTTCGTTGTTTACGATGTTTGCCATGATGATGCCTCCTGATTATTCTTCTGTCTGTTCTTTTTCTGACTCCTGAGCGGCCTCGGCAGGTGCCTGCTCGACAACCTGAGGGGCTGCGGCCTTGGCTGCGCGGGTCTCGCGGCGATGCTCGGCGTAAGCCACGGCATGCTTGTCAAGGGCCACGGTAAGGAAGCGGATGATGCGCTCGTCGCGATGATACTGGGTCTCAAGAGTTGCGATGAACTCCGGATCAGCCTTGAATTCGATCAGGTAATAGAATCCTGATGTCTTGTGCTCGATAGGATAGGCGAGCTGCTTGAGCCCCCAATCCTCCTGGTACACAACCTCTCCACCGTTGTCGGTGATGAGCTTGACGTACTTGGCAACCGCTTCCTTCATCTGGGTGTCAGACAAAACGGGAGTTGCAATGAAAACGGTTTCGTACTGTTTGATCATTTTGTAAACTTTAATTATTTAATAATCCCCGAAAGGGGCTGCAAATATAGGCATTCTTTTTAATGTGTGCAATAGTCTTCCGGATGGCGGGCCACAAGATGCAGGTCTTCGTATTTCTTCTGTATCAGTTCCGTGTCAGCCCTCGCGTCCTCGGAGCAGATGAACCTCTCTCCGATGCTGACCCTCCTGCGCCCCCAGTCGAAGTATCCCAGATAGACGGGGCAGTCCAGCGCACGCGCGATCGTGTGGTATCCCATCTTCCACTTGCGCACGGGCTTGCGAGTGCCCTCGGGGGCTATGCAGAGGTGAAATTCCCCCTTCGAGGCCTCTATCTCGGAGATAACGCTGCGCACCACGGACGCGCCGTTGCTGCGGTCAACCGGGATGCATCCCAAGTGACGGAGGACAGGACCGAGCGGCCAGAAGAAGAACTCTTTCTTGATCATCACCCGGGCGGTGTGCCCCAGACTCTTGTAGTAGAAGTAGGCGACCAGAAAGTCCAGTATGCTCGTGTGCGGCACTCCGAGTATGATGCACTTCTGCTCCGGAGCCACGCCGCTTTCGGCCTTCCAGCCGAACATTTTCATGACAAGGCCGTAGAAATTCATATCCGTCAGATGTTTATGTCTTCAAGCTCCTCTTCGCTGCGCAGGTTGCGCATGATGAACTTCTGCCTGTCGATGGTGTTGTCTCCCATGTAGAAGTTCATTATCTCCGCAATCGATTCTTCTTCGGCGAGGCTGACGGGGTCCTTGCGCATCTGGTCACCTATGAAGTGGATGAACTCGTCGTAAGAGATTTCTCCAAGTCCCTTGAAGCGGGTGATCTCGACGCCGGTCTTGAGCTCCTCCGCAGCCTTGTCGCGCTCCTCCTGATTGTAGCAGTAGCGGTTGGCCTTCTTGTTGCGGACTCTGAAAAGCGGGGTCTGGAGAATATAGACGTGTCCGCGCCGGATCAGATCCGGGTAGTATTTCATGAAGAAGGTCAGGAGCAGCATCCTGATGTGCATCCCGTCGTCATCGGCATCGGTGGCGACGATGATGTTGTTGTAGCGGAGGTTGTCCAGGTCGTCCTCCACACCGAGCGCCGAAATCAGCAGGTTCAGCTCCTCGTTCTCGGCCACCTTGCGCCGGCTTTCCTTGTAGCAGTTTATCGGCTTGCCCCTGAGGGAGAACACGGCCTGGCAGTTGGCGTTGCGGGCCTTGGTTATCGTTCCGCTCGCGGAGTCCCCCTCGGTGATGAAGATGGAGGAGTTCTCGATGTTGTCCTGATTCTTGTCGTTGCGCTTGTCGTTGTAGTGGAAGCGGCAGTCGCGCAGCTTGCGGTTATAGACGTTGGTGCGCTTGTTGCGCTCCCGGGTCTTCTTCTGTATGCCCGATATCTCCTCCCGCTCCTTCTGGGAGGCCTTTATCTTCTCCTCTATTATGGGGGCTATCTCCTTGTGTATGCGGAGGTAGTTGTCGAGGTTCTTAGCGATGAAGTCGTTGACATAGGAGCGGATCGTAGGTCCGATGTCGGTCTTCATCGCGCCGCCCTCGCTGACGGTCTTCTCCCACATGTAGTTGGATCCGAGCTTCGTCTTGGTCTGTCCTTCGAAGTTCGGCTCCTGAATGCGTATGCTGATGGCCCCCACGACTCCCTGGCGGCAGTCGGCGGCATCGTAGTTTTTCTTGAAGAACTCCTTGAGGGTCTTGGCTATGGCTTCGCGGAACGCGGCCAGATGAGTGCCTCCGTCACGGGTGTTCTGCCCGTTGACAAAAGAAGAGATGTTCTCGCCGTAGGCGTTGCAGTGGCTGAGGACAATTTCGATGTCCTCGCCCGACAGGTGGATCGGCGGATAGAGCGGGTCTTCGTCCAGGTTTTCGTTGATGAGGTCAAGCAGGCCGTTTTCGGACTTGTACGTCTCTCCGTTCAGCGTGAGGGTCAGGCCCTTGTTGAGGTAGGAGTAGTTCTTGACCATCGTCACCACGTAGTCTTCGTTGAAGGCGTAGTCTCCGAACATCAGGGGGTCCGGCGTGAAGCGTATCAGGGTGCCGTTCTTCTCTTTGGTCGGCTCCGAGGCGCTTTCGATGAGCTTCCCCCGGGAGAAATGCGCATGCGAGCACTCTCCGTCGCGGTGGGAGCAGACATAGAAATCCGAGGAGAGGGCGTTGACCGCCTTGGTGCCGACGCCGTTGAGTCCGACGGACTTTTTGAACGCCTTGTCATCGAACTTGCCTCCCGTGTTGAGGATGCTGACCGCGTCCACGACCTTGCCGAGCGGAATGCCGCGCCCGAAGTCGCGGACACTCACGGTCCCGTTCTCTATGAGGATGCGAATCTCCCTGCCGAAACCGGCGGAGAACTCGTCTATCGAGTTGTCAATTATCTCCTTGAGCAGCACGTAGATGCCGTCGTCCGGGCTGCGTCCGTCCCCGAGCCTTCCTATGTACATCCCCGGACGGAGGCGGATGTGCTCCACCCCCTCTATGGTGCGTATGTTGTCTTCTGTATAATTATTTTGTGCCATTCTTCTTCACGATTCCCTTCAGGTGGAGTATCACGGGCTTCTTCTGCGCGGAGGTATATACGCTGAGAGTCTTGTCGAAATAGGTGGGCCCCTCGTCGTTGGAGTAGGTGGCCTTGATGCTGCCTTTTTCTCCCGGGGCTATCGTCTCGCGGGTCCATTTGACTTCGGTGCATCCGCAGGATGACACCACGGCGAAGATGGTCAGCGGCTCGTCGGAACTGTTGGTCACGGTGAACGTGCAGGTCAGCGGCCCGGCGCTCTGGGTCACCTGTCCGAAGTCGTGGACCGTCTTGTCGAAATCGGGCGCAGCGGCGAGCGCCAGAGACAGCAGCAGTACAATCATGCTCTTCATACAGACGCAAAGTTAGCAATAAATCTTTGCCTTGAAAAACTTGTTAATTCAGATTTTCCTGCTACTTTTGTCCTTTGATTGAAAAAAACACACTTAATTATGGCTTACAAAATTGATCCTAACGTCTGCGTTGCCTGTGGCACATGTCAGGGCGAGTGCCCTTCCGGGGCTATCAAGGAAGGAGATGTATATTCTATCGATCCGGATGTCTGCATAAGCTGCGGCGCGTGCGCTGACGCTTGTCCGATGGGCGCGATTTCCGAGGCGTAGAGAGGACAGCTTTCCTTATGAAAAGAAAACTTATAGCGGGGGCTCTTGCAGCCCTCTTTGCGTTTGTGCAGGCCGGAGCCTATGAGATAGTGAAGCCGGACATGACACTGAAGCTCTATCCTAAGGGACAGGGAGTCGACATGGGGATAGTCGAGGGAGGAAAAGCAATCACCCTCGGCCCTCTGGAGCCGAACGGGCTGAGCGGGGCGAACACCGTCAACGAGCGCGGCAACGTCGGCAATATCGGGGACGACGCCTACATCGACATCTACCTTCCGAAAAATTGCAACGGCCAGATGATTGTGGTATGCCCGGGGGGCGGATATTCGAACTGCTCCGCCGCGAACGAGGGTTCACGCGTGGCCGACTGGTGCACAAAGCGCGGCATAGCCGTCTGCGTCGTGCTCTACCGCATGCCCAACGGGCACAGCCGACTGCCTCTGCTCGACGTGCAGAACGCTTTTCGCTATTGCCGCCATCATGCCGCCGAGTGGGGAGTGAAGCAGATAGGGGTGATGGGCTTTTCCGCCGGCGGACATCTCGCCGCTTCGGCATCGACGCTCTTCGTGGACGATGTGACAAGGCCCGACTTCTCCGTTCTCATCTATCCGGTCATCAGCTTCGAGGAGTTCGTCACCCACGCCGGAACCAGGATGAACCTCGTCGGTCCGAAGGCCGGCAAGAAGGAGGTGGAATACTACTCCCTTGAAAACAGGGTCAGTGCCCGGACCCCTGAGACGATTCTCCTGCTCAGCGCCGATGACAGGGCCGTTCCTCCCGAGAACAGCCTGCGCTACTACAGTGCCATGCAGCGCTGCGGAGTGAAGGGAGAACTTCACATATTCACGAGCGGAGGCCACGGCTGGGGCTTCACCACGGTCGAAAATTCCGGACGGGACAATCTCGGGAACCAGAGGGAGAACTTCTTCCAGATTCTCGGACGCTGGCTCGAAGACCGCGGCAGGGGTCTATGATAGACCGTTTCCGGCTGAAAGTTTTTGCGACCCTCGCGGAGCGCGGAAGTTTTTCCGCGGCCGCGAGGGCGCTTGGCATTTCGCAGCCGGCCGTCAGCCAGAATGTGGCTGAACTGGAAAAATATGCCGGAGCGCGGCTGTTGTGCCGTTCCAGAGGCGGAGTGAGCCTGACGTGGAAAGGGAGGCAGTTCCTCTCCCGGGCGGAAGCCGTCCTTGCCGCCTACAGGGCTCTGGAAGATAGCTGCAAGGCTCCGCAGACGATGCTTCTGTGCAATGTCCTGCACGAAGGGAAGAAGACCAATATATTGATTGACAGGGGATTCTTCGCGGATATGGCCGCTCCGGACGATGTGCGCGCCGATCGCAGGATTGATGCTTCGGGACTTGAAATCCGCCCTCTGATGTTTGACTGCGACGCGGACACAGACTCTCTTCCGCCGGCCGAGGCGGGAGTAGGTTTCCTCTCCGGCCGCTGCTCCGACTTTCAGAGCGCGGCTTTGATGGGGGAGAGCAGCGGGCTGCGGGTGTGTCCCGATGTCCCTTATCAGGAGCGCGCCATCGTCGAGGACAATTTCTCTGACTTTACTCCGGCCCTGTCTCTTCCCTCTCTGTACTCGCTTCGTCAGGAAGAGCTCAAGCGTGCCTTCGCCTTTGCCCGCAAGCGCTCGTGGCAGCTTCGTATCAGTCTCGCGGAGAAGCCCGCCCTTACGGGGGAGACGGCTTTGCAGTCCCCTTTGAGATATCTTGATTCTCTCGGACTTCTCGCCCGCGACGTGCTGCTGACGGACTGCTCGATGATGGATGAGGATGACTGGAGGATTGCCGCCCGCCGCAATGTCACCGTCGTCCATTGCCCGTCACATGATCTCGCCTTGTCGGGCGTCCGCTTCCCGTACGAGGCGGCTCTTTCTTCGGGAGTGAGAATCTGTCTTGGCGCAAGGGGAGAGGCTCTTCGCGAAGAGATAAAGGCGGCGCGGCTGCTCTCTTCAATGGGGCATGACCCCGTCCCTTATGAGACTCTTCTGGGCTGGGCAACAAAAAACGGCGCCGATGCTTTTGGCATCGACGCCGGGGAAATTTCCTACGGAAAGCTTGCGGATGCTCTCCTCGCTCTTCCGTCAGAAGAAGATGTCCCCGCAGAGGCGGCCTCGGTGAGGTGCGTCATCTGCCGGGGACAGGTATTATTTGACTTCAGGTCTCATCACAATCTCGATGAAGTTGCCTGAGGCGAGCAGCTCGGATGCTGCATTCTTCACGTCTTCAGCTGTCAGAGCCTCCACTGCGGCCTCATATTCCGCCGCGTAGTCGAAACCGTACTTCTCGTAGTTCTGCAGGGCGGAACTCCACCAGCTGTTGCGCAGCTTGTTCTCCGGTACGGTTTTCTCGAGATTCTTTTTGGCCTTGTCGAACTGCTCCGGCTTCGGGCCGTTCTGAGCGATGCTCCTGAAACCTTCCACTGCAAGGGCGCGGAGTTTGTCCGCCTGCTCCTCGTTGGTCTGGAAGGCCACCTGCATGATGCGGATCGGATTCGGCTCGTCGGTAACCTGGCTTATGGCGTTTGCACCATAGGTGCCGCCTTCCTCCTCGCGCAGGGTCTCGGTATAGACCATGTTGAGGATGTAGCTCAGGGCTTCATAGTCCACTTCCTTCTTCGTGCTGTAAGGGCCGGAGGTCTTGTACATCTGCACGACCGTGACGGCAGGAGTCTGCATGGCGGTGCGGAAGTCGTTGACCTTCTGACCGTCTATGATGCCGTCGCCACGGTAGCTCCAGTCTGTGGCCTTCTTGCCCTTGGGCAGCGATCCTATGTACTTCTCCACCAGAGGGATCATCTCCTCCTTGTCGAAGTCTCCCACAATCACCGCCGTGGCACCTGCGGCATCCTTGAAGAGCTGTCTGTAGTTCTTCTCGAGGGTGGCGAGATTGGCCTTCGCGAGAGTGGCGGAGTCGAGCGCAAATACGCGCGGACTGTCGTAGATCGTCTTGACGAAGGCTTTCTGGAGCTTCCAGTTAGGCTGGTTTTCGAGATTAGGGAGCATGGTCTCAATCTGTTTGATGCCCTGGGCGTATTCGTCAGAGTCGAAGCGCGGAGAGGTGAAGTAGAGGTAGAGCAGCTGGAATGCGGTCTCGATGTCCTTCTTCGTGCTGGTGCCGCTGACCCCGTGCTGATAGTTGCCTATGTACGGATGGATGCTCACCTGCTTGCCCGAGAGCATCTTGCTGACGGTAGTCGCAGGGAATCCGGCTACGCCGGTATTCTGCTGATACAGAGCCATGATATTGCTTTCGAACGAATACAGATCCTCATCGGAGATAAGGCTTTCGCCGCCCTTCTTGAAGAGATTGATGCTGATCTTGTCTTTTTCGTATTCTGTAGGAAGCAGGATGACCTTGACCCCGTTCTTGAGAAGAAGGGTCTCGGAGCCGTAGAGTCCCTGTGCGCTCTTCTTCACTTTGCTTCCTTTGAGGGAAGATGGGTTGAGGAATTCCGTCGGCACGTCTTCGCCGGCGTTCCGGGTGAATTCCGCATTCTCCACCTTGTCGATGACTGCCTGGATTTCGTCTTTCGACGGATGGGTCAGGCCTTCACGGTCCGGCGCCGAATATATCACCACCAGATTGTCGCGGGTGACGAGCTGTTGTGAAATCTGGTTGATGACAGCCGTGTTGAGCTGCTGCATCAGGACTTTCACCGTCTCATATTCCGTCTTCGGGTCCATGAATGCGTAGTTGTCGAAGAAATTCTGGATCATCGGCATCACGAATTCGGAGTTCTTGCGGGTATCGGCCTTGTTGGCGGCGCTCTCGTACTGCGAAAGCACTTCCGTCTTGGCACGCTCCACTTCGGAGTCCGAGAATCCGAAACGGTGCATCCTCTCCACCTCGGTGAGCATGGCCTCGAATCCCTTGAGCGCTTCTCCGTCCTTGCAGTCGGCCGTGCCGTAGGCGACATCCATGGTCTCGCAGATATTGCCTGCTCCGAAGTTTGCGCTGATGAAAGGGGCATCCGGTTTTGCGATGATGTCATTGAACCTCTCGGACATTATGGTGGAGACGATGCTCTTCACCACTTCGGTCATCAGTCCGATTGCGGTGTTGTTGTATTCCTCCGGGGTCGCCTCGCTCTTCCAATATGCTTCGAATGAGATGCTGGTGGCTTCCGGGTCGGTGATGATTCCGATGATAGGCTCCTCGTTGTCCGGGATGCGTATCACGTCCTTCGCCTTGGGATTCTCCGCCGCCGGGATGTCGGCGAAGATGCTCTTTATCTTCGCCTCCACTTCATCGACGTCAACGTCACCCACTACGATAAGGGCCTGCATATCAGGACGGTACCAGGTGTGGTAGAAGTTGGTGAGGCTCTCCGGCTTGAAGGTCTTGAGGTTCTCCTCGCTGCCGATGAGCGAGCATTCGGCATATTTGCTGTCGCCGTAGATGTAAGGACGGCTCTCCATGTACATCCTCCATGAGGCGTTGTTGCGGGAACGCTTCTCTTCGAGGATGACTCCGCGCTCCTTGTCGATTTCCTCCGGGTCGCAGGTTACGAAGTGCGAGTAGTCGTGCATTATCAGCAGGCAGGTGTCCACGACGGTAGGGCGCACGAGCGGGATGTTGTTGAGCAGGTAGATGGTCTGCTCGACCCCGGTGGACGCGTTGACGTTGCCGCCGAACGAGGCTCCGATGCTCTCAAGATAGTTGAGTATGCCCTTGCCCGGGAAGTTTTTGGTGCCGTTGAAGCACATGTGCTCGAGGAAGTGGGCGAGTCCGTCCTGGTCAGGGGTCTCCTGGATGGCGCCGACATCGGTGGCGAGATAGAATTCCGCCCTCTGTGCAGGTTTGTCGTTGTGGCGGATGTAGTAGGTCATCCCGTTGTCGAGCTTGCCTACTCTCGTGGCGGGATCGTTGGGGAGTGTCGGAAGCTGCTGCTGTCCAAAACACAAGGTGGCGACACCAAGGAGTGCCGCCACCATAAGAAAGATTTTTTTACTCATCTTATGTCTGCAAAGTGTAACACTTCAATAGTACACTGCAAATATAGAGTATTTTTGACAAATGTCAATGAGCCCCGGATTACTTCGATGCGAGACGCTTGTAGGTCTCAAGACGAAGCTTCGCAAACTCCTCGGTCTTCTCAAGAAGCTCGGAGGCGTTGTCCGGGAAGAGCTTGTAGAGGGACGCGAACCTCACTTCTCCCTTGAGGAAGTCCTGGAACTTGCTCCAGTCAGGCTCCTTGGAGTCGAGAGTGAACGGATTCTTGCCCTGCTCCTCGAGGAGAGGATTGTAGCGGTAGAGGTGCCAGTAGCCGCATTCTACGGCGAGCTTCTCCTCCTTCTGGCTGAGTCCCATGCCGGCCTTGAGTCCGTGGTTGATGCAAGGTGCGTAGGCGATCACCAGAGACGGTCCGTCGTAGGCCTCGGCTTCCTTGATGGCGTTGAGGTACTGTACCGGACTTGCTCCCATGGCCACCTGGGCGACATAAACGTAGCCGTAGCTCATCGCCATCATTCCGAGATCCTTCTTGCGGATCTTCTTGCCGGAAGCCGCGAACTTGGCGATGGCTCCCGCAGGGGTGGACTTGGACGACTGTCCGCCGGTGTTGGAGTAAACTTCGGTGTCGAGCACGAGGATGTTGACGTTCTCGCCGGAAGCGAGCACGTGGTCGAGTCCGCCGTATCCGATGTCGTAGCTTGCGCCGTCACCTCCGATGATCCACTGGCTGCGTGCCGGGATGTATTGCTTGAGCTTGAGCAGGGACTTGCAGACGTCGCAGCCGCACTCCTCCATGAGAGGGACGAGCTTGTCGGCAACTTCGCGGGTCACAGCGTAGTCTCCGCTGTTGTCGAGCCACTGTCTGTAGAGGGCCTTCATCTCATCGCTGCAGCACTCGCAGCTCAGACCCTTGGTCATCAGCTCGCCGACGGTCTTGCGGATGCGCTCGGAGCCGAGATGCATACCAAGTCCGAATTCGCAGAAATCCTCGAAGAGGGAGTTGGCCCAGGCCGGTCCATGTCCGTGATGGTCAGTGCAGTATGGTGATGATGGGAATGAAGCTCCGTAGATGGAGGAGCACCCGGTCGCGTTGGCGATCATCATGTGGTCGCCGAAGAGCTGGGTGATGTTCTTGATGTACGGGGTCTCGCCGCAACCTGCGCAGGCGCCTGAGAACTCGAACAGAGGCTGAGCGAACTGGGAGTTCTTCATGTTGGCCTTAGGGTCGCCGACGGTCTTGTAGCCGACCTTCGCGTTGAGATAGTCGAAGTTGTCCTGCTCGGCGGTGTTGTCCATGTAAGGCTGCATCGAGAGCGCCTTGTCCTTGGCGAGGCAGACGTCGACACAGTTGCCGCAACCGGTACAGTCGGAGACTGAAACTGAAATCGCGTACTTGTACTCCTTGAGGTTGGCCTTGCCGTCGGAGAGTTTGATTCCTGCCGGCGCTGCGGCGGCCTCTTCCGGAGTGAGGAGGAACGGACGGATCGCGGCGTGAGGGCAGACAAATGCACAGCTGTTGCACTGGATACACTTCTCCGCATCCCATACAGGCACGCTTACGGCGACTCCGCGCTTCTCATAGGCGGCAGTGCCCGCCGGCATCGTGCCGTCCTGATATGGCATGAACGCGCTTACCGGAAGGCTGTCTCCGCACTGTGCGTTGACCACGTCCGCAATCTCCTTGACGAAAGGAGTGGCAAGGCGGTTTGCGTTGTGGTTGACGAACTTGGCGTTGATGTTCGCCCACTGTGCAGGAACCTTGACCTCGACATATTCTCCTCCGCGGTCAATCGCGGCGTAGTTCATGTTGACGATGTTTTCGCCCTTCTTGCCGTAGGACTTGAGGGCTGCATCCTTCATATATTTGACTGCGTCCTCAACCGGGATGATGCCCGAAATGCGGAAGAATGCGCTCTGGAGAATCGTGTTGGTGCGTCCTCCGAGGCCTATCTCGGCGGCAATCTTGGTGGCGTTGATGATGTAGAGCCTGATTTTCTTGCGCCCGATGACGGACTTCACGAAATCCGGAATCCTCTCCATCGTCTCCTTCTCGTCCCAGAGGGAGTTGAGCAGGAAGCTGCCTCCTTCCTTGATGCCCTTGAGCACGTCGTATTTCTCAAGGTATGAAGGTACGTGGCAGGCCACGAAGTCAGGGGTGTTGACAAGGTACGGGGCCTTGATAGGCTCCTTGCCGAACCTGAGGTGAGAGCAGGTGTATCCGCCGGATTTCTTGGAGTCGTAGTCGAAATATGCCTGGCTGTAGAGGTCGGTGTGGGTGCCGATAATCTTGATGGTGTTCTTGTTGGCTCCCACGGTACCGTCGGAACCGAGTCCGTAGAACTTGCACTCGGTGGTGCCTTTCTTCACGATGGAGACTTCTCCCTTGGCAGGAAGGCTCTTGAAGGTGACATCATCGACGATGCCGATGGTGAAGTCGTTCTTCGGCTCCTTGCGGTCAAGGTTGTCGAACACGGCGATGATCTGGGCCGGAGTGGTGTCCTTGGATGAGAGGCCGTAGCGGCCGCCGATTACCAGAGGCGCGTTGTCCTTGTCCTGGAAGAGGGCCTTGATGTCGAGGTAGAGAGGTTCTCCCAGGGAGCCCGGCTCCTTGGTCCTGTCGAGGACGGCAATCTTCTTGACGCTCTTAGGAAGCACCTTGAGGAGGTATTTCTCGGAGAACGGACGATAGAGGTGGACGGTGACGACGCCGTACTTGCGCCCGCGCGTCGCGAGATAATCGACCGTCTCCCTCGCGGTCTCGGTGACGGAGCCCATGGCGATGATGATGCATTCGGCGTCAGGGGAGCCGTAATATTCGAACGGACGATACTGACGGCCGGTCAGTTCTCCGATTTCTCCCATATAGCGGGCCACGATGTCCGGAACGGCCTCATAGACCTGATTGCGGGACTCCACGGCCTGGAAATATACGTCTCCGTTCTGCGCCGTGCCTCGGGTCACCGGAGCCTCCGGGGTGAGGGCGCGTGCGCGGAAGTTGTCGAGGGACTTCTGGCTGACCATCTTCTTGAGGTCTTCCTCATCGATGGCCTCGATCTTCTGGATTTCGTGTGACGTGCGGAAACCGTCGAAGAAGTGGAGGAAAGGAACGGAAGCCTTGATGGCGGAGAGGTGCGCCACCGCCGCAAGGTCCTGAGCCTCCTGGACGGAGCTGGACGCAAGCATCGCAAAGCCGGTCTGACGGCAGGCCATCACGTCCTGGTGGTCTCCGAAGATGGAGAGGGCGTGTGAGGCGAGGGCTCGTGCGGATACGTGGAAGACGGCCGGGAGCATCTCTCCGGCAATCTTGTACATATTCGGAATCATCAGAAGGAGACCCTGGGAAGCGGTATAGGTGGTGGTCAGCGCACCGGCCTGAAGTGAACCGTGGACAGCGCCTGCGGCACCTGCCTCGCTCTGCATCTCGGTGACTTTGACAGTCTCTCCCCAGAGGTTCTTCTTGCCGTGGGCGGCCCACTCGTCAACATTCTCGGCCATTGTCGAGGATGGCGTGATAGGGTAGATGGCGGCGTGCTCGCTGAAAAGGTAAGCGATGTTGGACGCAGCCTGATTACCATCACAGGTGATGAATTTCTTTTCTTTAGCCATATTATCAAAAAATAGTTTTAGTAAATCTTGTTTTATAAGTCCTTGTCAAGAGATTACATTCACACAAAAGTATGAATAAAATCCGAATAATTCCTTAAAATCCTCTCTTATTTTGGCTTCGGGAATGCAAAAAAACAAGCCGGCGCGAAGCTTAAGCTCCGCGCCGGGAAAATCGATGGGTGGAAAAGTCTAGAGACGGGCTATCTCGCTTGCCGCAAGAAGATAGCATCCCGTTCCGAAATCCTCGAAATCGGGAATCCTCTCGTAGGTGGCGGGCTGGGCCTCCTTCGGTTCCTTGCCGGAACCCTGGGAGTAGCCTATGAAGCCGTTGTCGTGGATGCAGATGCGGTTGAGGGCGTTCCATGCTCTGACCGCGGCCGGGCGGAACGTTTCGGCATCCAGCCTTCCGGTCCTCACGCCCCAGGCCAGGCCGTAGGTGAAGAGCGAAGTTCCGGTGGCCTCCGGGCCCCCGAAGTCGTCCGGATCGGCAAGCGAGCAGTTCCATGTGCCGTCTTCCCTCTGAACCTTGACCAGAGCTTCGCACATGGCCTTGAAGTCCGCTTCATAGACGTCGCGGTGCGGGTCGGAAAGCGGCAGTTCGTTCAGCACGCGCACATAGGCGGCCACCACCCAGCCGTTGCCGCGGCTCCAGTAGCAGTTCTTGCCCGCAGGGGTCTTGTACGGCGGACAGAAGTCCTTGTCGCGCCACCACAGGCCTTCCTGCTCGTTGTAGAAGCGGTCGCGGGCCCATTTGTACATCCTCCAGGCCTTTTCGAAATATTCCGCCCTGCCGGTCGTCACGCCGTACTTGACAAGCACCGGCATACCCATCTGGATGGCGTCGATCCATGTCCAGTCGGCGTCGGACTCTTCCGTGGCGAGGATGTTCTCCATGCACTTGCCTACGTTCTCCATCATCTGCGGCTCCCCGTAGATGCGGTACATGTCTATGTATGCCTGGCTGCAGCAATAGTTGTCCGCGTTGCGGGTGAGGGTCTGGCCGCCGCGCATGTTCCAGCCGAAGCGCTCGCCCCAGACTTTGGTGTAGTCGAGATACTCCTGCTGCGGATCAACTTCATACAGGGCGAGAAGCCCCTCGTAATAGACGGCCCTCGTCCAGATGTTCCCTTCATATACCTTGTGCCTTGACGGGAACGGAACCACCTTGGCAGGGTCTCCGTATTTGCGCATGAAGTATCCGTTGACCTTGCGGGCCTGGGCGACGGTCTCTTCGCGAGACGGGGCGTCATAGTGCACCGGAAGCAGCTTCACTTCCGAGCAGAGGCCGGACGGGTCGGTCTCCCATCCGCTGAAGTCGGCATAGCGGCCGAGGGTGTTGACGTTGGCGTCCTTGAAGATTCTCCATTTTACGCCCCGCCTGTCGTAGTCGGCGATTCTGTTGGACTGAAGGTTGGTGACATAGACGTCGAGAAGGTTGATTCCCGGCTTGAGGTATTTGCCGACGTCGATCCTGTACGGAACGCACCATACCGTGCCGACTTCCTCTCCGTTGATGAACACTCTCGCGCTCTCCCTCACGTCGCCCAGATCGAGTATCCAGCCGTCCGCCGCCTTCGGGTCGGTCATCGGGATGGCCGAAGAGTAGAGGGCCGTGGCGAAGTTGATCTTGGCGTCCGGGCAGTTTTTGAGGGTGGTCCAGTCCTGAGGCTTGTCGGTGAAGAAGTTGCCCTTGATTTCAGGGTCGCTCTGCGGGAAGGAGATGTTCCATGCGCGGTCAATCGCGACGGCTTCCCCTTCGGAGGCCACATATTTCCAGTCCGGAGCCTCGATCTCCTGAGGGAAGGTCTTGATGAGCACGGACTCTCCCGGTTTGAGCTGGAGACGGATTTCGGCGAGGCCGTCGGACGCGCTGCGCACCTGTGCCTTGCCGGAAACTCCGCTGACGGCATCGTAGAGCATGGCCGCCGCTGCCGGTGTGCCGAGCTTTACCCATCCGTCTATCTCCTTGGAATTCAGCAGGGAAGCGAAGTAGTTCCAGCCTCCGCACTCGTTGCGGCGACGTATCATGGAGCCTCCATGGACGCTCTTGAATTCTTCCGGTGCGGCGGAGGAAAGGGCCTTGTCGAGTTTGACGGCCTTGCCGAATCCCTTGGCTATCTTGCGGAATTCCTTGCGGCGGGAGTCGAGGTCGTGAAGTCCCGGCACGTCCTTGGGCACGTTGCCGATGAAATAAACCGGTACTCCTGCCTTCTTGAGCTCCACGAGCCTGCGGGCGGTCTCTACCGGCATGAAATTGCACGGAGGGACGATGACAGGCTTGTCCGGGACGGTGCCGAGCAGCTGGCTGTCTGAGATGTAGTCGGCATCGTAGCCCTTGGAGCTGATCTCGTCCATCACGGCCTTGAAGTCCGGAAGCTTCCGGCCCATGCTGTGGATGTCGAACATCATGTACGGCTTCTGCGTATCCCTGCTCCACGCGTCATAGACCGGGAAGTAGAGGAGGAAGTCCGCGTCCGGGCTGCCTGCCGTGAGGAAGGCCTGGCAACGCTCGATGTACTTGAAGAGGGCCGGCGCATCCTTCCACATTCCTCCGGTAGGGGACATGTTGATGGAGGCGTAGAAAAGCCATCCCGGGAACTCCGCTCCCTTAGGGGAGTACGGCGCTCCGTGGAAATAGACGTGGTTCACTCCCGCCGCGAAAGCCTGGTCGAGCTCCGGCTTGCACTGGCTGAGCGAGGTGCGGAAATGCTCCGTCATCCAGGTCAGGGATTCGCAGGAGACGTATTTCAGACCGGCCACGTGGGCGGCGGAAGAGGCGAACTTGAGCACTGCCGGGTCACCGTCATTGGGCCTGCGGACAGGATCCTTGCGGAGCCCCGGAATGTCGAATTCCGTGCGTCCGAAGGTCTCGCATTCGGGTATGTCCACGCTCGCATAGACATCCAGCAGATTGGCCGGGGAGCCGTGGGACTGGTTGCGGACAAGCGAGCCGTGGGAGTGGCACCACTCCACCCAAGGGGTGATGAAGTTCTCCATCAGCAGGTCTCCGAGGCACTCGCGGTAGTCCGCGATGGCCCTGTCATAATCGCTGATCTTGGACGGGTCGGCCTTCTCCTGCGCCGGGGAGGCCATCTGCGGCGGCATTTGTCCCTGCGGAGGGCGTTGTCCTGCTTGCCCTTGAGGGGCCTGGCCTTCCCGAGGGGCCTGGGCGCCCTGCGGCGGAGCCTGTCTGCGCTGCGGTTCTTCCTTAGGCTGCTGCATCAGGTACGGAACGATGTCATAGCCGTAACGCTCCTTGAAGATTTCGGCGAATGCAGGGGTCCAGTTGGCTCCGTACACCTCGTAGGAGTCGTTGAACCAGGTGTGGGGCCATTTGGCACCGCTTTCCTCGAAAGCCTTGTCGAATCTTTCAAGATAGGTCTTGAGGGCTTCGGGATTGTAGTGGTCCATCACCCATCCCTCCCCGCCGGGAGCCGCCCTCTTGACCTTCTGTCCGGTCTGGACGGACTTGATTCCGTCAGGGGTGAGCTCCATCTTCCGGGCCGCGAGTTCAGCCGTGATCTGCGGGCCGCCGAAAGGCCAGCCCGTGCCGTTGTTGAGGTCGCACTCGAGCCCGAGCCTTTCGGATTCGGAAACGAGGAACTTGTACATCTCCATCCATTTCGGGGAGAGGTAGTCTATATCATTGGCTTCATTGCCCTGAACGCCGTAGATCGGGGTCACTTCGTATCCTCCGATGCCGGCCTTGGCGAATTCTTCCAGATTGTATGTAAGTCCCTCCTTGTCAACGGCGCTGCCGAGCCACCACCAGCGCACGAACGGCTTGTTCTCCACGGTAGGGGAGTACCAGTCCGTGCTTTGGGCCTGCATCGTAACGGCTGCGGCCAGGCAGAGAGGAATTGTTGCTAATGCTTTGTTTTTCATGCTATTTCAAATATTTTGCAAGAGGGTGACCTGCCTTGACGAGGCCTTCCGCGAAAGATTTTGCATTGCGCTCGGCTCCGAGGCGGGAGGTGTGGGTGTGGTCGTTCTTGTAATACGCCTTCGTCTTTTCGGCTCCGATGCTGTCGAACCAGTCGGCGGAGATGTTGTGCATGTCGATGAAGTCCACTCCCGTCTGCTCCACCACCTCACGGCACCACTGGCCGTAGCTGTCGTTGCGGCGCTCGATCTTGCCGTCCGGCCATTCGTTGCGCGGAGTGATGCTGACAAGAATCGGGATTCCTCCTTTCTCGCGCACGTCGCCGATGAACTTGCGCAGATACCAGCCGTAGCTGTAGATGACCTGATACATGCGCTTGTTCGGCATGAAGTGTACCTCGCTGTCTTCGGACGTGCCCCGGAGCTCCGCACGGTAAGGCTTTTTGTCGATATTGCCCATGTCATTGTGTCCGAACTGGATGACGACATAGTCTCCCGGCTCGATGCTGTTGTAAACCTTGTCCCAGCGCCCCTCGTCGAGGAAGGTGCGTGCGCTGCGTCCGGCTTTGCCGGCGTTGACGAGAGTGATCTTGGAAGGGTCGAACACCGTTTCGAGCACGCTGCCCCAGCCCCACATGCCGTCAGGGTCGGAGTCGTTGTTCTGTATGGTGCTGTCGCCGGTCACGAAAAGCACCGGCTTGCCCTTCTCGCGGGTGAACTCCTGCTTCGGAGCTTCGAGCGGCAGAAGATAGTCCTTGAGGGCGCAGTCCTTGCATGCGGCTATGCCTTCCGCTGCGCTGCGGGCGTTGTTCATCGCTCCGAATGCGCTGGAGTGGATGGTGTCCTTGTAGAACATGTAGTTCACCTTGTCGTGGCCGAACTTCTCGAACTTGGTGGCGGAGATGTTCTCCAGATCCACGCAAGGCACGTTTTTCTCTGCGGCTATGGCCTTGATCCATGAGGTGAAGTTGTCAGTCTTGCGTCTTACGAGGTCTTCTGAATCCCACTGGTTGCGCGGAGTCAGGGTGAAGAGGATAGGGTATGCTCCCTTGGCCCTGGTCTCGTCGATGAACTTGCGCAGGTACTCTCCGTAGGTGTAGATGGTCTCCACTCCCTGCTCGCCGCGGTCCATCGTGGCGGTCTCCTTGCCTATGCCGTGGATGGACGAGCGTGCGCGCCCGGAATCGACGGGGCCGTTGTCATTGTGTCCGAGCTGGATGATGACATAGTCGCCCTTCTGCACTCCCTTGATGACATCCGGCCACCAGTCGCGGTAGAACGTCCTGCATGAGAGGCCGCCGAGGGCGTGGTTCTCGACCGTAATTTTGTCTTCATCGAAGAATTCGTGGGCGTAATAGCCCCAGCCCCACTGGCCGTTGTCTCCGTTGCCCTTGGTGCCGGTGCGCATCGTGGAGTCTCCGACCAGGAAGAGCACCGGGTTGTTGCCTTTGCGGCTGCTTCCGGCTACGGGACGTGCTGTCTTGGCGAGGTCAAGGGAGTCCGGAGTGTTGTCGATATAGCTGTTGTCCTGCGGCATCTGTCCCTGAGGAGGACGCTGTCCCGGCTGTCCGTCGGGACGGAAACCCTGCGGAGGCATCTGGCCGTCCGGTCTCATACCCTGCGGAGGCATCTGTCCCTGCTGTCCGTCAGGACGGAAGCCCTGTGGAGGCATCTGGCCCTGAGGAGGGCGCTGTCCCGGACGGCCCTGCATCTGGCGCGGCTGCTGCTTGATGAGCACCGAGTCGAGCAGCACGTCTTCGAGAAGCTTGCCTTTCGCGACCTTCTTGCCCTTGACCACGCTTCCGCGGAACTTGCCGCTGAGGTCTGAACCGAAGTAGAAGCCGGCCTCAGGCGGCTGGTTGTAGCAGACGTTCTCGTTGGCCAGGCTCGTCCTGTAGACAGGGTCTTCAAGGAAGGTGTGGAAGCGGTATTCCGTAGGTTCCGTGGAGACATAGAGTCTCAGCTCGCTGTTGTCGGAGGCGCGCATGAGGGCTTCCTCCCTCCAGTCGCCGAAGAGGTCTCCGGAGATGCAAGGGTTGGATTTGCTGCCGTTGATGCTGGATGCTCCCTCGAAGGTGAAGTAGTTCTCGACCTTGCGGGTCTGAGGGTTGAACTTGAGGACTTTGTTGCCGTCGAGAAGTTCGCGTGAGAGGTCTCCGTCCCACCATATCGCGAAGTTCTGGCTCGCAGGCTTTTCGCCGATGCTCTCGCCTCTGTAGTTGCGCAGCGTCCCGGAGGCGGAAGTCCAGAGTTCCCAGCCCGGGTTGGTCGGGTCGATGTCGGCTGCCATCGTGCGTCCCACGTCGGTGTTGGAAGGGATGCGGAAATAGAGCTTGCCGGTGCGGGCGTCGGTGAGGGTGCTTCCTATACCTTTGGTCTCGTGTCCGATCCATACCTGAAGCTCGTCGCTTCCCGGAACCATCGCGCCGATGTGCATCGCGTCGCCGTGCTTCCATCCTGTATTGTAGAGTCCTGTGCCGTCATGGTCGATGCAGCAGGCTCCATAGACTATCTCGTCGCAGCCGTCCCCGTCCACGTCGGCCACGCGCAAGTTGTGGTTGCCCTGTCCGTCATAGCTCTTGAGCTCCGGCTTGCTGTGAGAATCGAAGAACCAGCGGAGCTTGAGGTTCTTGCCGTCCCAGTCGTAGGCGGCGAGGGTGGCTCTGGTGTAGTAGCCCCGGCACATCACCACGCTCGGGTGCTGCCCGTCGAGGTAGGCGATGGCGGCAAGGTGGCGGTCGGAGCGGTTGGCGTGGCTGTCTCCCCAGCTGCCGTTCTCCCCGCGTCCCGGGAGGTAGTCCACTGTCTGCATGGCCTCTCCCGTGCGTCCGTTGAAGACGGTGAGGTATTCATTGCCGGACATTATGCGCCCGAGCAGCTTCTCGCCGTGCTCGCGGTAGTCCGCAGAAGGGTCTCCTATGACTTTGCCGGTGCCGTCGATGGTGCCGTCGGAAGTCTTGAGCACCATCTCCGCGCATCCGTCTCCATCGAGGTCATAGACCATCATCTGGGTGTAATGGGCACCCGCGCGGATGTTGCGTCCGAGATCCACTCTCCAGAGTCTCGTCCCGTCGAGCTTGAGGCAGTCGATGATCACCGTCCCCGTGTAGCCGCTGTGCGCGTTGTCGTGCGCGTTGGACGGATCCCACTTGAGGAAAATTTCATATTCGCCGTCCCCGTCCACGTCTCCGATCGAGCAGTCGTTGGGGCTGTATGTGGCGACTTCGCCGTTCGGCATGGTCTGGTCGGCAGGCTTGTCGAGGGCTATCGGAATATAGCCCTGCGGAGCCTTGGATGGCAGAGTGAAGCTGCCTGAAGAAAGCTTGCCCTTGTGCGGGCGCACTTCGTAGGTCGCGGCCGCATCGGAGGAGTTCTTGTCAACGAACCAGCAGACGTCCTTTATCGGCTTGTCGTTGACTTTCGACCCGTCGCGGTAGATGTCGAAAGAGGCGCTTGTAGGGTCGGAAGTCAGGTAGCGCCAGCTGATGAACACTTCAGACGGGCTCTTGCGGACGGCGATGACTCCGCGTCCGAGAGGCTCCATCTTCAGCTTTGAGAAATCGTAGGCCGTCTGTGCGGGACAAAGCGTCGCCAGGCACAGGAGGGCGATGATGAAAGATGTGAATTTTTTCATTATGCGGTATTATTTGTTGAAGTCAAACCATACTTTCAGCCGCAGACCTTCGTCTCCGGACTTGATGCGGATGTTGCCCGGCTGGCTTTTCGGCCCCTGCTGCGGAATGCTCTTGAAACTCTTGATGGCCTGGATGTCCAGAAGGAGGGCTATGTCTCCTTCCGGAAGCTCCGGGAAGAGTTTCGAGCGGCTGTCCTCCGGCTCGGAGGGATTATAGACTTTCAGATACAGGCCGTCCGTTTCGCTGAGAATCGTGAGCGGGTCGGTGTCTGAGAGGAGCTTGGCCCAATAGACGTTGCCGTGATAGCCCTTGAATTCCGGATACTCCAGCGGGCCGTCCGTCGGCCGTCCGGTGATGGTGTTGTTGTAGGCTTTCTGCCAGAGGTCAATGTTGTGCCCCCGCGTGCGGTTTTTCCACACCCTGTACGGGCCGCGTCCGAGCCACTGCATCCCGCTTACGTTCTCTTCCGGATAAGTGAATGAGAATCCGAGATCCTTGATGTTGCTGTCCATGAAGCCGTCGTCAAATCCGCCGCGCACCCCTCCGTTGTCACGGTTGAGCAGCACCGCGTCCATCCCGAGCCGCCCGTCGGAGCTCATCCTCCATACTATGGAATCCACGGCTCCGAGGTACTTGGCGACATAGACCGCGTCGTCCCCGTCCATCATGGAGTATCCCTTGACGAACCTCATCTTGATGCCGATGGTGGACATGCCGCCGAATGCGGAGTTCCGTCCCTTGACATTCACGCCTTTGAGCTCTCCCGTCGCGGTGTCGAAGGCTGCCTTGACCCCGTTCGCGCTGAGGGTGCAGACACCGTTGTTCTCTTCCGCCCGCGCCGCGGATGATGCCGGCCGGGCTTTGGAATGCATGCGGTGATAGTCGGCGGCGTAATGGATCGGCCAGGTCCAGGTGCAGATGCTCTCTCCCCGTTCTGAGAAGGCTTCGAGCTCCAGGATGTCATTGTCGAAAAATCCCTGCGGGAGCTCCATTCTCATTATGCCGGTGGTGTTCGGGGCGAGCGGCGGCATAGTGATTTCCCCCTCGGAGGTGATGGTCTGCGACGCCCCGTCGAGCGGGGATGAGACCGTCTTGAGGCGGTAGTGCATCCTGCATTTGTCGAGATTCGTGAAAAGATATTTGTTGGTGACGAAGAACTCCCCGTTGAATGAAGGGGTTATGTAGAGTTTCGCGAACTGTATCGGGGCCCAGATGTCGCGGATGGCATAGAAGCTGCCCTCCTTCTCCCGGTACGGGCCCACTACGCCGTCGTCCGCCATGTCGAAATTGCAGTCGAGCATTCCGCCCTTGTCGCTGCGCTTCACCGATTCGTCCAGAAAAGCCCAGATGAAGCCTCCGGCGAAGAGAGGGTGGGAGGTCCAGTTGGCCCAGAAGTCCTCGAGGCCCGCGCCGCCGCCCTGGTCGGAATTGGCGTGCATGAACTCAGTCGGCATGAAGACCTTGTATCCGTTGGTGAATCTTCCGACTCCGGTGAGGAAAGTAGGGTAGTGGTGAGTGTCGAGCTCGTCGAAGTCCGCCCACGGGTGGATGACATGGCGTTTCTGCGGGTCGTATTTGGCAAAGAGCGGATCCAGCTTGGTGTTCCAGCCTCCCTCGTTGCCGTTGTTCCATATTATGATGCTCGGGTGGTTGACATCGCGCCGTACCATCTCCTCCACGAGAGCGGGGCCCACGGTGTCATCGTAGCGTCCGTGCCATCCGGCGAGTTCGTCCAGGTAGAAGATGCCGAGCGAATCGCAGATGTCGAGAAAATGCGTGTCGGGAGGATAGTGGGAGCGTACCGCGTTCATGTTCATCTCCTTGATGAGCTTCGCGTCCAGCAGGCTGATCTCCCTGTCGGTGCAGCGTCCCCCTTCGGGATGGAAAGTATGGCGGTTGATGCCCTTGAGCACCACTTTGACGCCGTTGACGTACAGCCCGTCCTTCGGCCTGAGTTCCACGGTCCTGAATCCGACCCTCTGCTCGACCTCGTGCAGGGTTTTCCCCTGCGGGGAGACGAGCGCCATCCTCAGGATGTAGAGGTTCGGGTGTTCGCAGTCCCAGGTCTGTACGCGACCCCAGGACAGGGTGTCTGTCTGGCTCGGGGCTTTCAGCGGCATTTCATGGGAATTCAGAATGCGTCCCGGTTCGGAAAGAGGGGAGAGAGTGTACTTCATGGTGGAGCCTTCGGGGGCATTGCTCACGTCCAGACTCACGCTCATCACGCCGTTGGCGCGGGCGTCGATGGCGTAATGCTCAATGTGCTCCTTTTCCGTGCAGCTGAGATAGACGGGGCGGTAGATTCCGCCGAAATTCCACCAGTCGGCGTGGCGCTCCGCATTGTTGACCGAGGCGTTGCCGGATTCCTTTCTGACCGTCACCTCCAGTTTGTTGGAAGAGCCGTACTTGAGGAGATCGCCGATATTGTATTCGAAGCGGTAGAAGCCTCCCTGATGGATGTCTCCGGCCGATTTGCCGTTGATGCGGACCTGCGTATCGGTCATCACCCCCTCGAAGACGATCTTGACGTCCTTGCCTTTCCATGATGCGGGGACTTTGAACTTGTGGCGGTATTCTCCGTATTCGTTGAGCGGTGCCGCAGGGCCGAACCCCCGGCCGTAGTTGTATTCTCCGTAGCCCTGGAGCTCCCACTGGGACGGGACTTCGATTTTGCTCCATTTGGCGCTGTTTGCGCCGTCCGAGCAGCGGAATTCCCAGGTCTTGGTGTCCCTGAGTCCTGTTCCCGAGAGATAAATGGTCTGTGTCTGCTGCGCGTGAAGCCCTGCGGAAAGGGCCAGTGTCAGCATTGCGGCAGTTAAAAGTTTCATTGTGGTTTACGTAAAAAACTATTTCCTCAAAGTTACGAAATATTCTCTCTATTCTGAAAAAATAAGCGTATTTTTACGGAGATTTTTGCAGATATACGTAATTAAATACACTATCCATGAAACGTTTTCTTTTGATGATGCTCGCATTGTGCGCCATCGTGCCCGCAGATGCGAAAAAGAAGGTCAAGGAGCAGCCGCTGCTTTTTCCTGACGGTACTCCTGTGTCCGAGTGGTTCAGGGACGCGTCGGTTCCCGCTCCGGAATCCCTTGGCAAACAGTACAATATCGCCGACTTCGGCGCCATAAGTGATCCGAACAATGTTCAGACTTCGCTGATACAGAGCGTGATAGACAAGGCTGCCGAGGAAGGTGGCGGGGTTGTCGTCATTCCCGAGGGCATCTACAAGAGCGGCGCTCTCTTCTTCAGGCAGGGCACTCACCTCTATCTCTCGCGCGGAGCCGTGCTTCTGGGGAGCGAGTTCATCTATGATTTCCCTGTCATCACCACGAGAATCGAAGGGGAGGTGTGCAAATACTTCGCGGCGCTCATCAACGTCGACGGGCTGGACGGGTTCACGCTCAGCGGCCCCGGAACCGTGGACGGCAACGGAAGTCCGTACTGGAGGGCGTTCCGCATCCGCCGCCAGTGGAATCCAAAATGCACCAACAAGGACGAGCAGAGGCCGCGTCTTCTGCACGTCTCCAACAGCCGCAATGTCACCATCGCTGACGCCACTCTTCAGAATTCCCCGTTCTGGACCTGCCATGTCTATAAGACGGATCATATCAAACTCCTGAATCTCAGGCTTTTCTCTCCGGTGTCTCCGATCCGTTCGGCAAGCGCTGACGGGATAGACCTGGACGTATGCTCCAACGTATATGTGAAGGGCTGCCGGATTACGGTCAACGACGACGGCATCTGCTTCAAGGGCGGCAAGGGGCCGTGGGCGGACAAGGATGAGAACAACGGGCCGAACAGCAATATCCTCGTCGAGGAATGCTTCTTCGACCGCACGACGGGCAGCTGCGTCACCTGCGGAAGCGAGTGCATACAGACCCACAACATCCTGATACGCAACTGCAAGGTCGATCGCGGGCAGTCTCTGCTTCAGCTCAAGATGCGTCCCGACACGCCTCAGCACTACGAGTATATCACGATTGACGGAGTTGAGGGGAGCTGCCGCTGCGTGCTCAGCGTCGCCCCGTGGACCCAGTTCTTCGACCTCAAGGACCGGGAGGACATCCCGCGCTCATACGGGGAGCACATCATCTTCAGGAATCTCAACCTGGAGTGCTCAAGCTTCGCGAACATCCGTCCGAAGCCGGAAGAGTTCTCTCTGGACGACTTCACTTTCGAGAATGTCCGTGTCAGCACGCCGAAGCCGGAATGGGAGAGTTCCGCCATCAGCAATCTCAAGATGGTCGACACGTTCATCAATGAGGTTAAACAGTAAGCGGGTATGATTTTTGCACCGTTAGCCCGAGTTTAGCGGATACGTTGGACATTATTAACCAATTATACATTACTTCAATGAAAAAAGCTTTGCTTGCTGCAGTCGTGTTCATGGCTGCATTCTCATCTGCGAGTGCACAGTTCGGCAAGTTCCAGCCTTCCGAGAAGAAGGTTGTCAAGGACGAGCAGACAGGGGTTGAGCTCATGGTGCTCACCGACACTCAGAAAAACGACAAATTCATCTATCAGACAGACCCTATGTGGACTCCGGACGGGAAGTATCTTCTTTTCCGTTCTTCGACCAGAGCCGGCGAGGAAGGGCAGGAGCGCACCATGCCGGACGGCAGGGTGGTCAAGTTCGCCCCGACCCAGTTCTTCTTCATCGAGGTTGCCACGGGCAAGACCATCCAGGTGACCGAGGGCAGCGTAGGAGCCGTGTTCCTTGGCAACAGATCCAACAAGCTCTTCGTCAACATGCGTGAGGGCGAGGACTGGACGCTCTATGTCATGGATCTGGACAAGCTCTTCTCTGATGCCAAAAAGAACGCCGCAGGCTCTTTCAAGAGCTATCTTGATAAGATCGGCGTGTTCCCTGCAGGCCCGGAGATGGGCCGCCCGGGCGGATGGTGCGTCAACAGCGAGGATGAGTATGCTTTCATCACCGTCACCCGCGAGGGAACTCCTGAGGAGATAGAGGCAATGAAGGCCAAGGCTTTCGTGCCTCGTGACGACCAGCCTGTCAAGGTTTCCCAGACTCTGAGCGGCATCCGCAAGATGAATCTCAAGACCGGAGAGGTCACCAAGATCTGCGATGTCGATTTCAAGGTGGGCCATATCCAGGCCAGCCGCTTCCGTCCTAATGAAATCGTGTTCTGCTGCGAGACGGGCGGTGACGCCGACCAGAGAATGTGGTATGCCGACGCCGACGCCTGCACCTACAAGCCTCTCTACAAGGAGACTCCGCTTGACTGGGTCACCCACGAGACTTTCGGTACCGAGGATTACGTATATTTCAACGTGCTCGGATGGCAGGATCGTCTTCGCAAGCAGGCAAGCGGCATCTTCCGCATCAACCTCCGCACCGATGACGTGGAGTGCCTCGGAAACGTGGAGATGGAGAAGGATCGCGAGAGCGCTCTGCGCGGAAGGGGATTCTGGCATTGCAACTCCACCCGTGACAATCAGTGGGCCGCAGGAGACACCTTCGGCGGAGACGTGTGGGTAATCAACGTGGCCAACGGTTACCGCCACATGATCGCCTCCGACCTCAAGATGGCACCTGACCACGCCCAGCCTTTCTTCAGCCCGGACGGCACTAAACTCTGCTTCCAGAGCGGTCACTACTCAGACGGCAAGAGACTCTGCCTCGTGATGGTCGACCTTACCAAGCTCCCTTTCTACAAGCAGTACAACAACAAGTAACAGCTCAGTAGCTTTTTATAAAAAGAGGGAGACCAAAATCTTTTGGTCTCCCTCTTTTCGTTATCGGGGAACAGGCCCGCTATTGCAGGAGGTTCTCCTTGAACTCTATCTCGACGATGCGGAGTTCGTTGCTCTTCTTGTCGGCGTCCTTGGCCTTGAAGAGGTCAAGTTCTCCGGCGGCCGGGGCTACGACTTCGACGATTCCGCCGAAGGCGTCCTCATCCCGGGCCGAGCCCTTGAGACGTATGGTGATCTCGCGGGTCATCACCGGCTTCACGTTCAGGTGCACGTATCCGAGCGACCTTTCCGTCTCGCCCTCCCAGATGAGGGTGTCGCCGGCATAGATCTCGACAGGGTAGCTGCGCATTCTCCATCCGGTGAACTTGACGCAGATTTCATCAATCTGAGCCATGCGGCCGAGCCGGTAGGTGATCCAGCCGGTGGAGAGATGTCCATCGTTGGTCCACTCGCTGAGCTCGTTGTCGTCGAAGCTGGCGGCGACTTTGTCGGAGTTGGCCCCCGCCGTCGCGCCGACAATCTCGACATCCACGCAGCGGTCGTAGTATGACGGGGTCTGCGGAGTCTCGCCGCGGGTCAGCCTTCCTTTGAGGTGATCTCCCGGAATGTAGGTGCTGAGGCCTCCGACGGTCTGGAAAGGTACGGTCTCAAGCGAGATCTCCGCCTCCTTCAGACCCTCGGCCGAAGCCTTGAGAGTGATCTTGCCGGCAGTGGTGGTGGAGCGCAGAATCGCACGGTTCACCCCGCACTCCACCGGGAAGTCCTTGGCGAGGATGTAGTTGTCCGGGCCCTGTGCGAGGCCTCCTCTCCACTCGGCGGGTCCGGAGAGTTCGTAATGAATCATATCGTTGGCGAGAGGGCATCTGCGTCCCTGCGCATCGACCACTTCAATCTGCACGAGAGCCACATCGGCTCCGTCGGCCTTCCAGCCGGAAGGATTCTCAATCTTGGAGAGCCTGATGGCCTCCGGCTTGCCGGCGGTCTCGATGGCGTAGCGCGCCACTTCCCTGCCGCCGTTGTAGCCCACGGCCTCTATCTTGCCCGGCTCGAAGGATACGTTCTCGGCCGTGTAGAGGAACTCGTAGTCATTCTTGAGATCAGGAATTTCTTTGCCGTTGAGCAGGAGCTTTACGGACTCGGTGTTGGATACGACATAGACCGGCTTGACGGTGCCCTTGTCGTAGTTCCAGTGGCCGACGATGTAGATGTGCGGCTGCTCTATGTCCACCCAGCCGTCCCACATCACCTGATGGGCGAAGTAGCTGTCCTTCGGGATGCGGAGCGGGTCGGTGACGCCGCTCCGGCGGTAGTTCTCCACTCCTCTGAAATGGGTGTTGGAGTCCGAGAAAATGATCTTGGTTCCTCCGGAGGAGATGCGCTGTCCGGAACCGGCCCTTTCCCTGTAGTAGTCATACCAGCGGCGGACGTGCTCCACGACGAACTGGTCCTGATTGTGGTTGTACGGAGCCGCGTTGCCCTTTACGGTCGTGTTGCTCATCGCGGAGTGGAAGCCGCTGTTGCCCTCTCCCTCCTTGTGGAAAGGATAGGAGTACTCGTCCCAGTATTTGCGCAGGCCCTCGTCACGGCAGTATTCCGTGGCCCAGAAAGGGGAGTGCGCGCTCTTGTTGATGTAGAGCATCTCTCCGCCGTATTCAGCCTCGCGGATGTCCAGCATCTCGCGGCTGCCGATGGCCCTGCCGCCGTAGAAGTCATATTTGTCGCGGATCTCCCTCATCTCGAGCATGTGCTCGCGGGAGATGGACTCGTTGCCGCACTCGTAGAAGAGGATGGACGGGTTGTTGCGGTTGTAGATGATGGCGTCGCGCATAAGTTCCTTGCGCTGGTTCCACTGCTGGCCTTCCACGTCGCGCTCCGCATCACCTGCCGGCATCGCCTGTATGAGGCCCACGCGGTCGCAGGACTCGACGTCCTGTTTCCAAGGCGTGACGTGCATCCAGCGCACGAGGTTGGCGTTGCTCTCGACCATCAGGGAGTTGGAGTAGTCGCTCAGCCAGGCGGGAACTGACATTCCGAGAGCGGGCCATTCGTTGGAAGTGCGCTGTGCGTAGCCCTTCATCTGGAGGACGCGGTCGTTGAGCCAGACCTTGCCTTCGGCGAAGCGGGTCTTGCGGAAACCGGTCCGGGTGCACACTTCGTCCACCACCTTGCCGTCCACTTCGAGGGCGGTGCGGACATCATAGAGGTAGCCGTATCCCCAGCTCCAGAAATGGAGCCCCTCCGCCGGAGCGGAAGCCTTGAGGGTGACGGTCTGTCCCGGAGCTATGCTGACGGGGTCGGAGCCGAAAGCGCAGACAAGCTTGCCGTCGGGGTCTGTGACGCTGACCCTGTAGGCGGCACTCTGAGGCTTGCCCGTCTCGTTGCGGACTTCTGATTCTGCGTTGATGACGGCGCTGCGCGACTTGACGCGGATGTCGGAGGCGTAGATATAGACTCCCGTAGTCTGGAGGTTGGAGTAGAGAGGGAGCGTCTGATAGAGACGGTCCGTGACGTGGAGCCAGACGTTCTTCGGGAGACCTCCGTAGTTGGCGTTGAAGTTGCGGTTGCTCCACTGGTATTTCACTCCCGTGGTCCTCTCGGCGAAATCCCAGTTGTTGTCCACGCGCACGGCCAGGACGTTGCTTCCGGACTTGAGGTACGGGGTGATGTCGAAGCCGAAGGCCATCACGCCGTTCTCGTGCTTGCCTGCAAGGCGGCCGTTGACGTAGAAGTCAACTCCCTGGCGCGCTCCTTCGAACTCGATGAAGACCTTCTTGCCCCGTGCCGACTTCGGCAGGGTGAAATGTTTGCGGTACCATACTACCGTGTCCGTGAGGTCCTTGATGTTCACCTTGAACGCCTCGTCTTCGTTGAAGGCGTGGGGAAGGGTGACCTTCTGCCAGTTTCCGTCCTTGAACGAGGATGTCTGCGCCGAAGGCACGTCCCCGACCTTGAGAAGCCAGCCGGAATTGAAGTTGTACTTCTCACGGCCCGTCGCGCATACGGCGGACAGGACGAGCGCCGCAGACAGGATAAGTGATTTGAAATTCATGTTTGGATGTCTTATTGGTTATGGAGACAAAGTTACACAAAAAAAGGACGGTCTCAAAGGCCGTCCTTTTCTGTCATATCTGCCGGAAATCAGTCTTTCCAGCCTTCGTTCTGCTCATAGAGCCCCGGGACTGCAGACAGCTCCGAGATAGGAATAGGAAGCAGATAGCGTCCGTCCTTCACATTGCCTGCGGATACGTTGGTGCGGTATTCTCCGTTGATCTTGTAGTTGTCGTACTTGGCAATGGTGAGTTCTTTCCACTCGCCATAGCGTACCATATCGAACCAGCGCACGCCCTCGAGGTAGAGCTCAAGCTTGCGCTCGCGCTTGATGTAGTTCATAGCCTCGGAGGCTGAAGCGCCCGTAGGGACAAGCTCGATGCCCGCGCGCTCGCGGATCTTGTTGACATATCCCATGGCCTCTGAGATGTTGCCGTCCTCGACGAGGAGCTCTGCATAGAGAAGCATCATGTCCTCGTAGCGGAGGATAGGGAAGTTGACAGGCCACTGGTTGCGGGAGCTTGTGCTGCTTCCGAGCTGGCTGTCATCGAACTGGATTCCCGCCTCGTTGCGCTTCGGGATGGTAGGACACCACTTGACGTTGATGGACATCTCAAGAGATTCGATTTCCTCACCGTTGTATTGGAACTTGTTGGTCCTGTTTACATAGGCAGGGGTGCCGTTGTATTCATCGTACCCGTCGATGAAGTTGAACCCGAATCCGCGAGGGTCGTTGTTGGAGATGTACTCGTAACGCAGAGTGGCCTCAGGATATACCGGAGACATTCCGGAACCCGAATGATATGAGTCGGAGACGATGTCCAGATTGCTGATTCCCACTCCGGATTCGAACGTGACCTGCAGGCCCGTGCCGAGACGGTGCTGGATTGCGAAAATCTGATACTTGTTGGCTGCGGCGTTGTCGGTGAGGAACTGCCTCTTCCAGTCTGTGATGGTCGGGGCGAAGTAGGAGCTGCCGTTCTGAAGCACCTTCTCGAGGTAGCTCTTCGCGTTGCTCTTCGCGCCGCTGTCGTTGTAAGGGTAGCCTTTCAGCGTCATATATACTCGCGCGAGGAGAGCCTGTGCGGAAAGCTTGTCGGCTCTGCCATATTCGGCGACACTGCTGCCGCTGCTGCTCTTCATCGCAGACCTGTAAGGAAGCAGGCTTTCAGCCTCGATGAGGTCTGGGATGACGGAGTTGTTGATAACATCCTTGCCCTCGGACTGCTTGATGCTCTTCGCCTCGGCAGAGGAGAGGACGTGGTCGATGATAGGCACGCGCCCGAATGAACGCACGAGCTCGAAGTGGGCGAGACCCCTGAGGAAGAGAACCTCTCCCTTGAACTGGTTCTTGACCGCCTCGTCAGTGAAGCTTACGCCGTCGATGTTGGCAAGCACCATATTGGCGTTGTAGATGAGGCTGTACCATCCTGACCAGAGGCTCGCGAGCTCGCCGGTGGAACCGGAGATGCGGTAGAAGGAAACCTCCGAGCAGGTACGGATGCCGTTAGGGTCGGAATCCACCCAGACGTTGTCGGAGCGGTCTTCGGAAAAAGTAAGATACTGACCGGCCTCCACGTTCTGCAGCTTGGCATATACGCCGAGGACTCCCGATTCGAGGTGGGCCGCCGTCGTATAGAATCCATCCGGCGAAAGGGTTCCGACCGGCGGGGTGCTGAGATAATCATCGGAGCAGGAGGATGCGAGGAGCAGTGCTCCTGCCGCGATAGCGATATATTTGATATTCTTTAACATAGAGATGTTCGATTAGAAGTTGACATTAAGACCGATACTATATGTGCGTGCTGACGGGTATGCACCGTAGTCAACACCGGTGAATCCGCCCACGTTGGCAGCTTCAGGGGAGTATCCGAGATAGTAGCTGTCGAGGATGAGAAGGTTCTCGATGGATGCATAGATTCGGACAGAGTCGATGAACTTCTTGACAGGCACCTTGTAACCTACGGTGAGGTTCTTGATGCGGAAGTAGTCGGACTTGTACACGAAGCGTGAGTCGATGTTGTAGGAGTTCGTGGTGAGAGGGTAAGGAAGGGTTCCGTCACCCGGCTCGTCCTCGCTCCACCAGGCGTTGAGCCAATGCCTCATCGTGTTCTGCTGGGTACCCATGTGGGCGCGGTCCACGGCACGTCCGAATCCGGACATGATGTAACCTCCCAACTGTGCGGTGAAGAGGACGGAAGCGTCGAAGTTCTTGTAGGTGATGCGGTTGGTCATACCGAATACGAACCTCGGAGCCGGGTCTCCCAGAACCTGCCAGTCGGCGTCGGTGATGTTGCCGTCTCCGTTGACGTCTTCATACATCGGATCTCCCGGTACCGTCTCCTTGCCGTAGTACTTCGGGGTGAGTCCGGTGGCGGCCTTGTATTCGTCTATCTGCTGCTGGCTCATCCACACGCCGATGTTCTTATGGTTGTAGAACTCGTACATAGGGTGGCCGATGCGGAGAATCTGGTTGATGTTGGTTGACTGCTTCGCATATACGAAATCGCCCTCGGTGGTGTTGTCTCCGAGCTGGAGAACCTTGTTGCGGCTGTACGACATGTTGAAGGAAGTGCTCCACTCGAAGTCGTTCGTGCTGATGTTCTGGGTGTTGAGCTCGATTTCAAGACCGTGGTTCAGAACTGAACCGAGGTTGTCATATACGTTGGTCGTGCCGAAAACTGATGGTACAGGAACGCTGTAGAGCAGGTCAGTGGTGGTCTTGGTGTACCAGTCCAGAGAGAGCTGGATGCGGTTCTTGAGGAAGCCGAGGTCAACTGCAACGTCAGTCGAGTGGGTCTTCTCCCAGCCGAGTGAAGCGTTGCCGAACGATCCTGCATAGTAGGCAAGCACGTCAGCATAGCTGCCTGCGGTGAGGGTGGAGTATGCGGCGCTTTCAGGGATGCCGTAGTTACCGGTCTGTCCGTAGCTCGCACGGAGCTTGAGGGTGTTCCACCAGCTGAATCCGGCATTCTTGAAGAAGTCTTCGTTGGCTATGTTCCAGCCTGCGGATACTGAAGGGAACCATCCCCACTTGTTGCTGGCTCCGAAGCGGGAGTAACCGTCGCGACGCAGAGAGGCTGACGCCATATAGCGGTCGGCATAGTTGTATGACAGACGTCCGAATGCGGAGAGAAGCTTGGTGTTGGTCTTCTCGGTCACATTGGAGGCCTTGACCGTAGGGGTCGTGGTGGAGCTGCTTCCGATGAAGGTTCCGGTGATCACGTCGTTAGGCATGTTTGTATAGCTCTGGCTGGTGCCGTAGCCTATGTTGCCCAATTCGGAAGACGCACCGAGCATCGCGGAGATATTGTGATTGCCGAAGCTCTTGTCGTAGTTTGCGACCACCTGGAGCAGGGTGTTGATGCTGTAGTCGGTGTTGTGGCTTGCCGATGACTTCGCGCCTTCCGCACTGTTCCAGTTCGCGTTGGTCATCGTGTTGGCAGTGAAGGTGTTGGTGTTGCTGTTGGCATAGGTCGCTGAAGCGGAAGCCTCCACCTGGAATCCGTCGAAAGGCTTTGCGCGCAGGAAAGAGCTGGCCTGCAGGCGCATGGTGTGGTTGTGGGATGCGGTGTCCTCATAGTATTTCTTAGGACGCATTCCGGTGCCTCCCCAGAGGTAGGTCACGTTCGGATAGTACTGCGTGTCGTAGCCTACTCCCGTGTCGGAAACCGGAGGAGAGGTGAGGACATGGTGGGCGCGGGTGTCCTTACCGTTGCCCTGGCCTGCGCCGGTGTTGATGATGAACGCCGGGGCGAGGTTGACTCCCGCCGTAACCCAATCGTTGAGCTTGCTCTCGATATTGGTTCGGAGGTTGATTCTCTTGTAGTTGGAAGCAGGTGAAAGACCGTCCTGATCGAGGTATCCGAGGGAGAACATATACTTTGTGACATCGCTCGCTCCGGACACGCTCACGTTGTAGTTCTGCTGGAGGGCCGGGCTGTAGGCGTAGTCCTGCCAGTCGAGAAGGCTGAGCTCGCTGCCGTCATCATAATAGGTGTGGGAAGCCTGCATATCCTTGCTGAGGTACTTGAACCAGCGGTCATCGAAGTTGACAGCGCTTCCGCCGGTCCTCTGAGGGCCGCTGAGGCCGAGGTTGGCGATACGGGTGGCGTTGTCGTCGGAAATCTTGCCTGCAGGATACATCTTGAGATACTGCGCGTCCATGCAGCGTACCGCGAACTCCATCCACTCCGTGGCGCTCATCACGTCCATCTTCTTCTCGAGGGTGGCGACACCGCTGTTGAAGCTGAAGCTTACCTTCGGCTTGCCCTTCTGACCGCTCTTGGTGGTGACGATGACTACACCGTTGGAGCCTCGGGAACCGTAGATGGCGGCGGAAGCCGCGTCCTTGAGCACTTCGATGTTGGCGATATCGTTAGGGTTGATGCCGGTCATGGAATCCTGCGGGATGCCGTCGATCACGAAGAGAGGGTTGTTGCCCGCACTGATGGAGGCGGCTCCGCGCACGCGAATCTGAGGGTCTGCACCCGGCTCCGCACTGGTGATCTGTACGCTCACGCCGGCAAGCTGTCCCTGGAGGGCCTGCTCCGCGCGCGCCATCGTGCGGTCCGCGATAGCCTTGTCATCCATCGAGGCCACGGCCGAGGTCAGACTGCTCTTCTTGACTGAACCGTATCCGATTGCGACTGCCTCTTCGAGAAGCATCTTGTCCTCTTCGAGGGTGATTGTGAGGTTCTCTCCGGCCGTCACGTACTTGGTGACATAACCGATCAGGGATACCTCAAGGGTTGCGTCGGACGGTACGTTGATGGAGAATGCTCCGTCGATGTCCGTTGTGGAACCATTGGTCCGGTTGCCCTGCTGGAGCACGTAGGCGCCGATCACGGGTTCCCCTCCGGCGTCAACCACCTTACCCTTGCTGGTAATGGTGTTCTGCGCGAAAGCTCCCGTCCCGGAAAGAACCAGAGAGACAATGAAAGCCGTCAGGGCTTTCGCGCCTTGGTTAAAAAACAATTTCATTAATAATGCTAGGTTTTGGTTAAACAAAGGCGTTAGCCGTGTTATTAAAAACACGCAAAGGTATCGATTTCCGTTGAGAAATCAATACCTCTGCTATAATAATCGCGCTTTGAGCCCGAATTGCGGGGTCAATTAGAGCGGAATCACTTCAAGGCAGTAGATGGTGTCAAGGCTCCATGTGGCCGCCCCGTTGGTGTTCGGGTGGTACGGCTCGTCGATGCCGCGCAGCAGCCCCTCCCATGTCTTGCGGGCGAAGTCCGCATCGTGGTCTTTCCATGCCGCGTAGGCGTTGAGCCTTGAAACGCGGAATCCGGCCATGGTGTGGTAGCGTCTCGCGTGGTCGAGCCAGGCGGCGTTGAACTCGGGCACGTTGATCATGTCCTGCATTTCGGTCATGATCTCGAACCCTCCCATGATGGTCATCAGGTGGTTGGTCCCGATGGAGTTCGGGTCGCCCTCCCAGCTGAGAACGCCCGTGGCCGGGTCGAAGCCGAGCACCTTGACCTTGCCCGTGAGCAGTCCGTTAGGCAGGGCGGCGATGCTCTTCATTCCGGCGATGATCATGTCGTAGTAGTGCTTCTCGCCGGTTCTTTCCCAGCGGGTCATCCAGTTGCCGGCATATCCGAGCCAGTCGGGGCCGATGCGCAGACGGGCCGGAGCCGTGCAGGGAGTCTCGCTGCGCGGGGCTGCAAGACGCATAGGGTCAATCTTGTAGAGAAGCTGCTCGGAATCCTTGGACTCGTCCATCAGGTCTCCGGAGCGTTCGTCCGTGGTGAGGTAATAGAGGAAACGGTTCCATGCCGCCTGGCCGATTCGGGCCTCCTTGGCCCCGCATCCCCAGTGGGAGACGTTGTGGCGGCTGCCCAGACCCGCGTAAGGCCCGATGTGGTAAACGTCCACCTCGGTGGTGTGGCGGCTCATCGCCACCGCCATGTCCCAGATGTCCTCGCGTCCGCTGCGCAGGAACATGTACCAGAGCCACATGTTGGAGGCGAGCTCCGTGTTGTCCCAGGCGAAGCCTCCGATGTCGTAGTTCCATACTCCGCGGACATTGTCCATTGAGTGCATAAAGTCGCCGAAGTTCCAGAAGCCGTACCACTTGAACTCCTCCACGTTCTTCTGGTAAACGCTGATGATCTCGTCGAGCCTGTTCTCTACGGCCGTCCTCTGAGGGTTGCTTCTGTCCGGGAGAGACCAGATGCCGAACGCGCGGCTGTCGTGCAGGTACTTCGGGGTAGGGAGCATCTGGCTGTCCTCTTCGAGGAGTTCGGCCGTTGCGAGTATGCCTTCACGGCCGGGGAAGGCGGCCTGAGGCACGAGGATGAGAGTGTTGGTCTTGGCTATGCCGTATGGGGTGCTCATCCCTTCCTGGACATCTTCGTAGCTGGCTTCGAGGTCGTGCGCCACGCTGTCGTAGTGACGGAGGTTCATCGGTTCGGATTCAGGACTCCAGAGCCAGACGTTGATCGTGGCCTCGTCGCTGCGGGCCCCCGTAATCTCTATGGTGGAAGGGTAGAGCTGCCAGAAGTACTTGAGCGATACTCCGAGACCTCCGCTGACATCTCCGGCAAAGGCATAGCCGGCGGCCCTTTCCCCGGTGAGCGTGCCTATCCAAGGGCGGTCATCCTCCGTCTTCTTGCGGATTGACCATGAGTTGTCGGTAAGCTGGCTCAGGCGGAAAGTGTCCCACTTGGCCCACTTGCTGATGAGGAACTGTCCCTTCTGGTCGAAGTACTCCGGCTCCGGAACGCGGATTCCCTTCTCCTGGTCCTCCTGATAGTCTTTCTGCTTGCGCGGTGCTCCCTGAGGGGCTGCTGCAGGTGCTCCCTGCGGGGAGGCCTGCGCTCCTGCCGGCTTTTTCTGTACAGGGTCGGAGAGTACGCGCCTGCCGTGGAGCGGCTGCACTGACTCCGTCCATACCTTGCCCTCGTCGGTGGCGAAGGCTATGTGGCGGTTATATGCCTGCTCGCGCATCGGAACCCTGAAACGGAGTCCGAGCGAAGAGATGAAGTCCTTGTCCTGGTCTCCGTCGAAGATGAAGCTGTGTACGAGCCTTATCTGGTCCGAATCCTTGAAGAAGTACATCCTGACGACGAAAGGCAGCCACTCGCGGCCGTTCTGCTCGCCGTAGTGCACGCCTTCAATCTTGATGGTGCCGCGCACCGAGCCGTTCTGCTCAAGGGTGGTGTTGCTTATCTTGCTCACGTAGCTGCGTCCGCCCTCCGTGGCGATGAGGTCGGCCGCTCCTCCGACTTTGGAGTCCCCGATCCAGAGAGCTTCCAGAATCTTGTTTCCGCTCTTCGGGACGATGGCCTTCACCTTGCCGGTGTTGACGATGTAGCTGTCAGCATCTTCGGAAATCAGTTTCTCTCCGGAGGCTTCGGCCTTCTTGACCTTGACGAGTTTGGCGTTGTCCGTGCCGCCCGGAACTACGGCCGCGACTCCGAGCCACTTGATCGAGCCGTCGGGCCACTTGGCGAGAGTCCACTGGTCGCTCGTGATGGCGCCTCCCTCCTCGCTCTGGAGCTGGAGGGCGGTCTTGTCGGTGACTTCTCCCTGTTTGAACGGTACTCCGAAGCTGACGGCGCGGTCAAGTTTCGGGGTGTTCCCGATCCAGTGGAGCGGAGCCTCGCTGAACGGCTGCTTGACAATCTTGGTGTAAGTGAAATTCTTGATTGCCGTGCGGGAGAGGGTGGTGCGGAATCCGAACCAGCCTTCCGTGTACGGATCGGCGTCGTTGTAGTCGAAAAGGAGTTTGCCGTCCATCCAGTACTGCACTCTGCCCCCAACGCTCACCAGCTTGATGTGATACCAGCGGTTGGCTTCGAGCAGGTGGTCCGGATCGGTGTATTCCTTGATGATGGCCGGGTTCGCTTCTCCGGTATAGCGGCGGAAACGGGTCGTGGTGTTGCCGTTGCCCCCGAAGCCTACGTAATAGAGCTTCATCTGGGCGCAGTTGGCGAACACCCCGCCTCGCTCTCCGATGCGCTTGAAGACATCCTTGGCCTCAGGGTCGGTGGCCATCCAGAAGCAGTTGAGGTCGCTGAGGCGGTCTCCTGCCTTTTCGTTATAGACGATGGCATCGTATTCGATGACGACATCCCCTTTCATCTTCTCCTTGTACCAGAGGGTCAGGCCCTTGGGAGCGACTATCTCGCAGCCTCCGTCCTTGAAGCTGACAGAGTAGTCGGGAGATTCCGATTCGACTTTCCAGAACTTCGTGAACTGTTTTTCATTGAGTCCGGAAACGTCTTTGGCTGACGCGGCCAGAGGCAGTGCCAGCAGCAAAAGTGTCAATAGGCGTTTTCTCATTTGATTGTTTGTATTGTGGTATTAATTTTTGCAAATCTCACAAAGTTACTCTTTTTTCGGGGGATTTGCAAAAACTGAGAATTTCGGCAAAATACGGCAAATAAAAACTGAGGATTTCGGCATTTTCCGGGAAAATAATTTGGGGGATAATAAAAAAGGAGACGGCCGATAGCAGCCGTCTCCTTGAGAAATATCGAGACTTAAGACTAATATCCAGGGTTCTGCATTGCGGCTTTCTCGTCTGAGGTGAGGGCCTTGCCGTTGCTGGTTATCAGGTCGAGGAAGTTCTGAGGGACAGGCCTCAGGTAGTGCTTGTTCTTGTCGAAGTTGCCTCCGTAAGAAGAAACGTACTGCGTGCCGTTGTAGTTGGACGTGTGTCCGAGCACGTCCACAGGAGTCGTGCTCCATGCCTGGTCGTTGAAGCAGAGACGGTCTTCGAGGGTCTTCGTGCGGGCGAGGTCGGCCCAGCGATGGAACTCTCCGTACATCTCGCGGGACTTCTCGTTGAGAAGGAAGCACAGTGCGCGGGTGTATTCATCGGAGGCGTACTTGGAGTTGACCTTGGCGAGTTCGTTCATGATATAGAGGTCTTCCTTAGGGTAAGAAGAAGAGCTCACCTCCTGAAGTACGGACGCTTCGGCGTTGACGGCCTCGCGATATGCCTCATCCTTATCCCAGCCGCCCACGGAGTAGAAGTAGGAGTTGCGCGGATAGAACACGCTCTTGTTGGTGTACTTCGTCAGGACTGTCCGGTACGAGCTTTCGGCGAAAGCTTCGCCGCCGTCGTGGTATTCGTCCCTCTGCTCCCCGGCGCGGAACTGTGCGCGGTCACGAAGAGGTTTCAGAGCTGCGAGACCCTCGTTGACATTGCCCTGACGGATGAGGGCTTCGGCCTTGAAGAATACGTCTTCCGCTGAACGGGCGAGCACCGCGTTGCGGTAGCCGCGCTCACGGTTGTATGCGTCCACCGCTCCGTCGAGGTATTTGCTGAGAGGGGCGAACACGCCGTTCTTGTTGGGGGTGAAGCTCGTCCCGACAGCGTTTCCGCCTTCGTCATAGACGAGGAGGGACTTGACGATAGGGATATACTTGCCGGTGGCGTAGTCCTTGATGGTGAAAGACGGCTTTATCGGGGCGTTTTCATCGACCGAGATGTCATCCTTGCCGTATTTCTGACCGTATTCCGGGCGGTTGAGCACATACATGCCTCCGAGGTATTTGCTGAAATCGTTGTCAAGGTATTCTCCTACGACCGCCTTGCTTCCGTCCCCGAGAGTCACGGTGTATTTGGAAGGGTCGGTCATGGATGTCGCCTTGTTGACCGCGTAGGTGGTCTTGAATGACTTCCAGAAGCGGGAGTCGTTCTGCAGGTCATACAGATAGTATGCGTATCTCGGGGTCGTCTTCATCCTCTGGTATGAACGTCCGCCGGCAACGTCCCTCTCCATGTACATGAAGGTGTTCTGGTAAGGGGCCACGAACCAGGCGAGGGTCATGTTCCCGCCGTAGGTACCTCTCAGGGACGAGTCTTCTGTGAGGGATACGGCTAGCACGATCTCGGAGTTGGTCTCCGTGACGGAGCTGTCATATCCGGTGAAATTGGCGAAAAGATCCTCATACCTTGCGGTGAGCGGGCGTGCCGCGAGCACGATGTCCGCATATTTGATGCACTCCTTGAGGTCGTTGTCGACATATTTGGAGTTCCAGCCGGAGTTGGTTTCCGAAGCTCTCCAGAGATGGGCTTTGGCAAGATAGTGGGCTGCGGCGTATTTGGTCAGCTTGTCGGTCTTGGACGGCGTGGCCGGCAGGAGCTCATAGGCCTTCTCCAGATCGCTTATGATAAGCTCGTAGATGCTTTCCTTGCTGTCCCGCCCGTACTCGCGCTCCGGTTCCGTAGGGACGGTGGTGACAAGAGGAAGCTCCCCGTACTGTATCACGAGGGTGAGGTAGTCGAATGCGCGGATGAAGTAGGCGGTGCCCACGGTCTCATTGTAGAGAGAGGAGTTCGCCATTACGCGGTCGGCATTGTTGATGATGTTGTTGGCGCGGCCGATCCACGGGTACACGCTGTCCCATAGCCAGCTCATTTTCACCGTGTTGGCCGAACCTTCCGGTTTGGAGGAAAGTCTGGAATCGTAGGTGTTGTAGGCTTCGCTGGCTCCGTCTCCTCCAATCATGAACTCATCGGTTCCGGCATTGGTGAACGGCCAATAACCCTCTGCGTAGAAGAGTGTGCGCAGCTGGAGATAGAGGCTTTCGGCCATTGATGCGAGACCCTCGGGGGTTTCAAGATAGTCTGAAGAAATCGTGTCCCTCTTCACTTCATCCAGAAAAGAGTCGCCGCAGGAGGTCGTAAAGGTGAGAGCTCCGGCGAGGAGGGCGCAAGTTATTGCTTTATATGTGTGTTTCATTGCTTTCCGATAAATTAGAATCCGACATTGATACCGAACACGAGACCCTTGGTGCTGAATACGCTGTCCATGTCGCTGTCCATCCAGAACGCCGTGTCGAATACGGAGAACGGGTTCTTGAGCTGTGCGCTGAGCTTGAGGCTCTTGAGGCCTGCGGCCTTGACGAGCTTCTCCGGTACGAAGTATCCGAGGGAGATCTGCCTTACTTTGAGGAAGCCGTTGTGCTTCTGCTGGATAAGGTAGCTGGAGTAGGTGTCGTCAGAAGATTCCACGGCCCAGAACGGACGCTGATAGGTGGAGTTCTTGTTGTTTTCGGTGTAGTAGTTGATTACGCGGGACGGTCCGGAGGTGGTCTGTCCGTTGCCGGTCTGGAGGAAGTATCCCATGCTTCCGAACATGAAGACGTCGAGCTGCAGGTTCTTCCAGCGGAGAGTGTTGTTGAATCCCACGTTCCACTTAGGACGGGAGTTGCCGAGGACGATGCGGTCGTTGTTGGCATCAATCTTATAGTCGCCGTTCTGGTCCTTGATCCTGGTCTTGCCCGGCGCGAAGTTCATTCCGTTCTCGTTGAATTTGGCTATCTCTGCGAGGTCTTCCGGCGAGTCGCTCCAGATTCCGAGACTTTCGTATCCATAGTACACTCCGATAGGCTGGCCGATGAACAGCTCGTCGTCCACCATGTCTTCCTTGCCGTTCTGGAGCTCGATTATCTTGCTCGTGTTGAAGTCAAGGTTGAGGCTGGATTTCCATGAGAAGTCCCTGTTGGAGATGTTGGTGGTGTTGACGGTGAAGTCGAAGCCGTGGTTCTCGGTCTTGCCCACGTTGGCATCGGTGCTGGTCTTGCCGGAAGCCGAAGGCAGGGTCACAGGGAAGATGAGGCCGTTGGTGTAGTTCTGATAAAGGTCGAGAACGCCGGAGATGCGGCCCTTGAGAGCGGAGAAGTCGACGCCGATATTATACTGGTCGGTGGTCTCCCAGGTTATGGACTGGTTCGCGAAGGAAGACGGAGTGTAGTAAACGGTGGTTCCTTCCGTGCCGAACGCGATGACAGATGAGGTGAGGTCATCCTTGGTGGAGTAAAGGTCGACGGAGTAATTGCCGGTCTTGCCCCATCCTGCGCGGAGCTTGAGTTCGCTGATCCAGTTTATGTCCTTGAGGAAGCTTTCCTGATCCAGCCTCCATCCGAGGGCGACTGAAGGGAATCCCTGCCACTTGTGTCCTGTGCCAAGCTGGGAAGCTCCGTCATATCGATAGGAGAGGGTGAGAAGGTAGCGGTTGTCGTAGCTATAGCTTCCGCGAACCATATAGGATGCGAGCTGGCTCTCTTCGAGGGAGTTGAATGAAGGCTCTCCGTCACGGGTGTAGCTGCTCCCGTCGAGGCCCCACCATTTCTGGGTCATGGCCATCCCCACCTTTCCGAGGGCTATGCCGTAGCCCTGCATAGAGTAGAGCTGGGTGTTCATGTTGTACATGGCTTCCTGCAGGAAGGTCATGTTGATGGAGTGTTTGTCGAAGCTCCTGTTGTAGTAGAGCATGTTGTCAAGGGTCCATGAGAATCTCTTCCTTGCGTTTGAAGTGACGAGGTCGAGACCTTTCTGGAGACGGTTGGCGCTGTCCTCCGACATGTATTTGTAGCCCTGGCGGAACTTGATCTGCGGGCCGAACTGGCTCTTGAACGTCAGCCCTTTGAGAGGCTCCCATATCTTGCCGAAGTCGAGGCTGGCATAGAAGCTGGCCGCAGCGTCATAGCTGAGATTCGAAATGGCCACCTTGCCTTCTTCGTCCACTACCGTAGGGTTCTGGTCGTTCCCGTCGGGGTAGAGCACGCGGTTGCCGTCGGAATCGTAAGGAACGCCATAAGGGAAGAGCGTGAGAGCCCTTGCGTGCAGTGACTTAGGAAGGGAGTTCGATGCTCCGCCCGAGTTGTCAACGCCGTATTCCTGATCCGAATGCGTGAGGTTGATCGCTCCTCCGAGGCTGAACCACTTGATAGGGGTTATGTCCACGCTGGTGCGGAAAGTGTATCTCTTGTATTCCTGTCCTCTGGTGGTTCCCTTGTTGTCAAGATATCCGAGGGAGACGTAGGATTTCATCTTGTCCGTGCCGCCGCTCGCGCTGATGGAGTGCTCCTGCGTGATGCCGATGCGGTCTGTGTATTGAGTCCAGTCGGTCGTGGTCACCTTGGACGGATCCCAGACGGTGGAACGCTTGCCGTCATTGTATTCCTGGAGGGTGAGGCCCCAGCCCTGAAGGATGTTGGCCCAGGCCGTCTCCGAAAATCCTTTGACAGGAAGCAGCGCCCTGTCCACGTCGATGTTCGGCTGGTCACCCGGAATGTCGGTGAGGCCGGCGTAGTAGTATGCCCAGCGGCGCCATTCCATCGTCTGGCCGGAATCCATCATAGGGACCTTGTCATATATCTTCTCTGCCGTGAACGTTCCGCTGTAGTTGAGCGAGAAGCGTCCGCTCTTGCCTCGGTTGGTGGAGACGAGAACCACGCCGTTGCCTCCCATCGCTCCATAGACCGCGGTGGCGGAGGCATCCTTGAGGATTTCGATGGATTCGATGTCCTGAGGGTTGAGCATTTCGAGCCCGACGCTGTGGGCGACGACTCCGTCAATCACGATGAGCGGGGCGTTCTTGCTGTTGATGTCGCTGCCGATGGTGTTGACTCCTCGGATGGTGATGTTCCCGACTTCTCCCGGACGGCTGCTGTTGGTGATATACACGCCCGCCGCCTTGCCCTGAAGCGCTTCGACGACGTTGTTCGACGGGGTCTGTGTAAGAGCTTCGGAGTCAACGGATACCATCGCGCCCGTGACATCGGTCTTCTTCATCGTGCCGTATCCGACAACCACGGTCTCCTCGAGCATCTGAGAATCTT
>CAVHNN010000014.1:0-43227 GCA_963637465.1 Paludibacteraceae bacterium
CAGCTCCGAGGTCGGCGCGACGGGTCTGATAGCCGCCCGCTTCAAGGCAGAGACGGCCCGCAAGCCCCTGGGCGAAAGTCTTGGAGAACTTGTTCTTGGCCACCTCGCCCACAGGCTTCATGAGAGGAATCACCCTCTCGAGGTCGGCAATCACACATTCATAGACAGAGTCGCGCGGGGCAAGGCCTCCGGCTGCAACTCCCGCCTGCACGGAGTAAGGCACGTCCCCGTGATACTTGAGAAGCTCACGGTAAGCCACCGCTCTCGCGCAGACGGCCTCTCCATAGAGCTGACCCAGATCTGAAGGTGCGGCGGAAGAAACCATGGCATCATAGTCGGACATGGACTCGATGGCCCCGATTACGGCATTGGCCTTGCCGACCACGTCATAGAGCATATTGTACGCTCCGCTGGCGTTGTCCTTGAGGTAAGTGGTGAGACCGTATTCGGAAGTGTATTTGCCGTTCTGGTAGAGACACTCCATCCAGTGGCGGCCCGGCTGGTTGGAGAAGGCTTCCGGGTGGCGTTCGATATCCGAACCGGAAATATCAAGGGCATAGTAGAGCCCGGCGGCGAACACCTGGTTGTTGCAGGCGCTCCTCCACGACTCGTACACGCCGTACATCGAGGCGTTGGCAGTCTCCATGTTGGAGAACACAAAGTCCTTGTCAACCGTGGACGGAGAGGTCGGGTTGAGGAACTTCTCCGTATCACAGGCGGTCAGAACAAGGCTGGCCGCAGCGCAGACGGAAAGAATATTGAATATCTTTTTCATTTATGATATCTCCTTAATTAAAATGAAACGTTGAGACCGAAGGTGAAGCTCCTTGCCTGAGGGTATGAATTGTAATCATAATAAGGGGTAGGGAAACCGTCGCCGCCCGCATCAAGGTTGGTGTTCACATCCGGATCGATACCGGAGTAACTGTTGATGCAGAAGAGGTTGCCCACGGTGGCATAGACACGGAGATTCTGTACGGAAACCTTCTCCATCCACTTCTTAGGGAAGGTGTAGCCGAGGGTGAGAGTGTGGAGACGCAGGTATGAACCGTTCTCGATGAACTCGGACGAGGTGATACCGTACTCGGAGTAAGGAATCGCGTGCTTGGCGTTGGCGTTGAGCGCGGCAAGCTCGGACGGGTCGGTCACAAGGTAGAGGCTGCCGTCGGACTTCACGCTGTAGGCTTTCCAGCAGTCGTTGACATAGGCGAGACGGTTCTCACCGAGCTGGTTGTCCTTGTTGCCCATCATGGAGTGCATGGCGTTGGCGTTATATACCTTTCCACCGAGAGCGTAGGTGAATCCGAGGGAGAAGTCGAAGCCCTTGTAGTTGCCGAAGATGTTGAATCCTCCGGTGTGCTTAGGAATCATCTCGCCGATCACGTCCACGTCATCGTCATCGATGTAGCCGTTGCCGTTGACATCCTTGAACTTGGCGGCTCCCGGGAAGGCGGTCTGTCCGTCAGGAACGAGGGCCTTGATTCCCTCCGGATAGTTCACGACGGAACCCTTGAAATCAGGAACGCCATCCTTGAGGACATATTTGCCGTCCGTATAGTTGAAGTCGTCGAGTGTATAGAAACCCTCTGACACATAACCGGATACGATGCCGAGAGGCATACCCTCGCGGATGATGTAGTCGTACTGCGGCTTGCGCATGGTGGAACCCCAGTTCGTGTGGGAGTCGGCGTTGATGCCGTCAGGAAGGTCCTCGACCATGTTCTTGTTGTAGGAATACGTCACGTTGGCCGAGAGGCTGAAGTCGCGGCGGCTGATGATTTCTCCCGCGAGAGAGAACTCGACGCCCTTGTTGGAGGTGAGGCCCACGTTCTGGAACTGGTAGGTGTAGCCTGATGAAGGATCGCAAGGAATCTTCATGAGGATGTCGCGGGTGTTGTTCCAGTAGAGGTCGACGGTACCGCGCACGCGGCTCTTGAGAATGCTGAAGTCGAGACCGAGGTTGCGGGAAATGGTGGTCTCCCACTTGAGGTCAGGGTTGCTGAGCATGTCGCCCGGCACATAAGAGGTCTGCTTCTCGCCGTCAACGGTGATCACCTTGGTGGTCCAGGTCTCCTTCCAGAGAGAAGGGCTGATGTTGTCGGAACCGGAAGCGCCGTAAGAGAAGCGGAGCTTGAGGTCGTCGAGCCAGCTTCTGGTGCTCTCCATGAAGGATTCGTCGGACAGACGCCATGCAGCCGATGCCGCAGGGAAGTATCCCCAATGGTTGTTCGGAGCGAACTTGGAAGAACCGTCCGCACGCAGGGAGGCGGAGAAGAGGTAGCGTCCCTTGTAGGAGTAGTTGGCACGTCCGAACCATGAGAGAGTGTTGCTCGGCACACCGATTTCATTGGAGAAAGTATCCTCCTTGGCTCCGGTGGAGTTGGTGCCGGTCATGTTGATCATACCGAAAGCCTGGTCCATAGTGAACCCGGACGGGTAGTAGTTTCCCGTGATGGACGTGGTGGTGGACTCGGAATTGAGCACCTCGTTACCCGCAAGGATGGTGGCGCTGTGATCCTCGTTGGCGAACGGAATCGTGTAGCTGAGAGTGGTGGTCCAGCGGTATCCGCTTCCTACACCTCTGGTGAGCTTGGCCTGCTTGTAGCCCTTTCCGCTCGGGTGGCCGTTGTCCCAATACTTGGTCTCGCTCCAGTTGCGGTTGACGCCGAGCTCTGACTTGGCCACGAGCCCCTTGAGAGGATTCCAGGTCAGGCCGACGTTGGCGCGCAGACGGTTGCGGTTGTTGATGTTGTCGAAGTTGTTGAGCACGTCAACCGGATTGTACATATCCTCGACACTGCTTGAACCGTTGCCGAAGTGGGTAGGGTTGCCGTCACCGAGAGGATTGTCGACAGGACGGTAGGCGTAGGCCGAGGTGGCCGCGTCAAACCTGGTGCCGGTGATGGTCATCTCCGTGTAGCGGAGGTCCATATCGAACTGGAGCTGTTTGGTGATCTTCTGGGAAAGCTTGGCGTTGGCGCCGAATCTCTCGAATCCGGACCGTACACGGATGCCGTCGTCGTTGAGATAGTTGACTGACACGAAGTACTTTGTGTCCGCCGTGCCTCCGCTGACGGAGAGGTCGTGGTTCCAGGTGTTGGCACCCTTCATCACGTCGTTGATGTAGTTGTGAGAGGTGACGCTGCGGTATTTCTCGAGATTGTTGCCGTAGTCAGGGCCGAGGCCGAAATACTGAGCCACTCCGTCACCGTAAGAGGCGCCGTAGGCCGTAGCGTAAGACCAGTTCCAGAGGACATAGTCGTATGCGTCCATCACAGGGAGGGTCTTAGGGTTCTCCTTGTACTGATAATACATGCCGTAGCGTACCTGGGCCTTGCCCTCGGAGCCGCCCTTGGTGGTGATGAGGATGACGCCGTTGGCGCCGCGTGCACCGTAGATGGCGGTGGAGGCGGCATCCTTGAGGACATCGATGGACTCGATATTGTCGGCAGGGATGTCATCGATGCTGCTCACCTGCACTCCGTCAACTATGTAGAGAGGGTCGTTGGACTGGCTGATGGAGCCGCCGCCGCGCACGCGGATGGTGGAGCTTCCTCCAGGACGGCCGTCCTGAGACATCACGTTGACACCGGCGAGCTTGCCCTGGAGAGCCTGAGCCACGGAAGCCACAGGAACCTTGGCGATGTCCTTGCCGGTGACGGAAGATACGGACCCGGTGAGGTCGCGTCTCTTGACGGTCTGATAACCGATCACGACGACATCATCGAGGAAGACGGAGCTTTCCTCAAGAACAAAATCATAGACATTTTTTCCTGAAACGACCTTGGCAGAAGCGTCGGTATATCCGACACAGGAAGCCACGAGGGTGGAGTTTGCAGGAACGGACAGAGCCCAGTTGCCATCGACGTCAGTCATGGAACCCATGGTCGTGCCGGACACGACCACATAGGCGCCGATCACGGGTTCGCCCTTGGCATCCTTGACAGTTCCCGTTACATTCTGCTGCGCAAAAACCGAGACGCCCGTAAACATCAGGGCGACTGCAGCAAGCACAGCTTTTCCAAAATGAATTTTCATCATAGGAATCACTGTAAAAAAATGGTTAAACAAAACATTGGTCAAAAACCAAAACTAATGTTATAGTTTCGTGTTATTGTCGTTTATAGCGTTATATGCGGCGAATATAGCAATTTTTTAATAAACCTTGTGCGATTTTCCTGAAAATACCTACAAAAAAGGCCGACCAAAAGCGGCCGGCCTCATATCTTGAGCGATGTCCTGTATTATTCGATGACGATAGGCTTGTACTTAGGTACGAGAGCCTTCATGATGCTCCACGCGAGGACGTAAGCGATACCGCAGATGCAGAACATGATGAAATATCCGCCCTGCTTGCCCTCGAAGCCGAGGAAGGTGAACGTCGAGCCGAGCTCAGCGGTCTTGGTGAAGAGCAGACCGGCCCCCTTCTGAATCAGGAACGAACCCACGCCGCCGGCCATGCCGCCGATACCGGTGATGGTCGCGATGGCGCTCTTCGGGAACATGTCGCCGATGGTGCTGAACAGGTTGGCGGACCAAGCCTGATGTCCCGCACCGGCAAGGCCGATGAAGATGGCCGGCCACCACGCCGAGTGCACGCCCATAGGCTGGGCGAAGAGGGCGAAGAGAGGGAAGAAGGCGAAGAGAAGCATGGCGAGCATACGCCCGGCATACGGATTCATGCCCTTCTTGTCAACAAATATGCGAGGCAGATACCCTCCGAAGATGGACAGCACCGTCACGATGGCGTAGAGTGTGGTGATGAGAATCACACCCATGCCGGACGAAGACTTGTAGCCGAACTGGTCGGAGAAGTAGGCCGGAGCCCAGAAAAGGAAGAACCACCACACGCCGTCGGTGAAGAACTTGCCGGTGATGAACGCCCATGTCTGCTTGAAAGTAAAGCACTTCCAGAGAGAAATCTGCTTCTCCTCCTTCTTGTCCTTGGAGGCTGCGGCAGCGGCGGCGGCATCAGCCTCGTCATCCTGATGGATGTAGGCGAGCTCAGCCTCATTTACGTGCTTGCTCTTCTCCGGCTTTTCGTACATGAACACCCAGAGAGCCATCCAGACGTAGCCGATGGCGCCGATGATGATGAATGCCATCTCCCAGCCGCCGCCGACACCCTTGTCCTTGAAATACTGGGCGAGAAGCGGAATGGTGGCCGGTGCGATGAGCGCTCCGACAGAGGCTCCGGCGTTGAAGATGGAAGTCGCGAAAGCGCGGTCCTTCTTAGGGAAGTATTCAGCGGTGGTCTTGATGGCGGCCGGGAAGTTGCCGGCCTCACCGAGGGCGAGCACGGCACGTGCGGCGATGAAGAGCCAAACGCTCACGGACGCTATCGCGAGAGCCGCGGCAGAACCGTTCTGCACGGCCTGCATCGCCTTGATGCTCTCATACCCCTCGATGTGGCAGGTGGCCCAGCCGCAGGCGGCATGGAGGCACGCGCCGGTGGACCAGATTCCTATGGCCCAGAGATATCCCTTCTTGGTGCCCATCCAGTCCACGAACTTGCCGGCAAAAAGCATGCAGATGGCATAGATGATGGAGAAGAGGGCGGTGATTGTACCGTAGTCGTTGTCTGTCCAGTGGAATTCAGGAGCGATGAAGTCCTTCCACGTCAGGGACAGCACCTGGCGGTCCATGTAGTTGACGGTGGTTGCAAGGAAAAGCAGCACCACCATCCACCAGCGCCAGTTGGTCATCAGTTTCTTTTGTGTACTCATATATGTGTGATTATCTTACCTGTTTCACTATCTCCAGCGCACCACGGCAGAGCTCGGTGATCTTCGACCACTCGCCTGCGGCGATGACATCCTTCGGGAAGAGGTTGGAACCCATCCCCACGCAGGTCGCTCCGGCCTTGAACCAGCCTTCGAGATTGGCCTTCTCCGGCTTCACCCCGCCGGTCACCATAATCTGGCTCCACGGCATAGGGCCTCTGAGATCCTTGACGAAAGCAGGTCCGAGCACGTCGCCGGGGAACACCTTGCAGACGTCGCATCCCGCCTCCTGCGCGGTGCTGACCTCAGTGACGGAGCCGCAGCCCGGGCAGTAAGGGATGAGCCTGCGGTTGCAGACAGGGGCGATGGCCGGGTTGAACACCGGACCTACGACGAAATTGGCCCCGAGCTGTATGTAGAGAGAAGCGGTGCCCGGATCGACCACCGAACCCACTCCCATTATCATCCCCGGGAGCTCCTTGCTTGCGAACTTGACGAGCTCGGCGAACACATCCTGCGCGAAATCTCCGCGATTGGTGAATTCGAAAGCCCTGATGCCTCCTTCGTAGCAGGCCTTGAGAACGTTCTTGCTTACTTCCACGTCAGCATTGTAGAACACCGGCACGATACCGGTCTCCTTCATAGTCTGAAGGACTTGCAGTTTATTGTATTTTGCCATGATTCAATTGATTATCTTGATACTCGGCCGGAAGCGTCGCCCTTCATGAGGTTCTCGACCTCGGCTACGGTAACCTGGTTGTAGTCGCCGAAGATGGTGTGCTTCAGGCAGGAAGCCGCAACTGCGAAGTTGAGCGCCTTCTGGTCATCTCCGGTGTAGGTGAGCAGACCGTAGATGAGGCCGCCCATGAAAGAGTCTCCGCCGCCGACGCGATCCACGATGTGGGTGATGTCGTAACGCGGTGACTGATAGAGGTTCTTGCCGTCCCAGAGCACTCCGCCCCAGGTGTTGTGGTTGGCATTGATGGAGCCGCGCAGGGTGATGATGACCTTCTTCGCGCGCGGGAACTTCTTCATGAGCTGCTCCCCTACGCTCTGAAATCTGCGCTGGTCAATCTCTCCTCCGGTGCTGGTCACGTCGAACCCTTCGGGCTTGATGCCGAAGACCTTGTCGGCATCCTCTTCGTTGCCGAGGATGACATCGCTCCCCTCAACGAGGGCAGGCATCACTTCGGACGCTTTCTTGCCGTATTTCCAGAGGTTCTTGCGGTAGTTGAGATCACACGATACGGTGATCCCCATGGCGTTGGCGGCCTTGATGGCTTCGAGGCATACGTCGGCGGCACCCTGACTGAGGGCCGGAGTGATGCCGGTCCAATGGAACCAGTCGGCGCCTTCGAGCACCTTCTTCCAGTCGATGTCGCCCGGCTTGATGGTGGCGATGGAAGAGTTGGCGCGGTCATAGACAACCTTGCTCGGACGGGCTACTGCTCCGGTCTCGAGGAAATAGATTCCGAGGCGGTCACCGCCATAGACGATGGAGCTTGTATCCACCCCATAAGAGCGGAGGTCCTTGAGGCAGGCCTTCGCGATATCGTTCTCAGGAAGCCTCGTGACGAACTTGGCATCCATTCCGTAGTTTGCGAGTGATACGGCCACGTTGGCCTCGCCGCCACCGAAAGTGGCGTCATACTGCTTCGCCTGACCGAACCTCAGGTATCCCGGTGTTGACAGCCGGAGCATTATCTCTCCGAAAGTGATAATTTTGGGCATATAGGAATAATGTTATTTGTTACAAACGGCGAAGTTAACAAAAATTTTGAAATGGTTCCCGAATTATTTCAAAACAGCTTCTGAGCTTTACGGCATAGGAGTCAGGCCTTCCCAGCGGACATCCCAGCTGCCGTCCTTCGGAAAACCGGGGTTCGGCTCGTCGCAGCCGTCCCAGCCGGCGCACATCATGCCGACCGCGAGCAGCAGGCCTCCGTTGCCGGGGAGATACATCCTCAGGCGCTCGGTGCGGTAGTTGTTGCCGCTCGGCAGGAGCAGATCGTCCCTCCCGTCCATGGTGGCGGCGCGCACGGCTATGTCGGTGCGGTGCAGACGGGTGGCGTTCATCATCAAGGCCGGATAGTTCCAGCTCCAGCTGCCTCCCTTCCACCCCCAGTTCTCGGCGGCGCGCGTTATGGTCTTCTGCATGTTCTCCTCGCCAAAGAGCCTGCACTTCGGAAGCATCCCGTATGCGAGGAGGTTCTCCGACGAGGTGGCGCGGACATAGAACGGATCGCGGCCGCCCTCGCCCGCCTTCACCGTCCTGGTGACGGCCTTAGGTCTGATGCCGTTGAAGTAGCCCCCGGCAGGAGCGGCGGGAGAATTGTCCAGCTCCACGGTCATGTTGACAAAATCCGGGATGCCCGGCCCCTTCTCGGCGGGGAGATAAATGCCGTCCGGACTTGTAGAGAGCGGGGCGAGCTTCTCCATTATCTCGTCCCACTGCGCCACTCTCTCCTGCCCCAGGCGCTCCCTCCACTCCTGGGCCACCCTCAGACCGAAGTGCCAGTAGGACATCTCGAATGCCGGGTTGAGGGTGGAGCGCTCGTTGTAGGACTCATTGGCGGCGCAGGCCCCCTCTATGACATAGCGGTCGGCGGCCTTGTCATAACTTACGAACGAGGCCATGAACTCGGCCGTGCGCTGCACCATGTCGTTGTATTTCTCAAGGATTTTCCTGTCCTTGGTCGCACGGTAGATGAGCTCGGCCATATAGATAGGATGCGGCTGCTGCCAGATGATGAAAGAGCCCACGTCGGACGGGGTTTCCTTCCCCCAAGGGTCGGTCATCTTCATCCAGCGCACTCCGGAGAATCCCTGGCGGCTTGCTATCTGCCGGGCCTGCGGCATCACGCCGAGATACCAATTGAGCTGCTTTTCGAGAAGCTCGGGCTTATTCCAGGTCGCGTAGTGGAAACTGTGCCACATCACCATCTCAAGGTGGAATTTTCCGAACCAGGTATTATAGGTCATGCCCGTCTCGGCAGGAGGGAAGTTCTGGGCTTCCTGCACACGCATGAGGTACTGTGAGAGCACGACCCTCTTCTCCAGAAGCGCTGCGCGGGGGTCGGTGCAGTGCGAAAAGTCAATCACGCCGCTGGTCTTCCAATAGGAGTTCCAGAGTTTGCGGGCCTGTCCGCGAGATTGGTCAAATGACGGGGCGGCGCCCTCCGGAAGATTCTCGGAAAAAGAGGCGCAGAAACTCCAGTCGCCACCCTCCGGACTGAGGGTCAAGCTGTTGCGCCCTGTCTTCTCAAGGCTGGCCTTCCCCTCCCAACGGAGAGAAACGTAGTATGTGCTCGCATCGACGCTGCGCCTGAGGACGGCCGAATTGGCATCGCTTGAGACTATCTCGGTGCTGTGCTTCTCATCACAGGCCCAGTCGGAAGCGTCGTCGCTGTGCCGGCCGGTAGGATACGGAAACCTTATCACCAGCGGAAGAGCTTTTTCCGATGAGATCCGTGCGGCGTAAAGGTCGTTCGTCTCGTCTCCGCTGACGGTCGTCACACTGACCGGAGTTCCGTTCCACTTGAAGCCGGAATGCAGGACTCCGTCCCACATGTCGAGGGTCTGGTCGATATCGGTAATCTGCTCCGGGCTCATCCCGGCGAAACCGATGTTGCCGAGGTGCATGCGGTGAGGGTTGGAGCGCACCCATTCTGCCGCGGCCTTGCCTCTCTCACTGAGGGTCAGGCCCTCCTGGACGGAATAGATTCCGTGAGGATGGCCGGGAAGCGGGTGGTCTTCAAGCGTTTCCGCCACCGTATAGCCTTCGGTGTCCGGGAACGAGTGCCAGCCCCATTCGCTGTATGTGCCGAGTGAAAGTCCGTCCTTGTAGTATTCGGGGAATGTCTGGAGTCCGGTGCCGTCGAGCGTGATGGTGAACTCCCCGTTGCCGAGATTCAGCGAATGCAGAGGATTCAGTTCGGTGACGTGCGGATTGTTGCGCGTCACAAGGGCACGGCGGTCAATCTTCGCCTCCTGCGAACAGGCAAGAAAAGTCGTCGCGGCCAGAAACAGCGCCGCGGCTGCGGTAGAATGTGGTTTTATCATTTTGACAGAATTTTTGGCACAGTGTATGCTATAACAAGAAGCAGCAAATACCGTTTTGATTAAACAATAATAGGATACTGAACATTTTCGAGTGCCGCTGCCTGTGAAGGTAGCGGTACTCGGTTTTTGTACTCCACCGGCATCACCTTGATGAACTGCGCGGCGTAGGAGTCCCATTCGGAGAGTATGCGCGCGGCGAGCGGGCTGCCCGTGTGGGCGTGGTGGGCCTTGATGAGGGATTTGACCTCGCGCCGGTCTTCGTCAGTCTCCAGAAGGGAGAGCTCGACCATATCCATATTGCAATAATAATCGAAGTCTCCGTCCGTGTTCAGCACATAGGCGATTCCGCCGCTCATGCCGGCGGCGAAGTTGCGTCCCGTCTTTCCGAGCACGACGACCCGGCCTCCGGTCATGTATTCGCAACAGTGGTCACCGGCTCCTTCCACGACGGCGACCGCCCCGCTGTTGCGCACACAGCAGCGTTCTCCGACCTGGCCGTTGATGTACATCTGCCCGCCCGTGGCCCCGTAGCCTATGGTGTTGCCGGCGATGATATTGTCCTCGGCGCTGAAAAGGGATTCCGGCGACGGGGTGACGACGATCTTGCCGCCGGAGAGACCCTTGCCCAGATAGTCATTGGCATCCCCCTCCAGCCTGAAAGTGAGACCCGGGCAGAGGAACGCGCCGAAACTCTGTCCCGCAGCCCCGGTGAAGGTCACCGTGATGCAGTCTTCGGGCAGACCGTCTCCGCCGTACAGAGAAGTGACCTTGCCGCTGAGCATGGCCCCGACACTGCGGTCGGTGTTGCGTATCTGCACCCCGAGGCTGACCTTTCTGCGCGACTCCACGGCCGGCCAGACCATCTCGATCACCTCCCTGTCCTTGGCGCAGAGCTGCGCGTCCCCCTGTCCGGCAGTGCAGACGTGCGCATTGGCCCGAGCCTCGTCGGGGATATAAAGGACTCTGTCGAGCGTGACCTTCCCTGCTTTCGAGCCTTGAGGGAAGCTTCTCTTGTGCAGCAGGTCAGCCCGGCCGATGACCTCCTGTAGAGAACGGTATCCCATCAGGGCGAGGTATTCGCGCAACTGTCTGGCAATGAAGCGGAAATATGTTTCCAGATGCTCCTTGCGGCCGGAGAATTTCGCCCTCAGCTGCGGATTCTGCGTGGCTATCCCCACCGGGCAGGTGTTGGTGTTGCAGCGGCGGCACACAAGGCAGCCGAGCGAAACCAGAGAGGCGGTGCCGAAGCCGAACTCCTCGGCCCCGAGCATGGCCATGAACAGCACGTCGCGCGCGGTTTTCAGCCCACCGTCCACCTGAAGGCGGACTCGTCCCCGGAGATTGTTGACCACGAGGGTCTGCTGCACCTGCGCGAGTCCGGTCTCGGCCGGGCTGCCCGTGTGCTTTACCGAACTTGCGGGGCTCGCCCCGGTGCCGCCGTCACCGCCGCTTATCAGGATGACATCGGCCTTGGCCTTGGCCACGCCGGCCGCAATCGTGCCGACTCCCGCCTCGGAGACAAGCTTGACGCTGATGCGTGCGGAGGAATTGATGTTCTTGAGGTCATATATCAGCTGCGCGAGGTCCTCGATGGAGTAGATGTCATGGTGGGGCGGCGGGGATATGAGCGTGATTCCCGGCACGGAATGTCTGGTGGCGGCGATGAGCTCATCCACCTTGAATCCCGGCAGCTGTCCGCCCTCTCCCGGTTTCGCACCCTGGGCGACCTTGATCTGTATTTCGTCCGCATTGACAAGATACTGCGCGTCCACTCCGAATCTTCCCGAAGCGACCTGCTTCACCGCGCTGCGCATCGAACTTCCGTCAGGAAGCGGGATGTTACGCAAAGGCGGCTCCCCGCCCTCGCCCGTGTTGCTCTGGGCACCGATGGCGTTCATCGCCAGGGCGATAGTCTCGTGGGCCTCCTTGCTGATGGCTCCCAGCGAGATGGCTTCCGTCACGAAACGCTTCATCAGCTCTTCCTCGCTCTCCACCTCGCCGATGTCTATGGGCTTGCGGTCGCTTTCTATCTCCATCAGGTCGCGAAGGTACATCGGGGTTGTCCTGTTGGCGGCCATGTCGCTGAACTTCCGGAACGCATCGTAGTCCTGTTCTCTTACCGCCTTGTGCAGAAGTTTGACGCGGGAAGGTTCCCAGGCGTGAAATTCTCCGTCCTTACGGCAGGAGTAGAATCCGTAATCCTCCAATTCTCCGGATTGTTCCCCCTGTCCGAAGGCGGCCTTGTGGGCTGCGAGCACGTCGGAGGCTATGTCTTCGAGAGTGACTCCCCCGATCTGGGACGTTCCGCCTCCCATGTAGTTGTCGAGGACTTCCTGGCTGACTCCGAGATTTTCGAAGAGGGAGGCTCCCCTGTAGCTGCGTATCGTGGAGATTCCCATCTTGGAGAGAATCTTGAGCATGCCCTTGTTGACGGCTTTGACGTAGTGCTCCTCGGCCGCCTGATAGTCGAGCTGTATGGCCTTCTCCTTGACGAGATGGTCGAGTATCGCGAAGGTCATGTACGGGTTGACGGCGCTGGCTCCGTATCCGGCGAGCAGCGCCACGTGCATCACCTCGCACACCTCGGCGGACTCCACGATTATGGCGGTCTGCGAACGTTTCATGTTGTGTATGAGGTGGTGGTGCACCGCCGCCGTCGCGAGCAGGGACGGGATGGCGGCATGCCCCTCGTCCACATTGCGATCACTGATTATGATATAGTTGTAGCCCGCGTCAACGGCCTTGATGGCATCCTTGCAGAGTCCGGAGAGCGCGGCCTCCATCGCCCGCGCCCCGCCGTCCGCCTCGAAGAGCATCGGGAGCGTGATGGTCTTGAATCCCTTGTACCTGAGGTTCTTGAGCGTTTCAAGCTCGGCGTTGGAGAGGATCGGGGAATTGAGGCGCACCACCTTGCAAAGCTCCGGGGACGGGGTGAGTATGTCCCCCTTGACGGCTCCGATGTAGCTTGTCAGGGACATCACGGTGCTTTCCCTTATGGAGTCGATGGGAGGGTTGGTGACCTGGGCGAATTTCTGCTTGAAGTAGTTGAAGAATCTCTGCGGTTTCTCCGAGAGGACGGACAGAGGCGTGTCGTCCCCCATCGCGTAGAGCGGCTCGGCGCTGTCCACAGTCATCGGGATGATGATGCGGTCAATGTCCTCGCGGCTGTAGTTGAACGCCCTGAGAAGTCTCTGATAATCAGGGAGAGAATGCTCCACCTTGCGCCCGCTGCGGATATCCTTGAGCACTATGCGCCCGCTGTGCAGCCAGTCGGCATAGGGGTGGGCGTCGCTGAGGGCGGCCTTGATCTGGTCGTCGAGGAGAATCTTGCCCTTGAGGGTGTCCACCATCATGATTTTCCCCGGACGCAGCCTGCCCTTGGAGGCGATTTCCTCCGGGGGAACGTCGCAGACCCCGGTCTCGGACGCCATCACGAGCATCCCTCCCTTGGTGACGAAATACCGGCAAGGGCGCAGCCCGTTGCGGTCCAGCATGCCCCCGGCATATCTCCCGTCGGAGAAGATGATCGTGGCCGGCCCGTCCCACGGCTCCATGAATATGGAGTGGTATTCGTAGAAGCTTTTGAGCTTGTGGCTGAGCGGGTTGCCCTCCTTGTAGCTCTCCGGCACGAGCATCGAGAGGACGTGCGGGATGGAGTAGCCGGCACGGGTGAAGAATTCCAGCACGTTGTCAAGCGAGGCGCTGTCGCTCATGCCGGGTTCGACTATGGGACTGACGTTCTCGGTGATTTTGCCGAGTTTGTCCGTCTTGAGCAGGCTCTCCCGCGCCTTGATCCAGAGCCTGTTGCCCCGGATGGTATTGATCTCCCCGTTGTGTCCGATCATGCGGAACGGCTGAGAGAGGCTCCAGGTCGGGAAGGTGTTGGTGGAGAAACGCGAGTGCACCAGGGCTATCGCGGAGGTGAAGTATTTGTCCGTGAGGTCGGGGAAATACCGCCTCAACTGCCCGGAGGTCAGCATCCCCTTGTATATGAGGGTCCTTGTGGAGAGACTGGCGAAGTAGCAGGACGTCTTGTCCTTGATGGAGGAGACCGCGACCCGCCGCTCGGCTTCCTTGCGTATCAGGTAGAGTTTGTTTTCGAGCTCCTCCTGATTGTCGCAACCCTCGATGAAGAGCTGCCTGATGTCCGGCTCGGTCGCCCTGGCCTTGTCGCCGAGAGTGTCGGAATTGACCGGCACCTCCCTTATGTGCATTATGCTGAGGGAGTTAGCCTCGGTGCATTCTCTAACTATCTCCATAAACGCCCCTGCATCCGCCGCGTCTTTGGGGAAGAAGACCATCCCGACTCCGTAGCGGCCTTTCTCCGGCACCGGGATTCCGTGGAGCAGAATGAACTCGTGCGGAATCTGGACCATTATCCCGGCTCCGTCCCCCGTATTGGGGTCTCCGCCTTCGGCTCCCCGGTGGGCCATGTTCTCCAGGACGGAGAGGCCTTTCTCGATGATGTCGTGATATTTGGCCCCGTTTATGTTGACCACCAGTCCAACGCCGCATGCGTCGTGTTCCCAATCCTGCGAGTACAGGCCGCGAGAGTGCAATGATTCCAAAGGGTTCATAGAGATATACGTTACTAACCGAATTTCAAATTCTGCAATTTAGCAAAATTCCGGGAAACGGCCATCTTCGACCGGGCCACAAAAGCGCAAAATCCGTCAAAAACTAAAAATTTTTCGACCGAAGGAATGCTGATTTTTGCTTACGAATCGAAATAAAAACAATAATTCAAATACGAAATTGAAAGTAAGAGTCATAATTTGTTCTTAAATTTATTAAAGATAGCCAGCCTACGTGCTGAACTTCAGCATCTTAAATTTCTTTAAGATTCCTTGCATTTATCAAATCGATTACATATTTTTGTCCCAACACACCTTGAAAGAGAGCGTGTTACGTAAGCCGTGGAGCGTACTTGCGTGAAAACATATTATTGTATTACCTACATATAAAAGTCAATCTATTCAATTAATGACTTATGAGTAAAAAGTTATTTTCTTTACTGCTGTGCTTCTGTATCGGTATCGGCACGGCATTCGCGCAGAAAATCACCGTCACGGGTACGGTAACATCTGCGGAAGACGGACTCCCGGTAGTCGGAGCAACCGTATTCGTACAAGGGACAAGCAACGGTTCCACGACCGACATCGACGGTCATTACTATCTTAAGGACGTTCCCGCAGGAGGCACCCTGGTATTCTCCTGCATCGGAATGGCCGATGTCACCAAGCCTGCGGCAAAAGTGGTCGATGCTGTTCTGTCCATTGACAATGAGCAGCTTGAAGAAGTCGTAGTCACCGCCCAGGGCCTCACCAGAAAGCAGAAGGCCATCGGCTATTCAGCTCAGACAATGACTGCGGAGAAGCTCAGCACGATACACAGTGCGGATCTGGGCAACTCGCTGGCCGGCAAGGTCGCGGGCGCACAGTTCTGGGGAGGCGCCGGTTCCACCTTCGATGAAGGAAAGATCATCCTTCGCGGTACCACATCCTACAGCGACGCACAGGGCAGCGAGCCCATCTATGTAGTCGATGGAGCCATCGTATCGAGAGCTTCCGTGAACATGGAGGACGTAGAGAGCCTCAACGTGCTCAAGGGCCCTTCAGCCACAGCGCTTTACGGCTCCCGAGGAGCCAATGGCGCCGTAGTCATCACGACCAAGAAAGCCTCCGAAGGAAAGAGCACCATAGAGTTCTCCACCACGACGTCAGCCGAGACCTATTACAACCATTTCGACGTAAACAAGCTCTATGGCGGAGGCTCTACGGCCGCATATCTCTCATATTACGCCGCACAGGTCGAAGACCCTTATGCAATTGACTGGACCGCCGCTTCGACCCTGCTCGACGACCTCGGAGACGGCACTTATGCAATGGATTACTACAGTGACGAGAACTGGGGTCCGCGCTATGACGGAACCACGCTCGTGCGTTCAGCCCTCTCCTGGGACCCGACATCAAGCAAATACGGCCAGGCCGAGACCTGGGAGGCCCGGATGAATCTCAAAGACCTCACCCGCACCGCCTGGACAAACAACACCAACATCGCCTTCTCCAAGGCCGGCAACGGTTTCCGTACCAGAGTGTCATTCAACAATGTCGAGCGCCAGGGCGTAATGTACAACTCCGGTGCCACCCGCCGTTCGTTCAGCATCACGTCCTCATTCCAGCCGGCGAAATGGCTCAATGCCGACGTCAGCTACCGCTACCGCTACCGCAGAAACAAGAATGCGGCCTCCGAAGGATACAACGCCAGCGGCAACGTGATGTTCGACTTCACACAGTGGGGACAGACCAACGTGAACATCGCGGACTACAAGGACTGGCAGGCTCCGGACGGCAGCTGGAGGACCTGGAACATCGTGAGCACCGACGACCTCAGCGCAAACTTCCACGACGGCCCGTACGCCACTATGTATAACTACAACAACTATTCCTTCAACAGCTATCATCTCGTTACAGCCGACGTCTATGCTCAGCTGCCCGAGAATGTGCGTGTCGGGGTACGTGTAAACAACAATATCACCGCCAGCCGCTATGAAGCGAAATACGGCAGCGGTTCCATCATCTTCAACCCGTATTTCCGCACATACCACACCCAGGCCAATGACTTCACGGCACAGGCCTACGCCACCTGGGGCGGCCACTTTGCGGACGAGAAACTCGATGTGGAGACCGCCGTATTCGCAGAAGGCAGGGAATACGACTATTTCTACCTCAACAGCTACACGAGCGGTGGCCTTTCAGTTCCGGGATTCTACAACCTTGCGGCATCCGCAAACACCTACGGTACAAACAATTCCGAGACTCATTACAAGACCCGCTCAGCCTTCGGGACAGCTACCATCGGATGGGACGACCTCATCTACCTCGACGGCTCCATCCGTTATGATGTCGACTCCCGCCTCTCCGACGCGGACAATTCCTATCTCTACGGCGGCGGTTCCGTATCCTTTATGGCAAGCAAGCTCATAAACGCCCCTTGGCTCAACTTCTGGAAGATCAGAGGGTCAGTAGCCCAGGTGGGATCCACTCTCGGCGCCTACAACATCTACCCTACCTACACCGTAGGAACCAAGGCTCACGGCTACACCACTATGTATGAGCCTACAACCCAGGTCAATTCTTCCATCAAGCCTACAATCTCCACCTCCTACGAAGTCGGTACGGAGTTCAAGATGTTCGGCAACAGATTCTCCGGAGACATCAACGTCTATCGCAAAGACACCAAGAACGATATCATCTCCGCAAACGTTCTGCCGCAGTCAGGCTATGCATACCGCAGAATCAATGCAGGTATGGTCCGCAACCAGGGCGTGGAAGTCGTTCTGGGAGGGACTCCGGTCCGCACCCGTGACTTCGAGTGGACGGTCAGCGGAAACGTCGCCAAGAATGTCAACAAGCTCATCAGCCTTGCTCCCGACCAGACAGAATACACCATCTACAGCAATAAATTCTACTACTACTGGTATCTGAAGGCCATCGAGGGCAAGCCGATCGGTGTCATTACGACACAGGCCCGCTGGGCGAGAAACGAAGACGGCCAGTATATCCTCCGGAGCGGAAACGCCGTCTGGGGAGACGTGAGGCCGGTCTATGACCTCGGCACAGAGAAAGAGGTGGGAAATGTGCAGCCGGACTTCACCGGCGGATTCTCCACTTCCCTCAGATACAAGCGCCTCACGCTGGACGCATCTCTCGACTTCTCCGTAGGAGGACAGCTCGTGTCCTGGACAAATCTTTGGGGAACCGGCTCGGGCGTCCTCGCATCCACGGCCAAAGTCAACAATCGCGGAGTGAACGAGCGTGAGCCTGTAGCCACCGGCGGCGGCGTATATGTGGAAGGCGTCGACAGCGAAGGCAATCCTATGTCCGGCTACGTGGACGCATACAGCTACTACCACTATCAGGCATACTACGACAATGACAACTGGGTCTATGACAAGACCTATGTCAAGCTCCGCGAAGTGTCCGTCAAGTATGACATCCCGAAGAGCATCCTGAACAGGGCCGGCATCGGCCTGAGCAAGGCGAGCGTAGCTATCGTCGCCACAAACCCTTGGCTCATCTACTCCGCCTGCCCGAACATCGACCCTTCTGAAATCTCAGGATCCGCCTACAGCTTCCTCGAGGGCGGCCAGGCGATGTCCACCAGATCCTTCGGATTCTCACTCAATCTTACTTTCTAAAGCATAGGAGATGAATATTATGAAAACCATAAAGACCTTAGTATCAGCAGCTGCGGCCCTTGCAGTCACACTGTCTTCCTGCGAGAAGCTCACGGACTTCGGAGACATAAACAAGAGCCCGAACAGCCCGTCCACGGCATACACGGACTATCTGTTCAGCTATGCCTGCCAATATGTTCCGTACTTTGTCCTCGGATCCACCACCAATGGTTTCGACCCTTGGCAGCAGGAGTGGGCCGGATATCTGTCGGAGTCCAAGAACAACCAGTACGGCCCTCTTACAAACACGGTGCAGTATGCCGTAGGCACTATATACCTCTATCCTCTCAAGAACCTTAATATGATCATCGAGATGAACGAGGACGAGGAGCAGAAGAATCAGTCCAACGTACAGGCTTTCGGCTCCAACGCGAACCAGATTGCCGCCGCAAAGACGCTTTCCGCCTACTACTATATGAAGCTCACCGACATCCTCGGCCCGATTGTGCTCTCCGAAGCATTCAAGGGGGCGTCAGACGACAATTGGAAGCCTGTTTATGATTCTCAGGAATCCGTATATGCCCAGCTGGACGAGTCACTTAGCGCCGCATACGGGCAGTTTGACGAAAGCGGCTCCCTGAGCTCCGCGGACATCCTCTACGGCGGAGACATCGCCAAGTGGAAGAAGTTCAACGCTTCGCTCCGCATGATGATGGCCATCAAGCTCTGCGATGTGGCTCCGGACACAGGCAAAGCCCGTTTCGCCGCCGCTTACAATGACGGTGCGATGGAAAGCGTGGACGACGGCCTCTTCTACAGCTACGATGACCTTACCTGGAACCGCCTGTACTACTGGTGTTCTCCGGACTATTCCGGAGCGGGATTCGTCCAGGTTCCGAACATGTTCATCGTGGAGCAGATGAAGGAGCTGAAGGACAACAGGATGTTCGAGTATTTCGACATAGAAGGATACAAGGGCGCGAGGAACGAGGCGAAATTCCCAAGAGACCAGTACAGTTCATTCTACGGGGTTCCGTTCGGCCTTACGGACAACAATGCGGTAGCAGCTTTCAACAGCAGTTGCTGCAGCGTGAACAGCAAGATGCTGGCCTTCAACGCCACTTTGCCTGTAATCACGACAGCACGCGTCCTGCTCACCGAAGCCGAAGCCGCCTGGAGAGGCTGGATTTCAGCCGATGCGCAGAGTCTCTACGAAGCGGGCATCAAGGCCTCGTTCGAGCAGTGGGGAGCCAGCGGAGCGGACGAATATGTGCAGTCCGAGGCCGTGGCCTACAAGGAGTCGAACGGGCTCGAGCAGATCGCGATTCAGAGATGGATCGCAGGCTATCTCTCCGACGGTGTGGAGGCGTGGTCTGACTGGAGAAGGCTCGACATTCCTTATATGCCGGTGGGTCCCGGTGCAGAGGCAGCCGGAAACCTCCACTATCCTTATCGTCTTGCCTACAACACGGGCACCGACGTCGCCTACAATTATGACAACTATGTGGAGGCCGTCAAGCAGCTCTCCAACGGCGAGGACAACACTTCCAGCCGCGTATGGTGGGACGTTGCCGACAATCGCACCGGCATCCTTACAGACGAGCAGTGCACTCCTCAGATTCAGTAACGATACTTAGATTAAATAAGGAGAGGGTGGCCGGGAAGGGTCACCCTTTCTTTTTTACGTCAGACACCCTCCTATTCCCTGCCACATTTTGATTTCCGAGAGCAAAATCACTATCTTTGCCGCCCGTTTTGCCCCGCCGGAGGGAATTTTGGCCGGAGGAGTTTACACGGCAAGCGCCGGACAGACGGGGCGCAAGAAAGTAGTGTATTGTAAATATGGTATTCAGTCCAAAGTTTTTCCACCTCTTCAAGAAGGGGAGGTACAGTCGTGAGCGCTTCGTCTCCGACCTCACGGCAGGCATTGTCGTCGGCATCATAGCCCTGCCTCTCGCGATAGCGTTCGGTATAGCCAGCGGAGTGTCTCCGCAGCAGGGACTCATCACCGCGATAGTCGCAGGTTTTCTGATCTCGATATTCGGCGGTTCGCGCTTCCTGATAGGAGGCCCCACGGGGGCGTTCATCGTCATAGTCTCGGGCATCGTCGCCCAATACGGCATACAGGGTCTCACGATTGCCACGATCATGGCGGGGGTGATGCTCATCGCCATGGGCCTGTGCAAGATGGGGGCCGTGTTCAAATTCATCCCCTACCCCATCGTGGTGGGATTCACCAGCGGCATCGCCCTCACCATATTCTCCACCCAGATGAAGGACTTTTTCGGCCTCACTGACGTATCCGTACCGTCGGGCTTCATCCCTGAATGGGTCTGCTACCTCCGGAACATCTCCCATATCTCACTGACGGAGACCGCGTTGAGCATCGGATGTCTGGTGGTTATCATCTTCTGGAACAAATGGGGTTTTAGGAAACTTCCCGGCTCGCTTGTCGCCCTCATCGCAGGCACGGCGGCCTCGGTTCTGCTCAGCCATTTCACCGCTCTGGAGTTCGCCACGATAGGCTCCAAGTTCCCCGAACTCGCCGAAGGCCTGCCCATGCCCAAGCCGGTGACCCCGGAAATGGATTTCCAGACCATCAAGAGCCTGGTGTCCCCGGCATTCACCATTGCCGTTCTCTGCGCCATCGAGTCCCTGCTGGCCGCCATGGTCGCCGACGGCGTGACGGGCAAGCAGCACGACTCCAACACTGAACTCATCGGACAGGGCATCGCCAACATCATCACCCCGCTCTTCGGAGGTATTCCGGCCACCGGCGCACTCGCCAGAACCATGGCCAGCATCAACAACGGGGCCAGGACATCCGTCGCCGGCATTGTCCACGCCGTCGTCCTGCTTCTGATCTACCTCTTCCTGATGCCGTATGCCGTGTACATTCCGCTCTCCTGCCTTGCGGCGATTCTCGTGGTCGTCGCATTCAACATGAGCGAATGGCGCAGTTTCAGGTATCTGCTCAAGGGGGACGCCCCGGACGTGGCCGTGCTGCTCATCACCTTCTTCCTTACCGTAATCGTGGACCTCACGGTGGGCATCGAAGTCGGAGTGGTGCTGGCCATCACGATGTTCGTGCGGCGCATGATGCAGACCTCCACCATCGAAGTGCTTGACCAGGAAAAGATTGCCGCCGCCGAGGACGACGATGTGGCCGCCAAGGACGATGTGGAGATGCTGGACATCCACAAGGGTGTGGAAGTTTACGAAATCAACGGCCCGTACTTCTTCGGACTCGCAAGCCGTTCCGAGGAATTCGAGCGGCGCAACAAGGACACCCGCGTGCGCATCATCCGCATGCGCAAGGTGCCGTTCATCGACTCGACTGGGGTCAAGAACCTCAAGAACATCATTGACATGGCACACAGGCGCGGAGTGGAGGTGATTCTCTCCGGAGTAAATGACAGGGTGCTCGGCACGCTGAAGAAATTCGGGGTTGACGCTCTCATCGGAGAAGGCAACATCTACCCCAACATCTTCCCGGCTCTCGCCCACGCCAACGAAGTGGCGGACCGCTTCACCTCCCCATATTGATGAACATCACGTCCCCTTCGCGCAGGACGGTGCTGCCGTTCGGGATGATGTCGGAAGAGCCGCGCTTTATGAGAACGACCTGGTTGTGCTCCGATTCGCTGTATTCCTGCAGGGTCTTGCCGATCATCTGGCTGCCCTTCGGCACCTCCTGCTCCACAAGCCTGAAGGTGGTGTCGCTGCGGAAAGCCTTGGTGCACATTATCACGCTGTCGCCTTCGTGAAGGACGGTGTCGCCCCTGGGCACGGCGGAAGTCCCGTCCGGATGCAGGAGCATGCAGAAGAGGATGTTCTTCGGAAGACCGATGTCCTTTATCTTCTTGTCTTTCCACGGATTGTCCGCACCTATGACCAGCTTGCTGAAGTGCAGGTCGGTCTCCTCGGAGAAGTCGTTGAAAGTCTTCATGACATCGGCATCATCGTCAATCTGCCCCAGCCTGCGCGCCACAAGCGGCAGGAAGAAGCCCTGCAGCGAGATGGACAGAAGCACGATACAGAATACGACATTGAGTATGTCGTTCTGCAGCACGTCATTGCCTACGGTGGCAAATATGGCGAACACGATTGAGGCCGCCCCCCTGAGTCCTACAAAAGAAATAAGAGTCTGCTGCTTGAAGCCGTATTTGCGGAAAGGAGTGAGTATGGCGCCGACCGAGACCGGACGGGCGACGAGCAGCATGAAGAGGAAAATCCCGATGGCGGGAAGTATCACCTTGTGCATCATCGCCGGACGGGCGAGAAGACCGAGCATGAAGAAGATGAGCACCTGCATCAGTCCGGTAAGCCCGTCGAAGAAGCCCACCAGATTGCGCTTCCCCGGGAACTCCGAGTTGCCGAGCATGATGCCGACCAGATAGGCGCTGAGATAGCCGTTGCCGCCCACAGCGGACGGAAGGGCGTAAGAGAAGAGAGCCACGGCGAATATGAACAGGGAATCAAAACCGGAGGTCGAGAACTTGATGCGCTTGAGCGCGATCACGCTGACCTTTGCAATCAGCACGCCGAGTCCCGCTCCGAACGCAATCTGGGCGAAGAACATCCACGCCACGCTCCCGGCGCTGAAATCCCCCGTCATCATCGAGAGCATTATGATGGTGAGCATGTAGGAGAACGGGTCATTGGAGCCGCTCTCAATCTCAAGCAGCGGGGCTGAATTGTTCTTGAGCCCGAGTTTGCGGGAACGCAGGATGGAGAACACCGAAGCGGCATCGGTGGAGCTGACCACCGAACCCATCAGGAAACTCTCGATCCACCCCCACTTCAAGACGAAGTGGCAGAAAAGGCCCGTAAGCCCCGCCGTCATCACGACCCCCAGGCTCGCGAGTATCCCCGCAGGGAGCGCCACGCACCTGGCGGACTCCCACCTCGTTCCGAAGCCGCCATAGAACATTATGAAGATGAGCGCTACAGTACAGAGATCCTCGGCGAAGGAATAATCCTCGAACTTGATCGGCAGCAAGCCGTTGTTCCCGAACACGATGCCGAGCAGGATAAATGCGAGCAGGACAGGCATCCCGAGCTTGTTGGATGCGTTGTTGAGCAGTACGCAGGAAATGACCACCGCCGCTATCAGACAAAGGAGTAGTGCCATAAATATCTATAGTTAAAATTTATCTCCGTCAGGGCGTCAGCTCTCCATCGCCTTCCTGAAAGTATCGTCTGTCTGCAGGAAGAGATGATAATAGGCATTGTCCCCGAGCTTGGAATAACGGCCCACGAGAGCGCGCACCTGTGTCATTATGTACCGTCCCTCCGTCTTCCACTCCCCCGCTTTCGGGGTCAGGCCGTCCCTGCTCTTGGCAAAATCAAGGAACTTCTTCTCCGTCACCGCGCTGTCGAGGTACTTCAACAGCCGCCCGTAGTCATCGATGGAGGAAAGTTCGGAGACATGCGCATCGAAGAATGCGGACGCGAAGCGCATCGCCGTGGCCTTGCGGCTGCAGGCGATGTAGAACTGGCCGGCCCTGGTAGTGTCGGCGGGGACGAACACGTCCGGCAGGATGCCCCCGTTCTCCACTTTCATGCTGTCGGCGCTCACCATCTCCCCTTCATCGTAGCGGCGGTAGATTTCGTAGTCATAATCTTCGCTGTACGGCTTCTGTATGCAACGCCCGGACGGGGTGTAGAACCTCGCCACGGTGATGCGCATCCCGGAGCCGTCGTTGAAGTAGAACGGTTCCTGCACCAGCCCCTTGCCGAACGAGCGCCGGCCCACGATAGTCGCCCGCCCGTTGTCCTGAAGGGCTCCGGCAAGGATTTCACTCGAAGAGGCCGTCCCCTCGTTGATGAGAAGCTTCAATTTTATGTCCTGCATCATTCCGCGCCCGTCGGCCTTGAAATCCTGGCGCTTGCGATGCGCCCCCTCCATATATACGATCTGCTCGTCCTTCCCGAGAAACATGTTCGAGAGGCTGAGCGCCTGGTCGAGAAAACCGCCGCTGTTGTCGCGAAGATCCATCACCAGACACCTCATTCCGGAAGCGAGCAGACGCGAAGCGGCCTCCGCCACCTCACGGCCGGAATTGCGGGAGAACTTCGACAGCCGCAGGTAGCCGGTCGTGTCATCCACCATGAATGCCGCATCCACGGAATTTGTCGGAATCTTGCCACGGGTTATCTCGAAAGGGATGTCCTCCCCTTTACGGCGCACCTTCAGCTTGACCTTCGAGCCCGCCTTCCCCTTGATGCGGCGCACCATGCTGTCCTGCGGGAACTTCACCCCGGCTATGTTCGTGGTGTCCACCATAAGAAGCCTGTCCCCGGGACGCAGCCCTATCTTCTCCGAAGGGCCGCCCGGAATCACCTCGATGACCACAGCCGTATCGTTCGGGACGTTGAACTGTATTCCGATGCCGTCGAAGTTCCCGGCGAGGCTCTCCTCGGTCGATTCGAGCGTCTGCGGAAGCATGTACACGGAGTGCGGGTCCAGAGCGGAAAGGGCGGCCGAGGCCACCTCGTCCGTCACCGCCTTGTGATCGACCGCATCCACATAATTCTCGTCTATGCACTTGAGCACCAGATTGACCTTCCTCCAGTCCGCGCCGGCGGCATTCAGATGGTGAGATTTTCCTTTGACGCTCTGCAAGGTGAGCACCCCGAGCGCGCCCACGGCCACTCCGAGCAGCGCCACAAGTATCGATGATGTGTTCTTCATTCTTTCAATCCACTTTTTCAACTTCGATGCCGGCCTCGCGGAGCAGGTCAACCCCGTCCGTGAGCCTGTATTCATCTCTATAAACCACACGCTTGATTCCGGCCTGAATGATCAGCTTGGAACATTCTATGCACGGTGACGCCGTGACATAGAGCGTCGCCCCGTCGGAACTGTTGCCGGACTTCGCGACCTTCGTGATGGCATTCGCCTCGGCGTGAAGCACATAGGGCTTCGTGACACCGTTCTCGTCTTCGCACACGTTCTCGAATCCGCACGGGGTGCCGTTGTAGCCGTCGGAGATTATCATCCTGTCCTTCACTATCAGAGCCCCGACCTTACGGCGCCGGCAGTAGGAATTGCCGGCCCAGATGGCGGCCATCGCTATGTACTTTTCGTCAAATTTGTTCATTATTTGTCGCGTTGATAAAGATAGCGCTTGATGCTCTTCTTGGGGGTGCGCTCGAAATCCTCCGGCATGAACTCGATTTTACGGATCTGAGCATACACGGGGAGCAGTTTGTTGATTTCCGGGAGACCGCCGCTGAGTCTCGCCTCCAGCTCCTCTCCGCTCATCCCGTCCATCTCCGCCTGATGGTAGTCCGGATAGATCAGCGCCGTGAGCCCGCCCTTGTCCTCGATCACGAGAGACTCGACCACATAGGTCACGTTGTTGATGACGGCCTCCAGCTCCTCCGGATAGATGTTCTGGCCGGAAGGCCCGAGCACCATGCACTTGGAGCGGCCCCGCAGGTAGATGTAGCCGTCGTTGTCCATCACTCCTATGTCCCCGGTCTTGAACCAGTTGTCGTTGGTGAACGCGGCGCGCGTGGCCTCCTTGTTCTTATAGTATCCGAGGAACACGTTGTCCCCCCTGACCTGCACCTCCCCCGGTTCCTTGTGGGGATTCTTCGAGTCGATGCGCACCTCACAGCCCGGAATCGCGATTCCGCAGGACCCCTTGCGGGCCTTCCACCACTTGACATAAGAAATCAGCGGGGCGCATTCCGTCATGCCGTATCCGACGGTGAAAGGGAAATGTATCTTGCGCAGGAACTTCTCGACCTCCGGATTGAACGCCGCCCCGCCGAGGATAATCTCCTCGAAACGGCCCCCGAAAGCATCTATCATCGCGTTGCGTATCTTCTTGAGGACGAACTGGTCAAGTATCGGAATGCGCATATAGGCCTTGTTGCGGTCCACGGCGGGTTTGATCATGTTCTTATAGACCTTCTCGATGATGAGCGGCACGGCTATTATTATGTCCGGGTGTATTTCGGAAAACGCCTTCATTATCACCTTCGGGCTCGGGGTACGGGTGAGGAAGTGCACATGGGCTCCGATGGTCATTTCGAAAAGGAACTCGAACATCATCCCGTACATATGGGCCGACGGAAGCATCGCCACGACTTCGGACTCGCAGCTCATCTGCGGTTCGGCGACTTCTGCGGCGCAGCGTATGTTCGCCCACAGGGCCCTGTAGGGGATCATCACCCCCTTGGAGAAGCCGGATGTCCCGGAAGTGTAGTTGATCAGAGCCAGCTCTTCGGGCTTATCCTCCACGTAGCACACGTCCTCCGGCTTGAACCCGTCAGGATACTGATTCCGGAAAGTCTTGGTGAGGTTCTCCCTCACCTCCACGCAGCTGACGCTGCGCGAATAAATGAAATTGAGGGTGTTCATCTGCACTATGACCTCAAGCCCCGGCATCTCGTTCTCCGAAAGCCCCTCCCATATCACCTCGTCCACGAAGAAGACCTTGGCCTCCGAGTGGTTGACGAGGTAATGGATGTTCTCCGGCTTGAACTCATGAAGAATCGGCACGGGCACCGCGCCGTATGTCATCGAGGCGAGGAAGCACACGCCCCAGTTCGCCTGATTGCGCGAGCACAAAGCCACTTTGTCCCCTTTCTTTAGTCCGCATTGCTCGAACGCTATCTGCAGATAGCGGATGCGTTCCGCCAAATCCTTGTACTTCAAGGTCGCTCCCTGATAGTTGGACAGGGCTTCGCGCTCCCAATTGTCCTTGATGCTTTTCTCTAAAAGTTTATTTACAGATTTGAACTCCATAATCTCATTCCCTTTTTGCCCCAGGCGAAGAAACGCCCGGAATGGTACAACACAAAATGACAGCTTTTCCCGGGCCAGACGGCATCTGCGCGGGGCTCCTTCCTTGCGGTCAACTCCTCCACCGCCTCCCTGCTTCCGATGGCATACCATCCGCACACCGCACCGAGGCAGGAATCATCCCGAAGAGAAAAAGCCTCCCCGTACAATGCCGGCAGAAAGCCCCGGAACGGATTGTCTCCTATCTCCATATCGCGCACCATCTTCTGCGGGCGAAGCAGCACGGCCGTCTTGCCGCCCCAGCTGACAAGCGCTATCTCCGCAGGACAGACCTCCTTCTCCCATTTCAGCGGAGCCTTTCCGCAGGCCTTCTCAAGATCCGACAGATGTCGTCCGTACGAAGTCATCCTGACGGACGCATCGACGTAGCGCTCATAGCTTCCTCGGAACTGCGGCTGCGGGAGAGGCAGAGACAGGACGAAATCCACACTGTCCGGGAGCACCTGCCCCACGCGGCTCCTTCCGAACGGAAGAGATGCGAGCATGTTGACATAATACGAATCGGCTTCGCCCTGCACGGTGCTCAGCCTGTATGTGCCCCTCTCATCGGGACAGAGCACCGTCCAGTCAGCCGCCTTGTGCAGGAACTCGGCGAGAGGACGCTTCTGGAATATCCCTCCGAGAAATCCTCGGGGGATAAGGTTCCGCGCCCCGGAGTTGCGGAAAATAATAAAATCATCTCCCGAAGTCAGAGCGGCGGCATCGGGGAAGCCCGGAGCGTCAAGCACGCTGCTGCCGCTGCCGACATGACGCTTGAGGGCCGCCATCTGGGATTCGGAAGCGGTGAATGACATGAAGCCCTGCCTGCCGGAAGCCTCGTCCGGAGCGAAATACTCCGCCAGAACGCCCTTCCGCTCCGCCTGTCTCATCGCAGAAAACACCGCAGGACCGCCGTCCTGCATCCCCGTCCCGACAGAGAGCGTGGGGACCAGAGAGCCGCTGTAGCTCATCGACAGAACCGCAGGCGAATCCGCGAATGCGCTCAAATCAAGAGAAGATAGAATATCAGTGGAATCCAGCGGCTCTCCCGCCTGTTCGCAGCGGGAAAAACTGAACACCGCAAGCGCGTCCGACGGCACGGCGGCAAGCAGGTCGGGAAGGCTTTCCATATCCCGCAGAGCGTCCCCGCCCCCGCAGGAACAGAGACACGCCAGAGCCGAAACAAGCGCTATCAGACACCTTTTGCACATATCTTACAAAGATAACAATTATTTGAATTATGTTTTTTTCAAGAAATCCGTAACTTTGTACGATTTATCAGAGGAATTAGAAGCTGTTTTGAATATGCAGGAAATAAGAAATATAGCGATCATCGCCCATGTCGACCACGGCAAGACTACGCTCGTCGACAGGATGATCTATCAGGCCAACCTTGTACGCCAGCCCGAGAATCTCGGGCAGCTGATTCTGGACAACAACGACCTTGAGCGCGAGCGCGGCATAACCATCCTCGCCAAGAACGTGTCCGTCATCTACAAAGGCGTAAAAATCAACATCATAGACACTCCGGGGCACAGCGATTTCGGAGGCGAGGTGGAGCGTGTGCTCAACATGTCCGACGGAGTGCTGCTTCTCGTGGACGCCTTTGAGGGCTGCATGCCTCAGACGAGGTTCGTGCTTCAGAAGGCGCTCCAGCTCGGAAAGAAACCCATCGTCGTAATCAACAAGGTGGACAAGCCAAACTGCCGCCCGGACGAGGTGCAGGAAGAGGTGTTCGACCTGATGTGCAACCTCAACGCCACGGACGACCAGCTCGATTTCGCCACGGTCTATGGTTCCGCGAAGCAGGGTTGGATGTCGCTCGACTGGAAAGAGCCGACATCCGACATCACTCCGCTCCTCGACACGATTCTCAAGGAAATCCCGGCCCCGCCGATGGTGGAGGGCACCCCTCAGATGCTCATCACCTCGCTGGAGTATTCTCCTTACGTGGGGCGCATCGCGATAGGAAGAATCTCGCGCGGGTCCCTGCGCAGCGGCCAGCAGATCAGCCTGTGCAAGCGCTACGACGTGGTGCAGAAGCAGAAAATCAAGCAGCTGATGGTGTTCGAGGGGCTCGGCAAGACCAACGTGGACGAGGTTCACTGCGGTGACATCTGCGCCGTAGTCGGACTGGACGGATTCGAAATCGGAGACACCATCGCCGACTTCGAACATCCGGAAGCCCTCGCGCCTATCGCCATCGACGAGCCGACCATGAGCATGCTCTTCACCATCAACAACTCCCCGTTCTTCGGGAAGGACGGCAAATTCGTGACCTCAAGACATCTCAAGGAAAGACTCGAGAAGGAACTCGAGAAGAACCTCGCACTGCGCGTCAAGCCGGGCCTCACCGCCGACTCGTTCGTGGTCTATGGACGCGGCGTGCTGCATCTTTCCGTGCTCATCGAAACGATGCGCCGCGAAGGGTTCGAGCTTCAGGTGGGACAGCCTAAAGTGCTGGACAAGACCATCGGAGGCCAGAGATGCGAGCCTATCGAAGAGCTCTCGATCGAGGTTCCGGAGCAGTTCGTGGGGGCGGCGATTGAAATCGCAACCCGCCGCAAGGGAGCCCTGATCCACATGGAACCGCGCGGAGACCGCACCCTGCTCGAATTTGAAATCCCGACCCGAGGCCTGATGGGACTTCGGTCCAACCTGCTGACAGCCAGCCAGGGAGAAGCCATCGTGGCGCACCGTTTCAAGGAATACCAGCCGTTCAAGGGTGAAATCGAACGCCGCAACAACGGTTCGCTCGTCTCTCTTGAGACAGGCCAGGCCATCGCCTACTCGATGAACAAGCTGCTTGACAGAGGCCGTTTCTTCGTGGAGCCGGGAGAAGAAATCTATGCCGGCGAAGTGATCGGAGAACACACCAGGGAACGCGACCTCAACATCAATATCTGCAAGACCAAGAAACTCACCAACGTGCGTGCGGCCGGCTCAGATGACAAGATAGTTCTCCCTCCGGCCATCAAGTTCTCCCTTGAAGAGGCCCTCGAATACATACAGGAGGACGAGCTCGTGGAGGTGACCCCTCATTTCATGAGAATCCGCAAAATCCTGCTCGATCCTCTCGCCAGAAAAAGAAATAGCGACAGCGAAGATTGATAATCGTAAAAAATTTGTTAACTTTGCAACCCTTTGTAGTCAGTCTGCCCGCTTTGGGCGGCGGCCAAAAGCTCTTTGAGTGGACGGCCGGACAGGAGTTCTTTGAATCTTTCGGCAACAGCGAGATTCTCGATGCGAATCTAATCGTGACGGCGCGAATCACCTGCGGAGGCCTTACGGCCAAGGCTGCGTGCGAGATACGCGGCAGCGTGACCGTGGCGTGCGACAGATGTCTCGAGAATCTGGAAATCCCGGTGAGCGCCTCCTTCGAGGAGACCTACGCGCCGGAATCCGGAGAACTGGACTTGAGTCAGGACATATATGATTATGTCTGCACTTCCCTCCCCCTCCGGAAAGTCCATGCCGACGGAGAATGCAATGTCGAGACTACGAAGTATTTGAGTGAATAAATATTTAAAAGAATAAAAAATGGCACATCCGAAACACAAACTTTCAAAGCAGCGCAGGGACAAGCGTCGTACCCACGATTTCGCTCCGGTTCCTACACTTGCCACCTGCCCTAACTGCGGCGCCACCGTGATGTATCATCGCGTATGCCCGGAGTGCGGTTACTACAGAGGCCGTCAGATCATCGTCAAGAACGCTGAGTAAGACATCCGGCCTTCGTGCGCGGTCCCTTAGTTCAACGGATAGAACGAAGGTTTCCTAAACCTTAAATACAGGTTCGATTCCTGTAGGGACTACAGAAAAGACCCCGAAGTACTTGACTTCGGGGTCTTTTCTTGTGTGCGCGGGATGAGAGTCGAACTCACACGTCGCAATTGACACTAGCTCCTGAAACTAGCGCGTCTACCATTTCGCCACCCGCGCTTGGTGTGGAGTGCAAATATACAACTTTTTCAAAAAATATACGACAGCGCGAGCATTATCTCGGAGGGTAAAATGAAAATTTTCCGCCCTTCGTCTATTTTTCGCCCGCAAGTCGCGCAGGAATAGGTTTTATATATGTCCATCCCGGCCCATACGCCGGCCCCGATGTCTATGTTGAGTTTCGGGGTCAGCATATAAGTGTATCCGATGCCAACCCCCGTTCCGAAGCGGTCACCTTCGGAGGAAGTCGGCTGCTCCCTGAGACCGCTCTCATTGTATTCCTGATAGCGGACAAGCCCCGACATCCACCAGCCGGAGAATATATGCCACGGCCAGTATCTTGCCCCGGTGCTCACGGAACGCTGACGCATTCTGACCGTGTTGTCTTCGTCCGGAGTGAAGGAGAAAGGATTGTATTTGACTCCCGTCACAATGCTCCAGTGCCTTGCCACGCCGTAAGAAGCCTCAAGGTTCAATGTGCCTAGGGTGGCATAATCGGCGAAATTGGTCGAGACGGAAAACTCCTGCGCCACTGCGCATTGCGGCAGGACAGACAGAAGCAGAGCCGCAAAAAACAGTTTGATGTTTTTCATATTGATTCGTTTAGTCATGTGTATGAATTTTTCAGTTATATCGGCTGAACGCCAGGTTTATGGATGACTTGGACTGAGGATACAGGCTGACAAGTTTTTTGCGCAGCTTGTCGCGGTCGGCGATGTCGGAAGTCAGGGCGGCGAATATCTTGTGTCTCGTCATCCCCCGCTCATCGAGATACATGAATATCTGCGGGTAGAACCAATGCCCCGTCCCGTAGAGCCGTTCGTTGTCCGGGTAACGTTCGTTGTGCAGCACCGTCTGCATATAATAGGCCCACATCTCCCCGACTTCGCAATAGCCGTAATCCTCCTCGGTCCCGACACCGTATGTCATGAAGCCGGACGACACGAAAGATTTAAGGATATATTCAGCGTAATGGTTCCAATAGTCCTTCCCCACCTGCATGAAGTGGCTCGCATGAGCAAGCTCGTGAACTGTTATCGAGTAGATGTCCTCATAAGTCCAGGCGTCCCTCAGCCCGAGGGTGATGTCAGGAAGGAACACTTTCAGGAGGAAAGTGTACTCTCCGAGAAACTTACCCACGATACTGCCGTCGATTATCGCCCCCTGCTGCATCATCATCGCGCTGCTCATGCCCAGATTGCGGAAAAGCCAGATGCGCAGATTGCCCGGAGGCGTCTTGATGGACTTGCTCTCGCTCTTGCATTGTTCATAATAGTCGTATGCCGCATTGTTGACCACACAGCGGGTGAAGAGCCGCGAATCGGAATCGGACGTGACTTTGAGATCCGTCCCTTGCGGAGAGTGCTTGCCCAGCGTGGAGAACGATGCCGGGCAAAGCAGCAGATTGAAACCGATTCCGAAGCCAAGGCGGTTCTTGAACACCAGCCGGTACCGTGGATTGGAACGGAAAGAACGGCTCATCTGATAGTACCCGTCCTTGTCCGTATAGGCGTGGGCGAACTTGACGAAACAATTGCAGGAAACCTTGACCCCCTTGACCCCGAAAGGCTCATCTCCCAGTGCGGAATCCACTATCGTGATCCGGCCGGAAGGAGTGCCGGACTCGCCCGAACGGGTCTGCCCGGAGAGCATCCCGCCGTTGCCCGTAAGGCGGAATGCGGCGCGCTCTACCTCTCCCCAGTCGATTCCGTCGGACTTTGTGGAAGCATCGTGTTCGGAGATATAGCACTGCTCAAGCAGCTCATATCTGATATGTGACGGGAACTTGAAGTCCTTGTCAACGACAGCATACTGCCAGGTAATCTTATCCTCGGCAATCCCCGGATCGTGGTAATAATCCCCCTCCCTAAGTATCGTGTAGTCAACAGGGTGATCCACGAGCATCAGTCCCATCGCCACGAGCTCCTCATATTGCTCCTCTCCCGAAGGGAGGAAACGGACATAATAATCAGTAGGCTGCAGCGGCACCCTTTCCGCCTTGGTCGGATAGACCGCATCCAGTGCCTTCTCCATATTCTCAACCGAATACGGATCCTCCAGACGGTCGCCGAGCACAATCATCTCGTGCCCGATTTCATTGCCTTCGATGTCCTCGAACTCCACACTCCCGACCGCCAACTTTCCGGAGCATGAGGCGGCAAAAAGCAGCACAGCTGCATAGATAAAGAAGTTTTTCATAGCACTATCGTTTTTGTCTGCTGCAAATCTCGCAAGTCTTATCCGATTGATCCGCCTCTTAATCGATTAAATTGCTAAAAAACAGCAAAAACCGCACTTCCCCCTCCCGAAACGCAACGGGTGGCCGCTCTTTTTGAACGACCACCCTGCATTGTCCAGCTGAGAAACAGAAAAATCCCCGCTTTTTAGAAATACTTTACCGTTTTCTGTTCGATTGCGCTTATCAGGCTGTTGCCGAGACGGCTGACGCCAAGACGAAGCAAACTCTTGTCCAGCCACTCATCTCCGAGGACGAAGGCAGCGATGCAATAGTAGCTGAGCGCATCTCTGGAAGTCGAGATTCCGCCGGCGGCCTTGAATCCGACCTTGCGCCCCGTGGCCTTATAATATGCTGCGATGCACTCGCACATCACATAGGCGGCCATCGGCGTCGCATTGACCTCGACCTTCCCCGTGGAGGTCTTTATGAAGTCCGCGCCCGCCTCCATTGCAAGAAAAGACGCCTTTGCGATTCTCTCGGCACTGACAAGGAGTCCCGTCTCGAGTATCACCTTGAGAACGACAGTCCTGCCAAGCTTGGAGGCCTCGTCATCTATCGCGGCACGGATTTCTGAAATCTCGCGCGAAGCACCCTCGTAGTCACCAGCCATAAAATGATTGAGAGCCAAGACAATATCAATCTCGTCGGCCCCGTTCTTCACTGCCAGACGGCACTCCAGCAGCTTCACTTCCAGATAGCTCTGAGACGAAGGGAAGCAACCTGCAACGGCGGTGACACGCAGTTCTTCCGAACATCTGCTGTCCCTTACCACCGAAGCGAAGTTCGGGAAGACACAGACAGAAGCCGGAAGAGGATAGCCCGCAAATTCGGACTTGATGCCGTTGGCCTTCTCAACGAGAGCCTTGACGGAATCAACCGTATCATTCGTGTGAAGCGTCGTCAAATCCATCATGGAAAAACAACGCAAGAGAGTCTCCTTTGACTCCGCGCCGGAGAGATTGTCCGCCAGCGACTGAAGCTTGGCTGCGATGGCTTCACCATCGGGAGCATAGCCATATTTTTGAAGAATATCCATATATCTACCTTAATTCTATTTTTTTCATTTCCATCCTCTCAAGCAGAGTTTTATCTCCCCTCTGCAACGGACGGCCCTTCACCGCAGGTTCAAACTCCGGAACAAACAAGAGTTCTCTTCGCGCCGGGAGAGTGTCCCTGTCTGATGCGATACTGTCCTTGACCGGCCACAGCACCCCGGAAGCGGCCCACACTGCGGAGTCCCGGGTGAAATCGACAAAAAGATATGGCACCCTGTTCTTTTCATTCTCCTCCCGGACCTTGCTGATTGCCGCAGAAATCTTCGTATAGCGGTCGGCCTGACGCTTGAGCATCGCCGAAGCGCTGTCAACGATTCGTGAAAGGACTTCCGTCTCGCCGCTATAATACTCGATGCTCTTCTCGTAATCGGCAAAAGTATAGCCATACTTCTCGAAAATCGGATCAAAAAACAGCGTCGTGTCGGCGACCTGCCTGGCCGGCTTGTTCTCCTTGAGCCATTGGTCCGCCAAAAACATGTCCGCATACAGCATCGCCATCTTTTTCTCGGGAATGACCTTCCCCTCCCTCCCGCCGCAGGCGGCAAGAGAGAGACAGAGAGATAGCAGAAGCAGAATATGTCCGGCGAGCTTCATACCTTAACTACCTCAGCTGCGCACCGAAATTTTTGGAAAACAACGCAAGAAGGCGTTCCATGACTTTCTCGGTATCCTGGTCTGTCAGCGTCCTGTCCGCATCGCGAATCACGAAACTGAGAGCATACTGCTTCTTGCCCTGCGGAATCTTGTCTCCGCGATAGACATCGAAGAGTCCCACCTGCCGCAGGAGCTTTTTCTCCTGCTTGAGCGCTGCGGCGCGAAGATCTGAATACTTGACCTCCTCATCCAGAAGCAGGGCGAGGTCGCGGCGGACTTCCGGGAATTTAGGCATCTCAGTGAACGCCACCTTGTCGCGCCTGACTATTTCAAACAGGGCAGGCCAATTGATTTCGGCCGCATATACCGCCTGTTTAATTCCGAAACGTCTGGCCAGCATAGGATTTATGGTGCCCATGACCGCAAGCTGGCCGCAGCCCGGCGCAGAATAAGTCATCCCCTCGGCGAAAATGTCAGAAGGCGCGGCTTCCGTGCGCATATTGTAAAGGTCAGCCCCGTAGCGTTTCAGCAGAAGCTCCACATAGCCCTTGAGCTGGAAATAATTGCTCTTTTCCGACTCGACCCTCCATGACTTGTCCGGAGCGCCGGTCAGCATGAGGCAGAAGCACTGATGCTCCTCGTATCCCTCCAGCGTCTCGCCGGTCTTTTCCGGCAGCCTGCCATATACGCTGCCATACTCGAAGGTACGCAGATATCCTGTCTGGCGGTTGAGATTGTATGCCACCACCTCAAGGCCTCCCGGGATGAGAGTCTGACGCATCACGTTGAGATCCTGGCTGAGAGGATTGACTATCCTCACGCACTTCTCCTCCGGGAAGGACACGAGCTTGGAATAATACTCGGACTTGGTCAGGGAATTGTTCATAATCTCCGTGAACCCGTTGGCGGACAAGAAGTTGGAGATATTGTTCCGAACAGCCTCCGGGTCCGGCTTCGGAGTGGCGTTGACGGACATCAGCATCCTCTTCGGCAGAGGGACGTTGTTGTAGCCGTATATGCGGAGAACCTCCTCCACCACGTCACATTCCCTATAAACGTCGACCATATATGCCGGGGCCGCGACCACGGCGCCGCCTTCTTTCTTCTCCAGGAATTCGTAGTCCAGAGAGGTCAGGATGTTCTCAATCACGTCATGACCGATATGGTGGCCGATGAGGGCCTCCATCCTGGCATAATCCAGCTCTATGCGCTTCCTCTCGATCGGGGTCGGATACACTTCCTGAATTTTGCCGACCACTTCTCCTCCGGCACACTCCTGAATGAGGTTTACGGCACGCTTGAGAGCATAGATAGCCACATGCGGGTCGGCCCCGCGCTCGTATCTGAAAGACGCATCGGTCTGCAGACCCTGACTTTTGGCAGTCTTGCGTATGGAAGCCGGATCGAAATAGGCGCTCTCCACGAAAAGATTGACGGTGGATTCCGAAACGCCGCTGTCCTCACCTCCGAACACGCCGGCGATGCACATCGGACCGTCCGCCCCGGCAATCACCATGTCGGAAGCGCAAAGACTGCGCTCGACTCCGTCAAGGGTCTTGAGTTTCTCCCCCTCGGCAGCCCTGCGGACAATCACCTTGCCGCCGCTTATCTTGTCGGCGTCGAAAGTATGCAGAGGCTGGCCAAGTTCGAAAAGCACAAAATTGGCCACATCGACTATATTGTATATCGGGTGGAGCCCGATGCTGAGGAGCCTTTTCTGAAGCCACTCCGGTGACGGGCCGGTCTTGACCCCTTTCACGGTGATGCCGCTGTAGCGCGGCGCACCCTTGCTGTCAAGCACTTCGATGCCGATTCCTGTCCCTTCTCCCTCGGAGAACGAATCCACGCTCGGACGAACAAGTTCACAAGGGATATTATTGAGCTTCATCCACGCATAAAGGTCGCGGGCCACTCCCCAATGCGATGCCGCATCCACGCGGTTGGCCGTAATCTCATACTCGATCACTGTTTCAGACTCAAGATGCAGGAACTCCGCGGCAGGGGTGCCGACCCTGGCATCCTCCGGAAGCACCATTATCCCATCGTGATTGGTCCCTATCCCGAGCTCGTCCTCGGCGCATATCATTCCGAACGACTCGACTCCGCGTATTTTGGACTTCTTGATCTTGAAGTCACCGGGCAGCACAGTACCTATCTGGGCGAACAGAACCTTCTGACCCGCCGCGACGTTGGGCGCTCCGCAGACAACGGTCAACGGCTCTCCGGAGCCTGTATCAACCTTGGTAACGTGAAGATGATCCGAATCGGGATGAGCCTCACATTCAAGAACTTCAGCGACAATAACCCCGGATAGACCGCCGGGGATCTGCTCAATCTCCTCTACTCCGTCAACCTCAATGCCGATGGAAGTCATCGCTTCCGCAATCTGAGCGGCGGAGAGGTCGCACTTCAAATAATCCTTGAGCCAATTATAACTAAGCTTCATATAGCGTAACGTTTTATTTCAAATCATCCGAAGCGAAGAGCTTGGAGACAAAATCTTCCTTGTCAAAAACCTTGAGGTCACCTATCCCCTCGCCCACACCGATGAACTTCACCGGGATATGGAACTGGTCTGAAACCCCGACCACGACCCCGCCCTTGGCGGTACCGTCCAGTTTCGTGACGACCAGAGAGGAAATGTCCGTGGCGCGGGAGAATTCCTTAGCCTGCTGGAAAGCATTCTGCCCGGTTGACGCATCAATCACGAGCATCACGTCGTGAGGAGCATCGCCCACCACCTTGCGCACGACATTCCTGATCTTGGTAAGTTCATTCATCAGGTCAAGCCTGTTGTGAAGACGGCCGGCGGTGTCGATGATGGCGACATCCGCACCGCGCGCCACCGCGGCATTGACCGTGTCGAACGCGACGGAAGCCGGATCGGAGCCCATGCTCTGTTTTACAATCTCGACCCCTGCCCTCTCCGCCCAGACCGACAGCTGGTCCACAGCCGCAGCACGGAAAGTGTCCGCTGCCCCGAGAATCACCTTTTTCCCCTGAGAACGAAGCATATAGGCAAGCTTGCCAATGGTAGTGGTCTTACCGACGCCGTTCACTCCCACGACAAGGATGACATAAGGTTTCTTCGAGAAGTCGAAAGGCTCGCCGACCTCGTCTATCAGGTCTGAAATTTCTCCCCGCAACATCCCGACAAGCTCATCAAAAGACATGTACTTGTCCTTCGCCACCTTCTCCTCAAGAGCATCGATGACCTTGAGGGTCGTATCGACCCCCATATCCGACTCCACGAGAGCCTCCTCTATTGCGTCGAGAGTGTCATCGTCCACCCGTGAGCGACCGACGACTGCCCTGCTTATCCTCTGAAAGAAACTGATTGCCATAACTCACAAATATAGTAATTTTCCCCGATATGCACCCGCCGCCGGCGATGTCCGGAAAGCAAAGAGGGGCCGGCCACTGTTCCGGCCGACCCCTCTCTCAATATTCCTGTCCCACTTATTTCTTGGCGAAAAAGTCCTTTGCCTTCTCCGCTTCAACAAGCTGCTCGGAGAACATATATGCTCCGGTCTTAGGAGACTTCTCCATGCGGATGCACTTTACCATGCTCTTAGCTCCGGCCTTGGCCGCGAACGTTGCGACTGCTTTCTTTGCCATAATTCAAACTTATTTGATTTCACGATGAACGGTGACCTTCTTGAGATAAGGATTGTATTTCTTGCGCTCAAGACGATCCGGAGTATTCTTCTTGTTCTTGGTGGTGATGTAACGAGACATACCAGGTACACCTGAAGTCTTCTGCTCAGTGCACTCGAGGATGACCTGCACCCTGTTTCCTTTTGATTTCTTTGCCATATCTCTAAAAATTAAACAAGGTTGATCAAGCCTTTCTTCTGAGCTTCGCGAATAGTGGCCTCAAGACCGTTCTTCTCGATAATTCTCATACCTTTGCACGAAACTTTAAGGGTCACGAACCTCTGCTCCTCCTCGCTCCAGTAACGCTTGCTCTTGAGGTTGAGGGAGAAGTCGCGCTTTGTGCGCAGTTTTGAATGGGCGACGTTGTTGCCCTTCATTCTCTTCCTTCCGGTTATTTGACAAACTTTTGCCATAGTTGTTTCTTTTTATTTCTTGTCTTGATATGAGGTGTGCAAATATCGCGGATAATTTTCTGATTTCCAAACTGAAACCTATACAAATTTCAGGAATCTGCCCCACCTTATGTTCTTGGGGAACGTCTTCCCCGCATCTGTAGAGAGCCATATCAGCACCGGCCTTCCGACTATATGATCCTCGGGCACGAAGCCCCAGTATCTCGAGTCAAGGGAGTTGTGCCTGTTGTCTCCCATCATAAAATAATAGTCCTGTCTGAAAGTGTACTCGCCTTTCTGGAGAGCCTCCTGCACGCTTCCTCCCTCATACGCGGAGATTATCCGCTCGTAGAGAGGCAGGTTGTCGGGAGTGATTTCAACTCTCTCCCCCTTCTTCGGGATGCGCAGCGGGCCGAAATAATCTCTGGTCCAGCCATATCCGGCCGAGAATGGGAATATTTCCGCAGCCGCAGATTCCGAATCCCTCTCGAAGTTGTCCTCGACCTTCACGACATTCGGAAGCCCGCGGACCGTCTGAAGCGTCTCCGAGGTGAGAATCATGGCGGGATAACCCGGCATCGAAGGATCGTAATAGACCTCCGTGGCGTTAAGCCCGAGCTTTTCTATGGTCTTCGCGTTGATTCTCTGTCCGTTGGTATAGACTTTCCACGAGAGCTGAAGTCCGGGATAATCCGGCTCCTTCTCCCCGTTTATCCACACCCTGCCGTCTCTGACCTCAAGCACGTCGCCCGGAAGAGCCACACATCTCTTGACATAGTGGTCTTTCTTGTCCATCGGACGGACGACTTTCTCGCCCAGACCGTCAACGGTCTTCTGTCCGAGAACACGTACAAGAGTGTGATAGTCCTCCGCAGGAGCCCTCCTGAGAACCGTATCCCCGTCAGGGAATCCGAACACCACCCGGTCTCCGCGCTCCACCTGCCTGAATCCCTTCAGACGGCGATACTCATTCTGGATGAGAGTCGAATAGGACTCTTTTCCGAAAATCACGTTATGCGTGAACGGTATGGTGAGAGGGGTCTGAGGCATGCGCGGCCCATAGGTGAGTTTGCTGACGAAGAGGTGATCCCCCGTATAAAGAGTCCGCTCCATCGATGAGGAGGGTATCTTGAAGGCCTGAAAGAAGAAGATGTTGATGAAAGTCACAAGAATCACGGCAAAAATGACGGCATCGAGCCATTCATTCCACGCGCTGTGCTTCTCGCCCTCCCTGTAACGCTTCTTCCAGAAATTCCACCTGACTTTGCGGCTGATGAAAATGTCGAATATGACTGCCAGACCGAAGAGCCACCAGAAATTCCCGAGCCAGATCACCCACAACACATAGAGCAAAGCCCAGAATGTGAACTTCGTCCATTTGTTGCGCGCGAACTCCTTCAGACTCACTTTTTCAGACTATTTTACAGAGTTGATGATAGCCTCGAACGCCTGAGGATTGTTCATGGCGAGATCGGCGAGCACCTTGCGGTTAAGCCCGATGTTCTGCGCGTTGAGCTTGCCCATGAACTGAGAGTAAGACATGCCGTACTGACGTGCGGCGGCGTTGATACGCTGAATCCAAAGAGCGCGGAAATTGCGCTTCTTGGCCTTGCGGTCACGATAGGCGTAGGTGAGACCTTTCTCGTAAGTGTTCTTGGCTACTGTCCAGACATTCTTTCTTGACAGGAAATTACCGCGGGTTCTCTTGAGAATCTTCTTGCGGCGAGCCCTTGAGGCTACTGAATTGACTGATCTTGGCATAATTCAATACTTTTAGAGAACCAACATTTCCTTTACTCTCTTGACATCGACCTTCTCGATGAGAGCGAAGTGGTCAAGATTTCTCTTGCGCTTCTTGGTCTTCTTGGTGAGGATGTGGCTGTGGTAAGCATGCTTCCTCTTGATTTTTCCCGATCCGGTAAGCGCGAAACGCTTTTTGGCACCGGAATTGGTCTTAAGCTTTGCCATTGTTTTAAATAATTAATTGTTAATAATATATGAAGCCCTATTTCTTTTTGTTAGGGGCAATCATCATGGACATGCGCTTGCCTTCAAGGACAGGCATATTCTCGGCATGGCCGAGATCCTCAAGCTCCACGGCAAAACGCAGCAGCTGCTTTTCGCCCTGGTCCTTGAACATTATCGAGCGTCCGCGGAAGAAAATCGAAGCCTTCACCTTGGACCCTTCCTCAAGGAAACCTCTGGCATGCTTGAGCTTGAACTGGAAATCGTGCTCATCGGTATTCGGCCCGAAGCGAATCTCCTTTATCACGACCTTGGCGGCGTTGGACTTCATCTCCTTCGCCTTCTTCCTGCGCTGGTAGAGGTACTTCTGATAATCGAGAATCTTACATACCGGAGGATCGGCCTGCGCGCTTATCTCCACAAGGTCGAGCTCAAGCTCGTCAGCAAGCTGAAGCGCTTTCGCAATCGGATAGACACCCGGTTCAGGGATATTGTCCCCTACGAGACGCACCTGATGCGCAGAAATCTGCTCATTTATGTTGAGTTCGTTCTCGTCACGCTTCTGCATCTGACGAGGGTCCGGACGACGTCCGCCGGGTTTGAAGCCCGAAGGCTTCGGTTTGTAAGGCAATGCGATAGCTTTTTCCTCCTTAATTTTTTAGTTCATCGGCCTGTGCCGACTTCATATACTCTATAAAGCCGCCAATGGACATACTGCCCTCGTCCGCGCCTTCTCTGCGGATTGAGACAGTCCCGTCGGCAACTTCCTTCTCCCCGACAATCGCGAGCACAGGCACGCGGAGCAGAGATATCTCACGGATTCTCTTGCCGAGCGTCTCGTTACGCGAGTCAACGGAAGCGCGAATTTCGGAATTTTTTAGAGATTCGCAAACTTTTTCCGCATAATCGGCATACTTTTCACTGACTGGCAAGACTTTAACCTGCTCCGGTGAAAGCCATATCGGAAGGTGCCCCGCCGTGTGTTCAAGCACTACTGCGGTAAATCTCTCTATGGAACCGAACGGAGCGCGGTGTATCATGACCGGACGCTGCTTGGAGCCGTCCGCATCGGTATATTCGAGCTGGAAACGCTCCGGAAGGTTGTAGTCGACCTGAATGGTCCCCAACTGCCACTGACGTCCGATGGCATCCTTGACCATGAAGTCAAGCTTCGGCCCATAGAACGCGGCCTCCCCGAGTTCGACGACCGTCTTGAGCCCCTTCTTGGCGGCGGCGTCGATGATGGCCTGCTCGGCCTTGGCCCAGTTCTCGTCGGAACCGATGTACTTCTCCTTGTCCTGAGGGTCGCGCAGTGAAATCTGCGCCATGTACTCGGTCATCTTGAGAGTCTTGAACACATAGAGAATCAAGTCAATGACCTTCTCGAACTCCTCCTGGAGCTGATCCGGACGGCAGAAGAGGTGCGCGTCATCCTGGGTAAAGCCGCGGACTCTCGTAAGTCCGTGAAGCTCGCCGCTCTGCTCATAACGGTAAACGGTGCCGAACTCGGCGAAGCGCAGAGGAAGGTCACGGTACGAGCGCGGGGAACTGCGGTAAATCTCACAGTGATGAGGGCAGTTCATCGGCTTGAGCATATACTCCTCCCCTTCCTGCGGGGTGTGTATCGGCTGGAAAGAATCCTTGCCGTACTTGGCATAGTGCCCGGAAGTCACGTAAAGGTCCTTGCTCCCGATATGCGGAGTCACAACCGGAAGATATCCGAGCTCGCTCTGCTTGCGGCGAAGGAAGTTCTCAAGAGTGTTGCGCATCACGGCGCCCCTCGGAAGCCAGAGAGGAAGCCCGAGACCCACACGGCTGGAGAAGGTGAAAAGTTCCATCTCCTTGCCGAGCTTGCGGTGGTCGCGCTTCTTGGCCTCTTCGAGCATCGCAAGATATTCGTCCAGCATGCTCTTCTTCGGGAAAGTGATGCCGTATATGCGGGTCAGCTGCTCACGGTTCTGGTCGCCTTTCCAATATGCTCCGGCGATGGAAGTGAGCTTGACAGCCTTGATGTCGTCGACATGCTTGATGTGCGGCCCGCGGCAGAGATCGGTGAAATGTCCGTTGGTGTAGAACGTTATCTTCCCGTCCTCAAGGTCCTTGATGAGTTCGCACTTGTACTTGTCCCCCTTGTCTTCGAAATATTTGAGCGCATCCGCCTTGGAAACCTCCTTGCGTTCGAAAGTCTCCTTGGTGCGGGCGAATTCGATCATCTTCTTCTCGACCTCCTTCAGATCCTGCTCGGAAATCTGCCTGTCCCCGAGATCCACGTCATAGTAGAATCCGTTCTCAACCGCAGGACCGACTCCGAACCTGACGCCCGGATAGAGCGCCTCAAGAGCCTCCGCCATAAGGTGAGCGGAAGAGTGCCAGAATATCCTCTTGGCTTCCGCATCGTCCCAAGGGCGAACGGTGCCGTCAGTAAAAGCAATCGTCAACATATTGTTTTCTTTTTGTTTAGAAGCTGTTTATTCCTCTCTTTTCTTACACGGCCTTTCCGGCCATTTTCATCTTTGTCATCGGTCACGTAGCCACCGCTACGCTCCCTCTTCCAAAGCCGAAACTGCCTCGAAAATTCCGCATGATAAAATTCGGGAACCATTTCAAAACAGCTTCTTA